>CAYRFL010000013.1:0-58010 GCA_964423515.1 uncultured archaeon
ACGGCTGAGCTAAACCAAATTTTATTTGAGGTAATTGGCGGAACGGTAGTGCGGAATTAAACGGGTCCATCCATCTCTCTTTGTTCGTCTACCTACGCCCATGTGCGTCCATTCCCCCTTGTTCACCCACCCAATAGCTATCCCCCATTCCCCTCTACTCGCCTACCTGATCGGGTGCGCCGGACCATGAAGATTTGACGTGAGTATTTTTTCTGCCAGAAATGTTTTTGAGTGAGGGTGTTTCTTGTTTCAGCGCCATGGTTAACTTTAAGTCAACCTAATGAGTCCAATGATCAACGGTAAACATATCTACATGAAACGCAATCGGACCGTCTGCAAAAAAAGCACCATCCCCTCAAAACGGAGGTCCTTCGTGTTCGAGATTCGCAAACGTAACTGGTTCGTTCTGATACTGCTCTCCGTCATAGCCTTGCATATAATTGGCGGCGCGGTCATGTGCACGCTGCTGATATTCTGGGAGGACAGCTTTCTCTTTCTGCCCCTGGCAATATTACTGTTCGGACTGGGTGCCCTCGTCTCCGTCGGCGCCTATCGCGCGGGAAAGATACGACATCTCTTGATGGACGGGGCCAGGATACGATATAGCGTCGGCAGCGAGAAAATCGCCGATCTCGACATCAGGGACATCGCGGTGGTGGAGAGTCGCTTTATAGAAACGAAGGGTGCCAATCGGGGCCCTCCTCCCGAGGGACTATCATTCAAGGGCGGGAACGGAGAAGAACTTCTTTTCATAAGCGGCAGTTCGGACCTGTCTTACAGGGACCTCGCTAGGATCGCCCGGGATCTGAAAGCGAATTTACCGTCGATATCAAGCACCCCAGGATAAAGGGGCAGCTGGAAAAGATAAACAGGTAAGGTAATGGAAAAACGTATCAATCCCCTCCTCTCGGACCCGATAGAAATTTCCAGTGTTCAACATGCCCAAAACAATAAGTGCTCATATGCCGTTCAAGCGAAGTACAGGAGAACTGAAATCGATGATCCCGACATATCGAGTAATGGCCGTAACCATCGTTGTATTCATCCTCATGTTGCCCTTTTCATCCCTGGCCGGTTCGGAAACGAACGGTTCTACTCCTATCCGGATACATCTTAGCTGGGAGGGGGATCCGCGTTCCGAGATAACGGTGATGTGGGAAACGGAGAGAGCGGCGGATTCCGTTGTGGAATACGGTCCGGACGGGAACCTCGGATCCTCGGCACAGGGGGAATCCAGCAGGCCGTCCTGGGCCAACGGGTACATTCACCAGGTGAGGCTCAGCGATCTGGAACCTGATACCGGGTATCATTACAGATGCGGTTCTTCCGACGGCTGGAGCGGGACATTCACCTTTTTGACCGCGCCGGACCGACCCGAGGATTTCAGCTTCATCGTTCTCGGGGATTCACGGAATCCCGGCTATTACAACTCCGATCTCAGCGGGTGGGAGATGGTGATGCAGGCAATGCAGGACGATATGCGGGAGAACGACGACGGATATAAATTCATACACTTCCTCGGCGACAACATATACGATCCGAACCAGCAGTACGTCTGGGAAAAGTGGTTCGACAAGCTCAGCATCGTCTCACGGGATATCGTCTTCATGGAGTCCATCGGCAATCACGAATACGACTATGACACCTCCGAGCCCGTGCCCAATTATTTCGGGCAGTTCGCATTTCCCGGGAACGAGCTGTGGTATTCATACGATTACGGAAACGCTCACATAATCAGCCTCGATACGGATAATGACTTCCTACCGGGCAGCCCACAGTACGAATGGCTCGTCGACGATCTCGAGGAGGTTTCACAGGATGACAGTCTAAAGTGGAATATCGTCATGTTCCACAGGCCTCCGTTCACCTCGGGAGGAAAGGGCAACCTGGATGTGCAGGAACACCTGTGTCCGCTATTCGATCAGTACGATGTGGACCTAGTGCTTAGCGGACACATGCACATATACGAGCGCTTCTATCCTCTGAACCAGTACGGAGAAATAGCGGATACCAACCAGGCCCATTATGAAGATCCTTCCGTTCCGATATACATAGTGGACGGGTGTGCCGGAGCCCCCCAGTATTCGGCAACGCCCAGAGACTGGACCGCATACATGGAGAACGAGTACGGGTATTCCCGGATATCGATAAATCTGAACGGCACGCTTCATTTCGAGCACGTACAGGTAAAGAGCGGACAGAGAACGGTGGTGGATGGATTCTATATCGAGAAGGAAAGTGCAGAGCACGAGACGATAGAGGACGAGGCCGGGAGCAGTGCCTGGGTTTTTGGGATTATCGCGATCGTTGTTGCGCTGGCGATATTGACATTCGTTCTGTTGTTGATCGCAAGGGGAGCAAGGAAAGAATGACGACTTAATAGTGCGGGGCGTTTTGTTTATATATGTGAGGCAGGGTGGGCTCTGTTGGGATTGTGGATGGTTATTTCGATTCTATTTTTTTGGTGAGTGTGTTTTTTCGTTTTTGTGTTCAGTTGACTATTGGTTAACTAAAATTTTCTTTATCAATGTCATCTCCACGTTTTTTCCCTTGCCCGACAGAATGAACTGAATGGCTTCCATGGGCAAATAATTAATATCGTGCTGCCCATCCTTCCCCGGAGTGCTATCACGTAACATAAAAAGAGTGGAGGAACACATCATGAAGATCGGCATCATCGTACACTCCAACACCGGGAACACTCTATCGGTGGCAAAGAGACTGGAAAAGACCTTCTCTGAAAACGGACACAGGGCGAAAGTGAAGAAGCTGAAGCTTCCCGAGGACTTCAAGCCGGGATCGAGCGATATCGAGTTCCTATCAGTACCATCCCTGGACAAATACGATTGCCTCGTCTTCGGCTCCCCCGTGGAAGCGTTCTCTCTTTCGGCGGTCATGGTTAAATACCTGAAAGAAAAGGCGCCGTCCTTGAAGGGTAGAAAGGTCCTTCTGTACGTCACCAAGGCCCTGCCCTTCAACTGGACCGGCGGGAATCGGGCCATCAAACAGATGAAAAAGTTGGTCTCGGCGAAGGGCGGAAAGGTCATGGAGACCGGCATAGTGGTCTGGAAGGAGAAGCATCGGGAGGGAAGGATCGCCGACGTGGTAGAAAGATTCACAGGATCGTTGTGAGGCCATTGTTGCACTCGGTCCGGGAGAGGCTCGAGCCCGGATTGAGAGCTCATTTCAAACCCAGCACAGGCGTATGGGCAAGGTAGTGCGGGCGTGAGCACACTACGCCTCGGTGTACCCTCGGAAACATCCTGTTTCCTGCGGGCACACCTGGACTGCCCGCAGGTGTGCGGTCAGACTCCGTGGCATCAGAGATAGCCGCTGCACCCTCGGCAAGTGTGCCCGTGGACGACGCAAGTAACGCACGCACGCCACTAAAAAATGAAACAAGTCACGGTAAGTGGGTCCGGTCTCCCGGCTACGCGGGTCGATACAGGTCGACCCTGTGTTTTCATATTTATGGGGCTCTGGCCAGGACGAATGTTATATAAATTTCGCGCGCCCTCGATTTTGCCTGGTTCACAGGGCTCGGGTTCGCACGCCTAAAAATGAAAAGTTCAGTCTATAATATCACAATCTGTCCAAAATCCGGGTTATACATTAATAAGAGTGCACATCCATAATTACCTTACTCTCTACGCATAAGCATCAAGGGTGTTACCTTGGTCGTTCTCGAACCGCCAGTGGAACTGGGGCGCAAGCTGTACGATTCCTATCCTACCTTCGCAAGGGACATTATCCTCGGCCTCGTTCTGTTCATCGTATCGGTAAGCACGTATCTCATCGTCGAGCTGAGTGGAACCTCCGGCGTGCTTCTGGTAAGACCCGCTGCCGGTTTCTTCATACTCATATCGTCCTTCATAATCGGTTTTGCCTCCCTCACCAACAGCATTCGGTTCCGCATCTACGAGTTTGGACTGATCGCAAGGACCTACACACCCAGGGGCGACCATACTGTGTCCCCCGCCGGCAAGAACCACGGCAAACATGTGGTCCTCTACCGTGACATACATAACATCTACCCGGCTACCAGACCCTCCAAGTCTGGCACCTATCACCTCGATCTGGGCATGATCATCACCACCGCGGATGCCTCCGGGAAGCTCACGTGCTGCTATCTCGCTTTCTCCGGGGGGCAGATGGAAAAGCTAGTGGACGTGGCGAATACCATCAAGGAGAGAATGAGGGGCGACTGGAACCGAAAATATCGCTCCACGCAGGAGTTCTTCGAGATCTGCGAGAGATACGACGAACCGAGAATAAGGCCCATAGTGGAATACTTCCTTCGGGAGTACGAGACCCTGGAGATGTGAGATTACGCCCTTCCGTCCGGCGGAATTTCCTCCGGGCCACCGGCATTGGGTTGATAATTTTAAATATCTCGTCCCGAATGTAGTATTCCCGGATCTTACAACCCGCCCTATCGCCCGGATCGGTGCTCCCATGAACCGTAACGATGGAAAAAACAGGATTGGACCAAGGACTCGACCCGGTTCCCGATTTCTCAACGTGGATTTTCTGTTTTTATTCGTGGTATTTTCCTTAATGATCTCCGCTCTCCCGTTCCCGTTCGCACCGGACGGCGTCCGGGGATCGGCAGCGACCAGAAGCGCATCCGCACCGACGCTTGACCTCTCAGCCTCGTGGACCTACTCATATACTCTCGAGAAGCCCCCGGGAACACAGCTGGAAGGGACGGAAACCATAAAGGTTGAAAGTGTGCAGGACATCAACATGGGCGGATTCGAGTACGAGGCATACCGGATGAGCTTTTCCGGCTCCGAGACCTTCGAGGCGGACGGCTATACCGGCAGCACCACATTCTCGGGTATACTTTTCCTGCGCACGGCGGACCTGGCCCTTATAAAGATGGAGAAAATCTCCACCAGCCAGATGGACTCACCCCAGACGACGATGGTCAAGGAACTCATTGAAACCTACCAACCCCCGAGGAAGGACTACAAGTTCCCCCTGGAGACGGGTAAAAGTTGGGATGCCCACACTCACAGGACCAGGCACATCACCAAAACCGTCGACGATGATCCCAAGAGCCATGTGGAGGAGGACGACCTCTCCCTGAAGTGCGGGATATCAAAGTTGGAGAACGTCACGGTCGGAGCCGGTACACTCGAATGCTACAAAGTGCGGAGATGGAACGAGTCGGACCCGCAGAACTATACCCAGTACTGGTACTCGCCCGAAGCTTCCTTCGTGGCCATGGAGGAGGTGTGGATACCGGGTGGTGGAGCTCCCGACAAGATAGGCGAACGCGAGCTCGATGAATGGTCCTGGAACTACCCGCCGACGGTGGTGGCCCCGCCCCCGGACATAACTATGGAGGAGGATAAGACCGACGATTCCGTGGACCTCGACGACGTCTTCGAGGATGCGAACGGCGATCCGCTGACCTACGGCCACGAGGGGGCAAATCACATAGACGTTTCCATCTCAAGCGGAAAGGTCACTCTGACACCTGACGACCACTGGTCCGGTACGGAAACGATAACGTTATTAGCCAGCGACGGGAAGAGCGAGATCAACGCCAGCACCAGCCTGAACGTCACCGTGACCCCGGTGGACGATCCCCCCAACCTTACGGAGGGGAAAGTGTCCCCAACGTCCGGGACAGACCAGACCCTCTTTGTCTACTCCATCGTCTGTGCCGATATCGAGGGGGACGAGCCCGGAACGGCGGAGATCATCATCGACGGGACCGCCCGCGGGCTGGATGTGCCAGCGGGTGAAGACTGGATCGCCGGCGCGGTGCTGGAGTACGAGACCAATCTATCCACCGGGCAGCACGAGTTTTACTTTTACCTGGAGAGCAACGGCAGCTTGGTTCGATTCCCCGAAACCGGGGAGATCACGGGCCCCGCAGTAAGCCCCGACGACCTTCCACCAGTTATTTCCGACCCGTCCATGACGCCGACGGTGGGAGATACCCGCACAGAATTCCTTTTCACCGTAATCTACTCCGATGCCGAGGGCACCGAAGCTGCCTATTGCCACCTGGTCCTCGACGGCGAGACACTGCCAATGTCCCCTGGTAACGGTACGAGCCCGACCGGAAGGGAGTTTACTCTGTCCGGCCCCCTGGTGGCGGGAACCCACGAACATTACTTCCTGTGCAGCGACGGCACCCACGAGGTCAGGCTGCCGGAGACGGGCATGTATGCGGGACCGGAGGTGTCGGAATGGAAGAACAGCCCGCCCGAGCTCGATGATTGGGACGTGGAGCCGTCATCGGGCGACCCGGATACCATCTTCAGATTCTCGGTGGTGATAACGGATACTGACGGTGACGAGCCGGAATGGGTACGTATCGAGATCGACGGAAACGAGGTGGACATGGAGCGGAAGAAGGGCGAACCCGGGACGGGGGTGGAATACTGGTACGAGACCTCGCTGGAAGCTGGTGAGCACAGCTATTCTTTTCTATTCTTCGACGGCACCGACGAGGTACGGTACCCGCAAAAGGATCACCTGAGCATCCTCGTTGACGACAAGTCGACAGGTGAGGAAAATGACCAGTCCGGATCGGACACGGGCATCGCAACCTATCTCATGATCGGAGTAGTGGTCATCATGCTCATCATAATCATATGGCTTGTTCTGTCACGAAAGAAAGGCGGAGGCGAAGAGTTCGCAGAGGTCTACCCCGTGGAGGAGTACGAGGAAGAACGGAATGAGCCGGAATGGGATTGATTTCTCACTAAACCCTCAACCGAAGATGATCTCCCATATCCAGCGCCAGATCGAACCAGGGGACCAGGTCTCCTCCAGCGTCACGTCAATCTGTAGCTGCTCGCCCTCGTCCAGCCAGACCGTTTCCTGGGATTCCTGGTATCCGTCGGCGGCATAGGATAGCGTGTACTCCCCCTGATCCTCGGAAGGCGGTACCACGAACTCATAATAGCCGTCGTCGTCCACGTAATTGTAATCGTAATAGTATTCCTCGCTCTCTATCCTGACGTAGGCATACTCTATCGGGTCGCCGTCCCCGTCGGTAACGTAGCCAAACACCCGGGTAGTGTAGGGAGCAAGGGTAACGTCCAACTCGATTTCCTCCCCGCTTTCGACCTCGATGGTATCCTCGTAGGTGTCATAACCTTCCTCGGATATGGAAAAGCGGTACTCCCCCCCGTCCATGTAGAGCCGGTAAGTGCCGTTCTCGTCCGTATATGTGGTCAGGTAGTCATCATTTCCGTCAAGGCTAACATAGACGCCCTCGATGGGTTCGGAGGTCGATCCGTCCGTCACCTTCCCGAAAATGGTGGATTCGTAGGGCTCGAGAAAGATATCCAGCTGCCGGGGAACATCCTCCTCCATGGTTACCATCTCGTAATAAGGCTTATAGGACTCCAGATAGGCATTCACGTTAACGTCACCCGGGCCGGGATATAACTCGTAGTATCCGTTCTCATCAGTATAAACGCTATAACGCTCCCAGGAGTCCCAGTTGAAGACCTCGACGTTTACTCCTTCAAGGGCCTCCCCCGTTTCCTCGTCATAGGCATATCCGAAAAGAACGCCATAATCGATCTCGAGATAGAAATCGTAGGCCATGGAAACACCCTCCTCCAAAACCACATATTCATGTCGGTCACTCTTGTAGCCGGGTTTGTGAACCTCGATTATGTAAATGCCCGTTTCCACCGCAAAGTAATACTCCCCCGTTTCATTGGTATAGATCGTTTTCAGGTGGACGTAGGCCCCGCCGGAGTACTGCCGGTTCAGGCGAACCTCCGCTCCTTCTACCGGTTCATCCGTCTCGACGTCGTAGATAAATCCAGTGATATAGCAGAATGGCACGAGATAGATATCCTCTTGGAGCTCATCACCATCGGCCAACGTGATCCTGTCAGAATGCTCGTGATATAGATCTCCGCCCGCCTTGAAGGAATATTCCCCGGGAGGCGAGTAAACCTCGTAATAACCTTCGTTGTCGATAAAGGTCCTGTATGAATACCAGTCGTTGTTCTCGTCATACCCCTCAAGCAGCACGTAGACGTCGTCATCGATGGATTTCCAGGTATTATAATCATAAACATGACCGAAGACCTTGCATTCGTAGGGTTCCAGGTAGATATCGTGCTGGACGCTCTCAAGGGAGATCAGGTCGATCTGTTCTTCGTACGTATAAAAACCGTCCAGATAGACAAGGATATCATATTCCACCCTGGGAAGGTCCTCGAACCTGTACGACCCGTTCCCGTCGGTGTTCTGCTCGTAATAGTAATCCATCCCGGTTTCATAGATGATGACAAGAACGTCGGCCATCGCTTCCTTCGTTTCGGCATCGTATACGGTCCCGAAAACGGTCCCGTCGTTCTCCCCGTCCCTGCTCTCCGACGTACCCAACATGGCCAGCGACGCCGCGGCGAGGATCAGTATGATGAAAGTACTCAGCATTATCTTTCGGTTGGTTCTCATTTCCATGTGTTTGTCTCCCAATGATACAGTAAGAGGGATGATATGATAGCATTAACAAGTGATGGATAAAAGTATTTTTGTTATTTATCATATTTATTTACATATTATACATTCATAATCACATTTTTCCCACAACTCCGAGCAGGCCCCGGGGGAGCGGCGGGGCCAGCGCAGGAGTTGGGTGGGGGCTTGGGACGGCATACCCCAGATATTGCGTGATGACTTAACTTCATCTACCCAAAAATTAACTCCCATATCCATCTCCATACAGATCCGGGAGACCACTGCTCCTGCATCTCCACGTCGATCTGCAACTCATCGCCGGGTTCCAGCCAGAACGACTCTTCATGATCTCGATATCCGTCCGCTGTGACCCGCAACGTGTATTCGCCGGATTCTTCACTGGGCGGAAGAACAAATTCGTAATAACCGTCCCTGAGCGGATAGTATGTATCATCGTAATAGTCACTTGATATTCTTACATAGGCTCCGCTTATTGGATTGCCATCCGCATCGGTAATATATCCAAAAACCGTGGAATCGTATGGTGATAGTTCTACGTCGAATTGATAAGCCACCCCATCCTCGATTGTTATGGTCTCCTTGTATGTGGAATAACCCTCCGCTGAAATCCATATATCATATTTCCCACCATCCAGGTAAAAGAGGTATTCACCATTTTCATCTGACATGGTAATTTCATAGTAATCGTCGCCACTGAGCTGTATGTAGGCATCTCCTACTGTCTCCAAGGTGTCTTGGTCGTAGATCGTTCCGTAGATAGTGGAGGTGTAGGGCTCCAAGCGGAAGTCTAGTTCCCGGGGAGTATCCTCCTCCATGATGACCGTATCATAATCGTCCTTGTAACCCTCCTTTCTCACCGTAATGCTAGATTCGCCGCTTCCCGGATAGGTCACATAATATCCATCCTCATCGGTGACCGTCGATGTTTCATAACCGCTATCATAGTTATAGACCGACACAGTTGCATTCTTGACAGCTTCCCCCGTTGTACTATCGTGTATGTATCCAGAAAGAACCGCATAGTCCACTTCCAGATAGACGTCGTGATCGATATGGTCCCCTTCCTCGACTGAATATGTTTCATGATAGTGTTTGTAACCATCCTCCCTGATTCTGACAGTGTATCTATCGGGTTCCACAATAAAATGAAAACAACCCGATATATCTGTGGTGTATTCATCATATATATATGCCAAACCCATAGGGCCATTTCTAAGGAGTTCGACCAATATCTCGGAAACGGGTTCATCCGTCTCAACGTTGTACACCACTCCCGAGATGGAACAAATCGGTTCGAGATGGAAATCCCGCTCGACATGGTCCCCATCAGACATCCTTACTGATTCGTACCCCGAATTATATTTATAACCGGATGCATCCAACTCGTAATCCCCGGGAAGGAGGCCGAAGATGTAAAAGGCGTCTGGATCAGGATAGTAATTACTGGAATAATAATCGCCGTTCTCGTCATACCCCTCAATGCGTACACTTGTTCCTTCTTCAATGGGATCTCCACTGATCTGGTCGTATAGATATCCCGATACGGAGCATTCGTACGGTTTCAAGGAGATGTCCAGATGCAGGGTTTGGCCTTCCTCCAGGGCAATATTATCCCTAAACGAATAGTAACCGCGCTTGTACGCCGTGATCCCATAATCTCCCGCCATCAATCCATCGAACTCGTATGATCCGTTATCATCCGAGTAATCCACGTAATGATGGTCCGTTTCCAGGTTATTCAATTCTATCTCTGCGTCGATTATGATATCTCCCGTTTCGCTATCGCTCACATATCCCCGGATGATGCCCGAGGCTCGGAAGTTATCTTCTGGTTCCACCGAACCTACGATACTGGCTCCAGATATGATGAGGACCGCGATCGCGATCATCCCAAGCAGAATGTTACTACTATTCGTCTTTTTCATTCAATCGCCCCTGCTGACCGAATACAAATGCAATGACAAATTATATCGGGATGATGATTTAAAAAGATTGCTCTGATGAGACGGTCAGGAATTAAAACCTAACATGACATCGTACTTGCATATCCCCGTATTTATCGGGATCGAACAAATCAAAAGAGAAATGAGAGCCAAATGAATTACCCAAAGATAAGCTCCCACAACCACA
This sequence comes from uncultured archaeon, assembly GCA_964423515.1. Taxonomy (GTDB): domain Archaea; phylum Thermoplasmatota; class Penumbrarchaeia; order JASLWR01; family JASLWR01; genus CAYRFL01. The sequence goes on from CAYRFL010000013.1 coordinate 10,600, forward strand.
GCCATATAGATCCGGTACCTGGCTGTCTATACAGGACAACATCAACCTGCGTCATCTCATCGGGCTCTACCCACAACTCGTCGCTGTAGGTTTGATATCCGTCGGCTTGGACCGTAAAATCGTATGTCCCCGTTTCCTCGCTAGGTGGAAGGATCAGTTCGTAGAATCCCTCCTCATCGGTCCTTGTGTAGTCCTCCAAACGACATACGGTATCATTGTCCACCAACCAGTATACTTGAACAGTTACGGTAGCATTGAAGATCGGGGTGCCTTCTCTATCTGTGACGTACCCGAACACACCAGTATTGTATGGACCGAGCTCTATGTTCAGCTCGAAATCCGTTCCGTCCTCAATGGTTACCATTGTCTCGAATGGGCTGTGACCGGGTGCGGAGACCTTGACCTCGTACTCCCCACCGTCGAGGTACATGGAATACTCCCCGTCGCTGTTGGTATAGGTGGATTCATAGAAGTCCTTGCCTGTCACTGTAACCATTGCATCGTATAAGCCATCGCTGCTCTCGTAATCCGTCACCATGCCATAGAGGTATGCGGAGTATGGGTCCAGCTCGATATTGTGTTCCTGGGGAACGTCTTCCTCCATCTCGATGCTGGTGTAATACGACTCGTAACCCTCCTCTGAAGCGGAAAGGCTGACCTCCCCTGCACCGGGATAGAGCTCGTAGTAGCCGTCCTCGTCGGTATGTGTGTAATCACTGTCCCAAGTATCCCAGTTGTTTGAGCTAACATAGACTCCTTCGAGCGGCTCTCCGGAGCTGAGGTTGTAAACGTATCCATACAGCCTTGTCAGGTCCTCCTCCAGGTAGATGTCGTACAGAATGTGTTCATCTTCTCCTATCGTGAATCCTTCAGAAATTTCCTTGTACCCATCTTCCCTTACCCTTAATGTATACGTATCAGGTTCCATATAGAGGGCATATTCCCCATTTTCATCAGAATAATCGTAATCGTACCACCAATAATAACCTTCCTTATCCAGACCAACGACCAAGTCCTGGATCACCTCCTGTGTTTCTGCGTCGTAGATCGTCCCGTATATCGAGGACATGGGATCCATGTAGAAGTCGAACTGGAGCTCTTCCCCATTCTCAATATCAACATCCTGTTCCTGGTACGAATACCCCTCCCTGTAAACTCGAAGATCATATTCCCCAGGAGGAATATAATGGTAATACTTACCGTCCTCCCCAGTAACAAACCACTTGTAATAATCTTCACCATCGTCGCTATCACCGGATAAACCGATTTCTGCATCCTCAATAGGTTCATCGGTATCAAGATCATATATCGTTCCGACGATGGTGCATTCGTAATGATCGAGATAGGCATCATATTGGATATTGTCATTAACCCCAATGGTCAGGTATTCCCTCAAATAGTAATATTCATCATCTCTGAACCGTAAGCTCCATTCACCTCCACCGAGATTGTCGAATTCATAATAGCCGTTTGCATCCGTATAATCCCCGTATCCATGGTCCGTATCGTAATTATACAAAGAAACCTCGACGTCATCTAAGACCTCCCCCGTTCCGTTATCATAGACGTATCCCCACACCGTCGCCGAGCTAGCCGACACCGGACCGGCAGCGAAACCACCGACCGTCAGCATACCGCCCAGCAATAGTGCGATGGTTATGAGCAGTCCAAGAAACCTATTCCCGAAAATACCTTTCATTTGTATCAGCTTCCTTGTGGCGAGCTTTCGTATCTAAAAGTGAACGATTTTAAATTGTTGTGATTGGATAAATACTTTATGCAGGGAGCACGGGGAGGTGTGAAAATGAATAATATTGGATACCTGATTGCCCGAGGAAAGTAAATGGTGAAAATTCACGGGAATTGTAAAAATTATACGATTCCTCCAATAGTTATTTCATCCATGGAGGGAATATATTTACTGAGAACTCAGCGCAATGCCTTTCCGGGTGCATCAAATGAAATGTAACTTTCCCTATGTGCTTGTTATTGCACTTATTACCATCATTGTCCTCCTGCCGTGCGCAGCAGCCAAGGGCGGCGGATCGGGATCCTACTCTTCCGGTGGCAACAGGGGATTCTATTACGGGGGCGATAGTGTTGACATCGATGAAGACGAGGGGGATGATGAGGAAGAGGAGGAAGATATCGTGATGGAAGTGTTATGGTTCGCGTGGGATTACGGCGATCTCTGTGAACTATTGTTTTATTTCTTCCTCGGATTGGGTATGTTATTCGCTGCGATAATGAAGATAGAGAAGAGGAACAGGATGCTTCACAGGAAAGAACTGGAAGAAGAGATGGATGAGGACAATGATTGGCTCGTATAATTAAGCCAACCCATTCCCCCTATCCGCTCCCCACGCCCCTGAGCCTCTCAGCGAGTATGCCCATCACCGTGCACGTCTCCAGGGGCACGTTCTTACCGGTCAGCTCAAGGTGATATCTCGCACCCTTGAGAAAATAATCTGGAATACCCTTCTTTCCAAGACCCATGACCAGGCACAGGGATGAGCCATCCGTTCCCAACCGTTCCTGAATCTCGGAAAGCTCCGTCACTTTTCCCGTGTCGGGATGCGATGTGGTCGCAACGATTATTCTCACCTCTCCGGTATCATTCGCAGGTCCGTTCGAACCGGCAAGTAGCTCGCCTGCCCCCGCAAGTATCACCCGACCTCCCTTCGCCATCTCACGAAGGTATCTCCCGCCCTTTCCGATGTTGGTTTCCCTGATCACACGCTCCACCAGTTCTTCGACGTTCCCCGTGGGAAAATCGATGAGGACCATGACCAGCCCGTATCCGTAGCACAGCGGAGCCGCACGTGCCACCGCCCGAAGGTGGGCCTGCCCGAGTCCCCCGTCGTATACGTTGTAAAGGCCCAACGAGTGTCGATGCCCGGCTCCCAAAGACCCGGCCGGCTCCGATAATTCCGAAACTTGAGATTCGGCCATTACCGATAATTCGGTATCTTGAGATTTTGGTGTTACCGGTAATTCGGAATCTTGGGATGGGGGCGTTAAGGATAACTCTGTATCGCTAGGCCCGGTGGGCACCGCAGGCCCGGCATCAACCTTCCCATCCGTCCCTTCCGGAGATACATCTTCCTCCGCATCCACCTTGTGAAGCGGCGGTTTCCCGGGAGAGACCTTCGGGGATCCCGCCTCCCTCCCTGCGAGCCCCATTTCCACAGCCAGTTCCAGCCGCCCCGCCGTCCTCGCCGCCCTGTCCGCCATCCTTGGCCGCCCCATCCCCACCGGAATGTCGTCGCAGTCCCGAAGTGCCATCCTGAATATTTCCTCGGCGGCATCCACGGCACCGCTGCGTTTCATTCCCTCCGCCAGAATGAACCTGAGGGAAGCCCGCTCCTCGGCCGATCCTATGCTCGCCGCCAGCCCTGCACCCCTTTCGAACCAACCAACTGCCGTGCCGGTGGACAGCTTGTCCGCGCGCCCGCCCGCCGCCGAACAGAGACGGGCGGCCAGCTCCGGGCGCGAAAAAGATCCGATGCACCCACCAAGATCCTCCAGCTGTTCCCGTTCCGAAATGGACGAAAGATAGCGCAGGGTTTCGAGGCGCGATCCCTCATCCTCCATGGACCTGGCGCTGGAAAGGGCCTCGTGAAAGGTTTTCGGGATGTCACCGGAGAGGGCGGCCTCGTCCAGCTTGAACAGCTGATGATAGAGATACCCCAGAAGACGGGCCCTCATCTCGGTGTCCGGTATTTCGCGCAATGATGATATTATCCGGGAAGGGGGGAGCGATGATTTTCTTTCCCCGGGGGTAAGCCTCGCCCATGCTCTGAGGACCGCCTTGGAATCGCCCTGGGCGTGGTCTGTGTTTCCGAGCGCCTTTTTCAGGAAGGTTTCGAGATGCTTTCCGGGCACGTATCTGACGCCGTTGCAGATTGCATCCGAGAGACCCTTTTCGTCGTCGATGGCGAGCATGGCGTCCGCTAGCCTCCCGTAAAGGCGGCTGCGTCGCTCCCCGATATCGACCTCCGTGCGCTTCTTTCCCCATCCGGAGGTCCTTCTCGCCATCTCGCATAGCAGCTCGGCACGTCTCCAGGGCCGGTCCACCTGAACGGCCAGCTTCAATGCTTCCGCCGAGATGGTTGCCGCCTCCCCCGGCGAAAGGCGCATGTCGTCCGAGAGGCGGTACAGGGCCAGGGCGGCATAGTACGGGTCCGAGAGTGCTCTGGCATCATTGATGATAGTAACTATATCATGGCCTATCACCTTCCTCCGTCGGCCCTTCCTTGCATCGCGCATCAGCTCTCGATAGCGTGACGGCTCGTGTTTGCCCTTTTTCGACATCGCATAACTTCCCCGTGATGAATTTTTTCCAGTACCGTTATAGATTTGAAGGTGTCGGTCCCTAAACCTCAGAATGGTACTGGTTCATTCCCGATTACCTATAAGTAAGGATGCATCATACTGGCGAGTGAAAAACCGAAAACCACCTTGGAGGGGGATCCCGACATTTCAGAGATCGTCGCCCTCGTTCACACCGTTCTTCCACGGGTTGTAGCTGTTCTGTCCCGGTGCCCAGCTCTGCGGCGTGAATGCGGGATCGCCGTAGATGACGAACATGGTGACTTCCTTCCAGTGGACGGCGGGGTCTTCCCCCGTGTCGCCGTCCCCCTCTCCCGCCATGTGGGATTCGAAGGGGGTAACCGGCATGCCCCGGGAGGTCTGGTACGAGATATAGCGGTTCTCCGCCCACTGGAGGGCCTTTCCTATGGCCCCGTGGGTCTCCTCCGAGTCGAGCATTCCCTCCCAGAAGAAGGCGAACCATGCGTCGTTGCGGTTCCACTCGTGGTTCCCATCGCCCCACTCGGGGTTGATAATACCCGGAAGGAACTCCTCGGGGTATGAATCCGTGTCCTGTCCGATGTTGCTGTAGCTCACCTCGGTGGCCCCGCCCAGGGCGATGGCCCCGCCGTACATGTAACTGGTGCTGAACAGCTCGTCGTAGGGAACGTCGGGAGCGTCGTCCCCGAAGTCCTTTCCGTGTATCTTGCCGTTCATGCACGATACGAAGAAGGACACCTGGGGCGGAATGAAGAGCTCCCTGGCCTCGGTTCCCCGAAGGACGGCGTTCTCGTCGCGGTTGATCTTGTATGCTATCATGTACATGGCGCCCGTATCGCTTCCGTGGCCCCGGTAAGCCAGAAAGCCGCTTGCCTGCACGGCGGGCTCGATGGACGTCTCCGGGGTGACCGTCACCTCCTGCTCCACCAGTGCGGGCCCGTAGTACTCGTAATCGAGGCCCTCGTCCTCGTAGTCCTTGCACACCCATCTCGCCGGGGATACCTGCATCCTCTGGTAGGTGATGTCGTAACCGCTGAAGGAGGCCCCGTACCTGCGCCAGTTCACCTGTCTCGGCCCGTCGGAGTAGTCCACCGTCACCGTATCGACCATGCGCTCGTAGGCGTAGGTCTTGGCTATCTGGTTCGAGGCGCCCTGGACGTTGTAATTGATCACCCTGCCTACCGCCGCGTCCATAAGGGTGTTGTCGTCGTCCAGAAAACCGAACATCACGTCGCAGTTCACCAGGTCGTCCCCGTCGCCGTTCCCCGGTATCTGGAACTGCGGAACTGCGGCCGCGCTACCCACTATGCAGACGTATTCCGGCGTGCCGCGGAACAGCTCGATCTGGGCATCGTCCGGCAATGGGAAATAGTACTTCCTTGCCAGGTCCCTCAGAGCGTTGTAATATCCTGTAGCTCTTGCGTTCAGCTCGTAGTTGGTATCGTCGAAGTTTGGATTCTCGAAGGTGTACACCTTCTCCGTGGAAGGGACCGCATCCGTGAGAACGTAGCCGCGATGATATGCCGCCATCTGGGCTGCCACCAATGAAAGGTCGGGGGTATGGAACAGGGAATCGTACTCGTCGTAGTACTCTGTATTGTTGGCCAGTGCGTCCGTGGAGCCGTCGTGGGGATTGGTGACCACTATGTATCTTGCCGGTATGCCGTGGGCTTTCAGGCGGTCCCAGGCATCCTCCTGGCTGTGAAAGGTCACGCGGCCCAGGCGTATCACCTTGTCTTCCGTTCTTGCCACGGGAGCGGCCCAGAGCGCTTCCTCGTAGGAATTCACGTCTATCACTCCCTGAAATCCCCTGAAGCTGGCAAGCTCGTCATGGGTGACGTTGTACCTGACCACGCCATCTACCTGGGCATTGACGCTCTCGAACGTGGAATCCTTGGACGTGAAAAGCAGCTTGGGGGCATTCCTGAGCGAGTCCTCGAAATGCTCGATGGTCCAGAGCTGATGCTCATCCAGCGAGCCGTCATCGAGGATGAAAAGGGGATGGTATTTCTCACGGACGGCAATGGAGGACAGAGAAGAAATGAACATCCGGTCCTCATCGTTCTCCGGTGCGTCCACCAGAACCATGTACTCCTGTGGAAGATCTAGTGTGGGGTGATACGGAGGGATGCCCTTTTCCCCGGATCGGGTGGCGTAATAAAGACCAAGAGCTGCGACCCCGACAAGGGCCACTGCCGCTACTGCGAAGTATTTCTTCTGTCTGGAACTGAGATCCATTGTTTCCCCTCGTGCGCACTGTGGGTTTTTGTTATTGATTTGATGGATATATATTTTTTCTCCTTTGTTACCATTCCAATCGAATGGTTCATGTCTAGAACAGGTCGAGAACGGGGAATCTCCAGGTCGCGGATAATGATGTTGAAGAACATTGAAAACGTGGATTAGAAAATGGCTCCCAAGGCACGGTTTGTTTAATTAGTGAGGGATTTTAGTAGAAAAGTTTAAGAATTAAACCTTTATGATATAGAAAGTTGAATCCATGATATAAAAAACGAATAACTATGCACATGACATAAATAGTATGACATTATATAAATAAGAGTAGCAAAATAATCCTATATCCATTATTCTCACAGGGAAATTATTTTACCCAATAAAAGAGGTGTGTAAATGCCTTCGAAAAAAGGTCGGTTTCTCGTAACATACGTGGTCCTCCTGATGATGATCAGCGGATTTTCAACAGTCAATATTCTCGGAACGAATGCAAAGGGCAATCCCGTCACCCCCAGCAGCCCCGGCTCGGGAGATATTCTCACGGGCACGGTGAACTTCACCTGCGACTCGAACAACGCCGATTCCGTGGAGCTCAGAATTGACGGGATTCTCATTGCCACCATGTCCGGAGGACCGGGCTGGTACTACGAGATCAATACCAGCGGATGGGCCGACGGGGCCCACATAGTACGGTACGACTCCAAGGGCGATGTGTCGGACAACATCGTTTCAATACCAGTGAAGTTCGACAACAGAGGTCCGACCATATCCAATGCCACCACGCTGTATCCGGCGGGACAGCTTCATGCGAAACCGGACGACCAGGTGACCATAACGGCAAAGGTCGTGGAAAGCGTGTCCTCGCTGGACTCGGTCACCTGCGACGCATCCATGATAGGCGGTGGCGCCAGCCTCGCCATGCACGATGACGGATTCCACAACGACGGGGCGCCGGATGACGACGTTTACGGAACCGAGCCCTTCAACGTAACCTCGGGAGGCGGCTACAGGGCCGCATACGTCCATGCCCTGGACACACAGGGCAATCTCCGCAACGTCACGGCCTCATGCAACGTCGACATGTACGAGCCCACCATCCTCGAGATAGACACCATGCTTCCCGCGGGTCAGAACGCCGTGAAGAACGGGGACCAGGTCAGGGTCAACGCAAAGGTGCTGGATTACAAGATACTCATCGAGCAGCAGATCGAGAGGAAGCCCCTGGACGTCGTGCTGGTGCTGGACAATTCGGGCTCCATGGCGGGCGCCAACGGCTCGGGAGGTATGAGATGGGACGATCTTGAGTACGCTGCCACCACCTTCATCGACAGTCTGGCCGAGGACGACCGCTGTGCCGTCATAGGTTTCGACCTGCAGGGCGGTTGGCCCTTCGAGGACCCGAAACAGTATTCCACGTTCCTTCTCATGTCGGACACCTACAACGATCCCATGGGAGGGGCCTACACCTCCTCCGGACGCAACGTCTCCAAGTACATCATAACCGCCGACGACGGCATCCACCTCACCAGGACGAACGGCGCCCCCGGGTGCAACACCCCCATCTGGGATAGCATGGGAACAGCCATTCAGTACGGCATCAACAACCGCAGGGCCGATGCGGTCCCATTGGTCATAGCACTGACCGACGGCGACGATACTGTGGGAATGAACGGATTCGAGGAGGGCTCCGAGACCTACTGTCCAGGCTCGCCCGCCGGCGATTCCGGACGGACCTGGGCGGTCAGCGGGGGATGTGTCTGGGACTCTCCCGTCAGAACCTATCCGTCCATAGAGAGGGAGAGGGACACCGATCCGTTCAATCAACGCACCACCATCACCTTCACCGGAGGACAGCCCGAGAGAACCCGGACCGGCCTTCTCAACGCCAGCATCCCCGTATTCACCATCGGCCTTGGGATCAACCCCCAGGGCTCCAATGCTACCGCAGGCAATTATCTTTCTCCTCAAGAGAACTCCTACAGGTATACCACCGAGTTCGACCTCTACCACATAGCCAATTCCTCGGTTGGCGGCAAGTATTACTTTGCCCCGTCCTCCACCGATCTCTACGAGATATACGACGACGTATCCCAGGTCATCCAGACCTTCGGTACCGAGAACCTGGGGATAGAACAGCCAAGGGGGATCGGCTCCATGCAGACGGACTTCGCATCCATAGGCATCGCCCTTAAAGTGAACATGTTCGACGACGGAATGCACGCCGACGGGAAGGCGGAGGACAGCATCTACGGCTCCGAGATCGTCGCTGTGAACAGCCTCGATACCGGGAACATCGTTTTCCTGGTTGAGGCCACCGACAAGGCCGGCAACACGAACGGGACGCAATACACAATCAAGCTGGACAATGTACAGCCCACTGTAAGCTCGGTCAACACAAGTTATCCCCCGGGTCGCGATCGGGCCCAGGACGGTTATTCCATCTACGTGTCTGCCAACTGCTCCGACGGGGAGACGGGACTGGGGCACGTATATCTCGACGCATCCAATATAGGCGGCTCCTCCCAGGTGCCCATGCGGGACGACGGAGGGGGCAACGATGAATATGCGTACGACGGTTTTTACACGTCTGAGAACGTCACCATAGCCACCGGCCTGGTCTCCGGTGTCTACACATACACCGTAAACGCCTACGACGAGGCGAACAACATCGGCTCGCAATCGGGAAACATCGAGATATTCAACGACGTGGACATCATCATGGAGAACCTTGCGAACGGTGACGTCATATCAGGCAACTACGACCTGGTGACCAACATCACAGATCCCGACGGCATTCCGGACGGGGCGGCGAACCCGCGCTTTCGGGTCGACGCCAACGCCTGGTTCGACATGACCCTCATATCCGGAACGAGGTTCGGCGGCACCATGGATACCTCGCTGTACTCCGACGGCGCGCATACCCTTTATCTCAATGCCAAGGACCCCTACGGTGCCGAATCCACGCTGGAGAAGAGCTTCATCATCGACAACGCAAATCCAAGCGAGGCTCTCATATCGACTCCCATATCGAATGAATACATAGAGGGAATATACCCGTTTCGAGTGACGGCGAAGGATGCCATTGGAATAGACCACGTTAACATAACCATTATAAATGATACCGGAGCGGAGGTGGTGTCGAACTCCAGTCTGGGTTACAATGCCGATACGGGGTTCTACGAGATGTCCCTGGCATCCTCGAACCTGCCCGACGGAACGTATCGGGCGACAGGGTACGCCTGGGACGGGGCGGATCATGTGAGGGTCTCGGCCCAGCGCAGGTTCCACGTGGACAACAATGCCCCTTCCATGTCCATTATCGAGCCCCGGGACGGCCAGATAGTGAGCGGGAACGTCCTTATGAACATCACGGTGGACGAGGTTTTCCTGGATTCACTTGAATACAACGTGGACAGCATCGGATGGCGGGACAGTTCCGTACTGTGGAATACAACGAGCATCGCCGATGGGGTCCATTCCCTCCGCATAAGGGCCAGTGACGGCGCGGGGCACGAGAGCTCGGAGCTCCTTTCGGTCACTGTGGACAATCACGACCCCGAGTGCAGGCTGAGCCTGCCGGCGCGGGACCAGTACATCGGAGGCGTATATACCATCGGCGCCATCGCTTCGGACGAGGTTGGCCTTCGGAAGGTGGAGGCGGTCATCAACGATACGGGATCGGGCGACGAGGTTCTCAACGTCACCATGAGCTACAACGCTGGGACAGGTTATTACGAATGCATATTCGATACCACGTCCGTCGCCGACGGCAACTACACGGCGGTCATCAGCGCCGAGGACCTCGCCGGGAATATCACCCTGTCCGCTTCCGTGGATTTTCGGGTGGACAACAACGCACCGACCATTTCCATACGGAGCCCCAAGGAGGGCGACGTGGTATCCGGCCAGGTGCAGCTCGATATCCATGTATCGGATGAGCCCTTCCTCCGGACCCTTCTCTACAACGTCGATTCAGCGGGATGGGTCAACGTATCGGAGCCGTGGAACACCACGGCCATGGAGGACGGGGACCACATTATCGATATCAAGGGAACCGATCTTGCCGGTCACGAGACCTCCGGCCGGATCAAGGTCATCGTTGACAACAACGATCCGGAGGCGCACATCATATCGCCTGCGAGCGGGGAGTACGTGAGCGGCACATTCGTCTTCAAGGTGAGCGGGACGGACGAGGTGGGTATCGAATCGGTTCTGATGCATATGTTCTCGCAGAACCTCACCGCGACCTACAACACCCAGTCGAGCTGCTACGAGGTGGTGGTGGATACGGAGATATGGGGCGACGGATCCGATTTCATATCCGTGGATATCACGGACAGGTCGGGCAAGTCGATCAGCATCGGTCCGCGGCAGTTCCACGTTGACAACAACCGGCCGGAGTTCGACATACACGATCCCTCGGACGGGGACTACGTTGAGGGTACCATTCCCATCGCGCTCAACGTGAGGGACAATTTCGCAGACCTGTGCAGGTGCGAGTTCAACGTGGACGGCAAGGGATGGGTCCGTCTCCTTGAGGACGCGCCCAATTCTTCCTTCGATTACACCCGTTTCGCTGCCCTCTGGAACACTGCGGAACTGGCCGACGGCGTTCATTCCGTGGTCCTCCGTGCGACCGACCTTGCAGGCCACGTCACCACCTACTCGATGTCCGTGTTCGTGGACAACTCGGCACCCGTCTGCGAGATACACACGCCCAGGGAGAACCAGTACATGGAGGGAGTAGTGACCTTCAAGGTGAAGGCCGACGACGATGTTGGGATCTCCCGCGTGGTGCTGGACCTGTTCGGAAAGGAGATCAATGCCACCTTCAATACTCAGACAGGTTATTACGAGTTCGAGACCGATACCACGGTGATCCTGGAGGACGGCATCCAGAGCATCACGGCAACGGCTATTGACCGCTCCATGAAGGCCAGCAGCGACGGACCGGTTAATTTCAACCTCGACAACACTCCGCCCAAGCTCGTCATCAACAGTCCCAGGAGCGGTATGATCCTGAACGGGAGCGTGACCATGAACATAACGAACCTGGACTCATATCCCGTACCCACCGAATACAACGTGGACTCGGCCGGCTGGCGCGATGTAGGGGTTCCCTGGGATACCACGGAGATCGACGACGGGATCCACGCCGTGGCCATCAGGGCAAGGGACGCCATCGGTCACGAGGTTTCCGAGACTATCATCGTGACGGTGGACAACAATCTGCCCACCTGCATCCTTCACGTTCCCAGCCCGGGACAGTTCTTCGAGGACCAGATGACCCTCAAGGTGCTAGCCACGGACAGGCTGGGCATCGAGAGGATCACGCTCTCCCTTTTCTCCGGGTCACCCTATGAGAGAACGGTCGACGCCATACACAACAGCGTCAGCAACTACTACGAGTTCACCCAGCCACTGGGAGGTGTGATGGACGGAAGCTACAAGGTCAGGGTAACGGCCATCGATCGATCGGCCAATACGGTGACCCTTGCCGACGTGCAGTTCCACGTGGATTCGAATCCCCCCGCCCTCCGCATACGGAAACCTGTGAGCGGCGAGTACATCACGGGCCTCACGGAGATCAACGTAAGCTCCCTTGATGCTTTCGAGACCCGGGCCGAGTACAACTTGGACAGGAGCGGGTGGAACAGCATTGCTCTGGGCGGCCAGACCCTTCTGGATACCACCGAGTACGCCGACGGACCGCATACCCTTGAGATAAGGACCTCCGACGAGGCGGGGCACATCACCCAGCGGGAGTTGACCGTCTACGTGGACAATTCCCTGCCGCATCTCTCCTTCGTGAATCCCGGAAGGGGAGACCATCTGACGGGTACGAACACGATAAAGGTGTACTGCTACGATGCGATAGCGGTCCATTCGGTCGATATGACGGTGGGCAACGGATCCACAAAAAGCGTGTACGTGAATCCCATCACCGGGCTGTATGAGACCCCTCTCGATACCACGCAGTACCCGGACGGCGATCACATCATCCTGATCACCGTTAGGGACCGCGTGGGGAACAGCAACTCGGCGATGGTCAGGGTCTCATTCAACAACATGGGTCCGGACGTGGACATGGGCGGACTTCCCAGGAAGGGCGATGACAACGTCGAATTCCGGGTGGACAACGCAGAAAACGCGTCGAGGATGTATATCAACATCGGGGGAACGGGGTGGAAGGAGATGGGCTACGACGACGCTACCAACGAGTTCTGGTATATGTGGTCAACCGACAGCGGCGACAACGGGAAGCACACGTACCAGATAAAGGCGGTGGACGAGTACGGCAACGAGAGGGTCAGGACTGGCGTGATAGAGGTGGACAATCCCAAACCGTTCCTCTCCAGCTTCGCCGATGCCTTGCCGCTCATCCTGTTCATACTGCTGCTCCTGTTCCTCATCATCGTCGTTTTCATATTGATCCGCACCGGACATGCCCGGAGATGGATACGAGGGGACCCGAAGGCCGAAAAGGATGAGAAGAGAGTGAAGGCGGCTCCCGTCAAGGGAAAGGACCGAGGGAAGGGGGGAAAGAGATCCGGGAAGGGTAGAATGAAAGAGCCGGGGATAAATATTATGACGGAGGACCTCGAGAACGGGGATGTAACGGACGAGGAGGAGGAACAGTTCGAATGCCCGGACTGCGGCACTGCCCTGAAGGCCGAGGATAACGTATGCCCGAAATGCGGAGCCGAGTTCGAGGACGAGGACGACGAGGATGGAGCCGCACTCATCAGGGGACCGGGGGACAAAGGAGAGAAGGGAGGAAGAGGAGAGCGGGGAGTTCCCAAGAGGGGGAGTGTGATCGGATGGAAGGAGAGCGGGGGAATAACGGGAGGGGGACGTTACCGTGAGGCCGCCGAGGAGATGGACAAGGTAGGCGGATGGGTGGAGGACGGCATGGACGTAAGGAGCTTGGAGGCGGGACTGGACGACGATGGGTGGATGGAAGTGGAGGAGGAGGGAGAGGGCGTTGGTTCGAAGGGAGGTGATGAGGTGCGTAAGAGCGGTGGAAAGAAAAAAGGAACGGACAAGAAAGGAAGGAAGTGGTCCAGGGACGGGCAGTACCGTGTCGCTGCAGAGGATGTGGAGGAGATGGGGGGCTGGATAGAGGAAGACGATTTTTACGATTGAAGTCAAGTGGTCCCATGAAACGAACCGCCGCGATTATCGGATCCATTGCCATCCTGATACTGGCCGGAATCCTGGCCCGCGCAGCTTGCATTAGCCGGGCCGAGGCGGAGGGTTGTGAAATCGACGGGCATGGGACGGAATGCTGCGGCAATGCAGGCAGTAAAGGGTCAACATGCGGCGAGGTCGAATGCTTCGAAGAGAGCGCCGATCAGATGAAAGCCACGAGATACGATACCGGCATCGATCCCGACTCGCCCCCCCATATCACGGTCTCCAAGTCCGTATCGAAGGACGAGATATGGCACAGCGGCGACTATCGGGGACCGCGCAACACCACGGTAACGCTGGGCATATCGGGGGAGGGCAATCCCGCCATCGACTTCAATTCACAGGATGTCGTATTCACCATAGACTGTTCGGACTCCATGAACCACGCGGACAGCGGCTGGAAGCGGCGAGAAGCCGCCAAGAGCTATGTGGACCAGCTCATCCCCCCCGACAGGGCCGCCGTCATCAGATTCGCGGAAACGGCCGAGCTCATGAGAGGACATCACCTGTCGTCGGACTACGGAAGGATAAAGGGCGACCTGGATAAGCTCGACAACCTGAACCGGACAAATTTCGGAGCCGCCATCGAGCTCACGAACCGGGAGTTCGCCCAGCACGGCGACCAGAACAAATCGCTGATATGCATACTGCTTACCGATGGCAAACCCGATCCTGCGGATACGAACGTTACCCAGGACGTAATCAACGAGACCATAGGGTTGAACATAACCGTGTACACCATAGGGCTGTACTACGCCCACACCTCGTCCCTGATCGACGAGGACCTGCTGCGCTGGATAGCCCGAAAAACGGGCGGCGAATACTTCATCGCCCACGAGCCCGAGGACCTCGTCTCCATCTATGACGGGATCGCGCAGAGGTTCCGCAACTACACGGCGGGATACGACCCCGACGACGAGGACGGGGAGCCCATGATAAGGGACGTGGTGGCCCAGGGGATCAATATCGATAACGATTCATTCTCCATACCTCCGGCTGCGATATACGAGGGCGTCGCGAACTTAACGATACTTGAATGGAACGTATCCATGCTGGAGATAGGGGAGAGCATGGAGGTTACATACAACATATCCTCGAGCCTGCGGGGCTCGGTGAGCCTCCATCCCTACGGCGTGCCGCGGCTCATGTACTACCTGGGAGGGGAACGATACGAGGTGTATATACCCCAGATAAATATCTGGGTCCTCGCAACTCTGAGAGGGGCGATCGTACCTCCGCCTCCGCCCCCGCCGCCTCCCCCCGTGCCCCCGCCTCCTCCACCCGGCGGCTATCCCATACCCATAACCACCCCCGCATCCCCCACTGTTGTTCCGCTCACTACACCCACCGGCCTGCCTGCCGCCGCCACCCCCGCGGTATTTCCCATAGAATACATGATAGCGGGCTTCGTGGGGCTCGGCATACTGGAGCGCATCAAGCTCAAGAAGCTGCTGGTATCCAGGCAGAAGGTGGCGGTAGGTACCTGAAACGACGTGTTTGACATGAGAGAAAAGGCGATGATAACGGCGATCCTCGTTGCGCTCATAGCTTCCGCTCTTCTGGTTCTGATCCCGGAAGGCAGCCATGGGGCCATCTTTTCCAGCGACAGGTTCGATGATAATCTGGTGATCGAGTTCAGTCCCACCGTTCCCTACGAATACCAGGAGGTCAACGTCACAGTGCAGAGCATTGCGGGAGCTGCCATCGTATCCGCCAACCTGTGGGTGGACATAAGGGGTTCCGAGTATACCGCTTCCGGCGCCTATCCCATGGACCGTGTGAACTCCACCGCCAGGACCCACACCCTGAACGGACTCGCGGCCAATACCAACGTCACTTTCTGGATAACGGCATACGACGGTGTAAGGGAACTGGAGTCGAAAAAACACTACTACGACGTGGCGGCGCAGCTGTCATGGCGCCACAAGTCCTTCGAGGAGAACCTCGACCTCATGTTCGGACCCACATCCCCGAAGGAGGGTGAGAACGTCACCGTCACCATCGATTCAAGGGAGCCGGACGTAAGGGTGCGACGGGCCGACATCAACGTTACCGTGTTGCTGCCGGACTTTGCCAAAGAGCAGTCGAGCGCCGTGAGCATGGAGCGGGAGAACGACTACAAGTTCGTGACGGATATCCGGGATTATCCCGGTGACACAGTGGTCAAGTTCCACGTCACCGCCTTTGACGAATACTGGACCCCCCTGGACTCCAGGGAATACTCGTACACCGTAGAGAAGCCCCCGAAGGTGTTCCATTCCGGCATATTCGTGATCGTGTCCAACAATATAACCGGCCAGTACATGAAGGCAAAAGTCTCGGTCTATAACAATGCTGGTTATTCGGCAGGGGGCAGTACGGACAACGGTATATTCTGGACCCCCACGAACATGACCGACGGCATGTATACCATTCACGTCGATCCGGCAGCGGCGGAAGAGGCGGAGCCCAAGACGGTGACTGTGATAGTGGATCATGCCTCCTCGAACCGTAAGATCTATATCAACTACGGCCTCGAGGACGTTTCCACCGGCTACAAGATCGAAGACTTTCCCACCACCAGGGTACTGGTATCCTTTGCGGCGGTGGCCCTGATGTTCCCCGGCCTGTTCCTGCTGCTTCGGGACCGGGAGAAAAAGAAGCAGCGAGCACAGTTGATCAAGGGGAAGGAAGATGGAGCGGGAAAAAACTGGAGCACCGGGCAGAAGGGAAAGCTCAAGAAGAAGAAGGTTATTCGCAACGAGGAAAAGAGCCTGCAGCAAAGACTTCTTGTAACGCTGGAGAAGGTACATGAGAAGATGTTCGAGAGCGTCGAGGCGAAGAAGAGGATCGGGACTGCCGCCGCCTTCGCCGTGCTGGGGTTCTTCGGCGCCTTCTGGTGCCCATTCTATCCCTGGTGGATGATCCTTTTGATCACGCTGGTAACGGGAGCCATAGCCTATGGTTTTCCTTACCTTTCCCTCATCTTCATCAGCTTCGTGGCCATCGGCTCCACGGGGTATCAATCACCCCAGTTCGGCCTGCTCTTCATGATCTTCGCCCTGGGGGTCTCCATCGCATCTCTCTTTAACTGGAAGTTCGGCTACCTTTCGCTCCTTATGGTATTCCTCTCCACCTTCGGTCTTTCAATACTCGTACCCATCCTGGCCCTCTTCCTTTTCTCGCTGTACCTGAGCATCACCGTGACGGTGGTTTCGGGACTCTTCATGGCCATCCTAACTTCCACGGGAAGCCTCCTGAACCTGTCCTTCATGGCCAGCAGCTACGCCACGGAGAAGGACAGCATAGTGACCTTCTCGAGGAGCCCCGGAGGAAGCGGTTTCACACCGTATATGTACCTCGACGCCGTGTCCGGCATCCGTCACATCGACCTCCAGACCACGGGCAGCTTCGTTCAGAGCCACATGACGTCTATGGTACCCATCATACAGATCATAATGTGGGTTGTGATCGTTCTGGCCGTCTATTTCCTGAAGCGCAGGATGGAGGATATGCCAAAAAGCAGGGTCATCTTCCATTACTCCCTGACCGCATTCGGCATACTGACGCTATCGACCCTGGGAGGCATGTTCCTGGCAGACTTTGGACCGGAGATAATCTTTCTGCGATGGGACGCCGTGATGGTCTACGTGCTGGCACTGCCGGCCATACTCTTCGCCGTATCCCTTTGCTTCCTCCTCAAAGGTCTCTTCGCGGAGTTCTACGCGGACAAGACGGGGGTGAAGGTGGGGACGAGGATAACTGACCTCATGGGCTTTAGGCAGACCTCCTTCGAGAAGGTGGGGGGCCTCACCGAGGTGAAGGACGAGATAAAGGATTCCATGATCGGACCCCTGCTCCAGCCGGAGATATCGAAGAAGTTCGGGGTGGAACCGCCCAAGGGAATGATCCTCTTCGGGCCCCCGGGATGCGGAAAGACCCTCCTGATGCGGGTGATAGCCACGGAGCTGAAGGTGGAGATGATCGGGGTCAAGTGCTCGGACATAATGTCCAAGTGGTACGGTGAGTCGGAGAACCTCATCAACGACCTTTTCAGGATCGCCCGTGAGAAGGCTCCGTGCGTCCTGTTCCTCGACGAGATCGACGCCATCGCAAAGAGGAGGGACTTTTACAGCGCCGATGACGTTACGCCGCGGCTTCTGAGCATAATGCTCTCCGAGATGGACGGTATGGACGAGTTCGCGGAGATAATCATCATCGGGGCCACCAACAAGCCCGAGCTCGTCGATCCGGCGTTGCTGCGACCGGGCCGGTTCGACAAGGTCATCTACGTGCCCCCGCCTGACCTTCCCAGCAGGTTGGAGATATTGAAGATACACCTCAAGGGGAAGCCGACATCGAAGGATATCGACCTGAAGGTTGCGGCCGGTCTCACCAAGGGTTATTCTGGGGCAGATGTGGCGAACCTCTGCCGCGAGTGCGCCACCAATGCAATGAGACGGCACCTGAAGACCGGGCAAAAGACGAAGATCGGGATGAAGGACTTCCGCGATATCACGGATATACTGAAGCCTTCACTGAGCAGGGAGATGCTCGATGAGTACGAACAGCTCCAGCTCAGCTTCGAGAGGAAGCTGAAAAGGGGCTCGGTCCGCAGCGAGAACTGCGATGATGGGAAGGTGGAAAAGTCGGAAGGGGACGAGAACGAAACACGGGAACGAGGGCGGGCGAGGGTCTACGAGGACGACGACGAAGGGGAGGAGTTCGATGATGGCGATGATGAAGACGACGAGGGATGGGAGGAGGAAAACGACGATGAGGGAGGGATGTGGCCGGAGGACCGAGAGTACGATGACAATGGACGGCAACGGTCACGGGATCACCATGACGGGGGATGGAAAGAGGAAAGCAAGCGTAGGGGCGGCAGAAGGCCGGGGGACAGAGGAAAACGAGAAGGGACCGGAAGGTCCCGGGACAGAGGAAAGCGGAAAGGCGGTAGAAGGGAGGGGGATCGAGGCACCCGAAGGGGTGGCAGTAGGGAGGGGGATCGAGGCACCCGAAGGGGCGGCAGAAGGGCAGGGGAACGAGGTGGCGTAGGCGGACGGAGGAAGAGAGAAGGGCCGGGGGACCGCGGTAACGGGAGGGGTCCCGTGTTCGGGGATAGGCTCAGATGGGACTGATGGCAATGAACTGGATGAACTGGATATTACTGGGATTCCTGGTGCTTTTCGCACTTCTGTTCGCCATAGGACTGAGGTTCCCGGTTCCAAGGAGGCATTGGCCCTTCAATCGGAAGAACACGGTGATACTGGTTATATCGGCAACGGTCTTCGTCATGGCTCTCATCCTTCTGAACGTTCTGCGTCATCTCCTGGGCTGGCCGAGGTTCGAGGCGGACACGGTGTTCTATTTTTCGCTAGTCTGCTTTAGCATACTGGTACTTCTGGGCACGTTCCTGCCGAAGGGGATCAGGCTGAGAAGGGGATGAGGGGGGATCGGATGACGAGTGGCTCGATGAGGGATGGAGCATAGAGGAGCAGGATCTTCCCACCCAAGAAAGGTTATCCGGCTTTCTCGGAAGGGCTGTGCCATCCCAGAAGAATCTCACTCCCTCGTTCTATTTCCGCTCTGAAAAAAATTTTTACGTGGGTCCGCTGGCTTGTACTGGAACCCATGCTCCGCAAACGCTTCTGCATCTTCCTGCATGTTCGCTGTTAGACCCATCGTAAAAAGTTACGAGGTCAATCAAGAACTCGGGACAAGCCTGCTCCCCACGCTATGTGACTGTGGATGAAATAAGAAAATCCCCTTCGCCCCGCTCGACCTGAGAGGAAGGGATAATGTTCCATCTATCTTGGGTCCCCAGGGCAACATTCTCCATCTCCCACCCCAAAAAGGGTTAGATACTTAGCATAGAAGGGAGATTTGCAGACCATGCAAGGGAAGCTATCGAAGGGTTTCGGCATCATCGACGAGCTGGTAAGGGACCCGTTCTTCATCAACAAGATAAAGCACATCGAGAGCATACCGGGAAACGAGGGAAAGACCGTACCCGTACAACGGCTGAAAGGCTCCATCGACGAGCGTCTCCTCCGGGCCTTCGGCGAGATGGGGATAAAAGAGCTCTACGCTCATCAGTTCGATGCCATTTCCGCGGTTCTCGCCGGCAAAGATGTTGCTGTTTCCACTCCAACGTCCAGCGGCAAGACCCTCGTGTACAACACCAGTGTCGCCAACAGTCTCCTTGGTGACCCCGGCACGACCGCCCTTTACGTTTTCCCCATGAAGGCCCTGGCCCGTGACCAGCTCAAGGGCCTTGCCGGGCTCGCGCAGCAGCTGGATATGGGATTGACCGAGCTAGCGGCGGTGTACGACGGCGATACTCCTGGCCACATGCGCCGGGCCGTACGCGAGAGGGGAAGAGGCATCATCATCACCAATCCCGACATGCTTCACCTGTCCATACTGTCCAACCGGGACGGGTGGTACAAGTTCCTCTCGGGCCTGAGATACGTAGTTCTGGACGAGGTCCACACCTACAGGGGCGTGTTCGGCTCAAACGTGGGGAACGTCATCAGGAGGCTGTGGAGGATACTCGGCGCCATGAACGTGAGGCCGCAGGTCATATGCACCTCCGCCACAATGTCACAAACCGGAGAATTTCTCCGGAGGCTTCTGGACCGGGACTTCGAGGTGTTCGAGGAGAGCTCGGCACCGAGCACAGCCAAGCACTTCACCTTCATCAATCCCATGGCCGACGAGGACAGGAGGGATCTCTCCTCGTCACCAGGCACCACCGCCAGGAACCTCCTGGCCAAGTTCGTCAGCGCTGGAATAAGGACCATCTGCTTCACACAATCCCGCAAGCAGGCGGAGCTCATCGCAAAGTGGACCCGGGAGGTGCTGGAGCCGGGATTGCGAAGCAAGGTGGAATCTTACAGGGCCGGCTATCTGGCAGAGGACCGGCGCATCATCGAGAGGAGAATGGCCTCGGGAGAGCTCCTGGGAATAGTGTCGACATCGGCCCTGGAGCTCGGCATCGATATCGGCCACCTCTCCAGCTGTATACTCCTGGGATACCCCGGCACCATGGTCTCCACCTGGCAGCGGGCGGGAAGGGTTGGCAGGACCTCCGGGGACAGCGATGCCTACATCTCCCTTATAGCCGGACGGGATGCGCTGGACCAGTATATTGTGGAGCATGCCAGGGAGCTGTTCGGAGCAAACTGGGAGAGAGCCGTAATCGATCCCGACAACCATCACATACTGGAACCGCACATTCTATCGGCGGCCGTGGAGATGCCCATCCGGCAGGACGAGGTGGGGAGCACGGCCCTGTTCCCGTTGACCTCCATCCTTCGATTGAAAGGCCAGAGAAAGCTCAGAACGGAAGCGGGAACCGGGCTTCTGGTCTCCGACATCAAGAGGGCGCATCGCAGGGTGGACATGCGAAACATGGGATTCTCCTTCACAATAACCGGTGAGAACGGAAAGATACTGGGGGATATAGACGGCAGCAGGGTGTTCCACGAATGCCACCCGGGCGCCATATACCTGCACCGTGGAGAGAGCCACGTGGTGGAGAGGCTGGACCTTCTGTCCCACACGGTGCAAACGGCTCCCACCGGATCCCCCAACCACACCCATCCCATGGTGGAGAAGGAGGTGAAGGCGGTCAGGCCCATCGAGGGAAGGAGATACGGCAGTGTAAAAATGCTCTTCGGGGACATAAGGCTGGAGGAGGAGGTGGTCGGATACTATGAGAGGACGCCCGGACCGGCGGGAAGAACCGTACTCGAGAAGACCTTCGACGAACCCCTTCCGAGACAGACCCTCGATACCAAAGGGATATGGATCACACTTCCCCTGGATCTCGCAAAGGCTCTGGCCGATGAGTTCGAGGGAGCCCCCTGGGAGACGGTATTCGCACCGGAACCGATATCCATAACGGAGAACTTTGCCGGTTCGCTTCACGGCGCCGAGCACAATCTGATATCGCTTCTCCCGATGTACGCCATGTGCGACCGATGGGACGTGGGCGGCCTCTCCACGGCGATGCACCCGGATACGGGACTTCCCTCCATATTCGTGTACGACGGCATCGAGGGTGGAATGGGCTTTGCCAGGCGCGGGTTCGAGACCGTTGCGGAATGGATGACCGCCAGCCTCCATTCGCTGAGGGAATGCAGCTGCAGGGAGGAGAACGGCTGTCCCGCCTGCATCCAATCCCCAAAGTGCGGCAACGACAACCGCCCCCTTCACAGGAAGGGAGCCATGAGGATATTGGAGCACATCAACAGGGAGATGGAGAAAAACGAGGAGGAAGAGATGAGCTTCGAGACCGGGCCGCCCATTATCACGGGAAAGGGCGGGGACATGAAGGAGATTACCTCGGCAGAGGAGGCGTCAGAGGATACGTGCGTCGAAGCAGCGAAGGTGAGGCCGTCCGATGTCCGTATCGCCGGGCTACTGGATAAAGGAATCCTGATATTCGACCTGGAGACCGAGAGACTCGCACACGAGGTGGGCGGATGGGCCAACAAGAGGGACATGGGCCTATCCGTGGCGGTGACCTACGATACGGCGAAGAGCGAATACACAACCTATTACGGGAAGGACGTGGACCGCCTGTTCCGGGACCTCTACGACGCACATCTGGTGGTGGGATTCAACCTCCACAACTTCGACTGGGAGGTTCTGGAGGGATTCCCCGGATTCGACAGAAGGCGCATATGCGCCCTGGATATATTCAACTCCGTGAGAGAGACCACCGGAAGAAAGATAGCCCTGAACAACCTAGGAAAGAAAACCGTCGGAATGGAGAAGTACGGGGATGGATTCAAGGCGGTGGAATGGGCCAGGAAGGGACACATGGAGAAGCTGGTCGAATACTGCAGGCGGGACGTGGAGATAACCCACAGCCTGTTCCTGCACATGCTGAGGCACGGTCGAGTCAGCTTCGAGGTGCCGGAATTCGAGCACGTCATCGAGGTGGATGTGGACCTGTGGGACGCGATCGAAAGTATTATGTCGTGATAGAGTTCCGATACTTATCATCGGGAAGGACTTGAAAGGAGAGTACCGTCTGCCCACATTTCGACGACCTTACCGAAATCGAGTTATATGGAACAACGTCCTCCTGTGTTCATAATACCTCCCGGATTCAAATGAGGTGATGAAAGAATGACAAAACTCCACTGGAAGATGATTCTGTTATTTCTGGTCTTCACCGTTCTGGTCACGCCCCCCGGCATATCTATCACGAGAGCAGCCCCATCCGAGATAAGCGAATACGAGGTGACGGCCAGGATACTGAATATTTCCGGTGATAAGGGATTTCTGGATTATCGAATAGAGATCATCCATGGGAAAAGGACGAACGGGCCGGATGATCACAGGATACCCGCGGGAAGCATCATAACGGCGAGATATGGCTCTGGGAGAAGATGCAAGGTGAATGATACTATCGAAGCCAGAATGACTTATCAGTGCGATGAGGATAACGATTGGTTAACGTTGTCGGAGGTCAAGCTGTACGAGGCAGAGCTCGAAAGGGAGGGATCGATGGGAACCCTAACGCTCATCCTACTGCTCCTGGGATCGACCGTAGTTCTCTTCATAGCTGGGTCCTTGTTATATTGACTCATACGAAAGAGAAGGGCTCGCAATGAAAAATAAGCATGTAGAAGGAGTTTGTCCGCCCTCTCCAAAGTCCAATCTCCACTTACGCCGAATTTGAACGGCCTCGGAAACTCTAATATCTAAAGCTCCGGTTGAAAAGCATCAACATATATATAATCAAGAACCAAATATCTGAAGTCCTTCCATATGGAGATGACCAGCGTGCAAGCTACATTGTATCCTATCGAGAACAAGGGTCTTTTCTCGAATCACTTCCTAAAACACCAACTAAAGGACGATACGGAATGGAAAGGACTTACAAACCTCGAAGGAATGTATGGTCAAATATCGAGTCTGTATGAAGGTAAAAAGAACATGCTCTCCAAAGCAAATGAATCTCAGTTGCGGAGTGAATTTTTAGATCACATTTTAAAATATCTTAACCATCATTTTGCCATTGAAGGTGCAATCAAGGGAACCGCGAAAAGGCCCGACTACGGACTATTTCCAAGTGTGGAATCCGCAAATGAGGCCCAAGTTAAACAAGCGGAGGGGTTCTACAACAATGCAATAGGTATATGCGAAGCAAAGCAATGGGGCGTGAGGTTAGATGAGAGGGATGTCATAAGCGGTGGAATAGACAAAAGAACCCCGAACCGTCAAATAGATGAATACCTGCATCGTAGTGAAGTCAAATGGGGAATTCTCACAAATGGGAGATTGTGGAGAATCTATTATCGGGAGAACAGCTACCGTAACTATTACTTTCAGATCGATCTCGCTCAGACTATCGAAAGCAAGGATATGGAGACATTCAAGTATTTCGTCCTGTTCTTCAAGCGGGAGGCGTTCCTTCCGGACACAAACAACCTGTGTTTTCTAGACCGGGTTTACAAGGGGAGCATTGATTACAGCAAGGAAATAGGAGAGAACATCCAGGAGAACGTTTACAAGGCGATGAAGGTATTGGCAGAGGGTTTCATCGACTGGAAAGAGAACAAGCTGTCGAAATCCGAAGAGACGCTTAGATCGGTTCAGGATAACACGATGATCCTACTGTACCGTTTGCTGTTCATATATTTCGCCGAGGCCAACGATCTTCTGGACGTAAGGGGTGCGACAAACGCTTCCACGAATTACAGGAACAATTACTCTCTCGACGCACTGAAGAAGAATATCAGGAACAAGTTGGAAAATGGGGGAAATATTCCCCTATACCAGGCGGAATACTGGGGAAAACTACAGACGCTCTTCAAGTTCATCGACAAGGGAACGGAAGCTATGGGAATTCCCAGGGACGAACTGTATATTCCGAGTTATAACGGCGGTCTTTTCGACACAAAAAGATATTCGTTCCTGTCGAGATACAAGATAAACGACATGTCCCTATCCCATGCTATATTGTTATTATCATGTCCAAAAGGCCCTCTGGGCTTGGATAGAGGATTCTTCGATTATTCCTCATTGGACATTAGGCACCTGGGTTCGATATACGAAGGATTGCTGGAGTATAAGTTGAAGATGGCAGAAGAACCAATGTTGGCTGTAAAGCAAAAGGGTAAGGAGATATGGACACCAAAGAAGGATTTTCAAGGGAAAAAATATCTTGACCTAATAGTCGAGGGTGATCTGTATCTAACGACCAATAAAGGAGAGAGAAAAGCAACCGGCTCCTATTACACACCAGAATATATCGTGAAATACATAGTGAAAAACACAGTTTGGCCTGTAGCAAAGAGGAAGATAAAAGAGGCAGAGGGGGAGGACAAAAAGTGTTCGGATGCGGTCCTGTCGATAAAGGTTCTCGATCCCGCCATGGGAAGCGGTCACTTTCTTGTCGAGGTGGTGGATTTCCTCGCCATGGTGCTCGGAGATGCGATAAATCGGGACATCGAGAAAGGCATGATGGAGGAGGGTGAATACCCCGATGATTGGCTGCGGCGCGAGATAGTGAGCCACTGCGTTTACGGGGTGGACCTTAATCCCATGGCGGTGGAACTGGCGAAGGTAGCATTGTGGCTGAAGAGTATTTCTAAGGACAAGCCTCTTTCTTTCCTTGATCATAGGTTGAAATGCGGAAATAGTTTGATTGGAGCAAAGTTAGTGGATTTGGCCTGGCTCCCAACACAACGTCCAAAAGGTATTATAGGACAATTAGATAAACCAAGAGGTTTAGTCGAGAAAATTATAAACCAACTAAATGAAATCGAAAATTTATCTGACGATTCAATCGAGCATCTCAAGAAGAAGGAAAAACTGTTTAACGAACTTAGAAAATCTGACGAATATCAAAGAGTAAAATCACTCGCAGATGTGCATACTGGACTATGTTTTATAGACATAGATTTTTCCAAAACGACAAATAAATGGTATCAAGAATTGGTAAATGAAGCATATTTTGGAAATACAAAGAAATGGGATCGAAAGTTCGCACATTCAAGGGCAAGAATCGCACGCTCCGAATCGAGAAATAGATATTTTTTTCATTGGGAGATTGAGTTCCCCGAGGTGTTCTTTGAGGAGGGGACGATAAAGGAAAATTCAGGATTTGATGCTGTAATTGGTAATCCACCCTATGATGTTCTAGCTGATAAAGAATTGGGATTTTCTGTTGCGAAAGATAAAAAATTCTTCAAAATGACTAATTATTATTATCCAGCATCAGATAAAAAATTAAATCTCTATCGGCTTTTTCTCGTTCAAGGAATAAATCTTACAAAAAGAAAAGGAAAATTCTCATATATCATACCTATGGCACTTCTTGCAGATAACCAGGCGACTAGGACAAGAAAGTGGATTTATAATAATTTCCAAATCGATAAAATAGAAGCTTTTCCGCAAAAAGATAATCCTTATGACCGAGTTTTTTTCGAAGCGAAACTGCCCACCACAACAATCATTCTAACAAAAGTATCGCCCCATGAAGACACGGTAGTAATTACTCATCCCGGTAAAATGTTTGAAGAAGTATCGAAACAATTCAATTATTATTTTGAGAATCTGAAATTATTGGACCCCCAATCGTTATCTATTCCATTATTGTCGGATGAAGAATGGGATATTTGTAAACGAGTATTTTTTTCTGAAAAAGTAATAAAATTAGGTGAAAAATTCACATCACATCAAGGTGAGATTAATGAAACTACTATGAAAAAATATCTTACAAATAATCTAAAATATCCTATAATTCTAAGAGGTGGAGTCGTACAAAGATATGAATTATTAAATAAACCCAAGCAAGGAGTAGAATATCGATTAAATCTTGATGAATATTACCAAGGAGTGTCCGATCGCACCAGAAAAGCACATATAAATTCATGGAGACTTGGATATCAAAGGAATGCTGCATTAGATAATTGGCGACGCATAATAGCCACATTAATCCCTCCAGAAAATCATTTTTTCGATAGCATTAGCTATTTATTACCGGGGGATGAAATATTTTTCTTATTAGCTATCTTAAATTCAAATTTAATGGAATTTAGATTCCGTTTAACCAGTACGAATAATCACGTTAATGGATATGAAATAGAAGCATTACCGTTACGAGAAATCTACTTCACCACTCCTCCCCACTTACGAAAGGAACTCAATGGCAAGGCCGTGTCCCTCTACTCCACCTTCCTCACGTCCGGCGACCATGAACCGCTACTCTCCTTCATTTCCGACCGCCTTTCACAGGAACCGGAACAGTCGGACGTGGTCCACGACCTCCTCGCATATCTCGCGGAGCGGATGATCGAGATGAACAAAGAGAAACAGAAAGAAATTCGTGGTTTCCTGAAGTGGTTGGAAGGCGAGATAGGGATAAAAGCGGATGATATGTCGCTTAAGACGAAGATCAGAGATTACCACAAGTCCGATTGGGATGAATTTCTCAAGGCTCTCAAAAGGAACAAGAAGAAGATTACGGTAATGGACATCACGAGGAGGGCGCCCCAGGAGAAAATACGGGAGGAGTTCGATGCGTCCGTCCGGAAATTGACTCCCTTGCTGAAGAGGATCGAAGCGACGGACAGGTTGATCGACCGGATTGTCTATCGGTTGTACGGATTGACTGAGGAGGAGGTTGAGATAATTGAAAAACAACAATCAATCTGAACACATTTCATCAGTAAATAATGTTCCAAGATGGCTACTGGGCTTTGTAAAGGAGCGTAAATTCATATCTATCGATGACGTAATATCTGAACATTCCACAATTTCAAGAAAGACTGCGATTGAGTACTTATATCAACTTTCACAAAAGAAGATAATTTATAATGCCGGTCATGGTCTCTACAGGACATTCGAGAAAAGAGAATTCAAACCGATAATCAGTACGCGCATGTCGAAGATAGCGGAGGTTGTACATAAAGAACTGCCCTTTACGGATTTCACCATCTGGAGCACAGAGCAGATCTCGCCTCTGAGTCATTTGATGATCGGAAGACACGTAGTATTCGTTGAATCGGAGGCGGAATCCGCCATTGCGATCCACGAGGTTCTGATGGATAATGAGATCATGAATTTTTACAAACCCAAGAAGGAAGAGCTTGGGAAGTTTCTGGAATTAACGGAGTTCCCCGTAATCGTAAGAAGTCGAAGCAAACAATCGGCCACGATATCTGTGGATGGATTCCGTACTTCTTCATTGGAAAAGTTACTTTTTGATCTCTATTTCAACATTTCTCGTGGTTATCTCAATCTGTCCCTCACGGAGTATGGTAAAATATTGAGAAACAGCCTGGAAGGGTATAACATCTACTTCAAGCGATTATTATCATATTCGGACCGAAGTGACATGAAAAGCGAATTTAATTATTTATTAAGCCAAATACAGAAGCATACAAATTTACCCATTTGGATCGATCAGGACAGGGATAGACAAGACGAAAATAAAATAATTGCATCAATAATGGAGGGGATTTGCGGTGGAGATGAACGTTAGGGACAATACAATCACTCGGGAATGGATACTACAGCAACACAACGCACATCATATAGATCCCATCCTGTTAGAAAAAACTGCTTACTGTTTGGAATTGGTATCATATTTGGTCGATAGTGATCTCGATTTTATTTTCAAAGGAGGGACTTCACTACTTCTGATCTTACCTGAGCCTCGGAGATTATCCATCGACGTAGACATTGCCTCGGATTGTACAAAGAAAGATATTAAAGATATTCTTAATAACATGATACCGAACAATCACTTCATTGATTTTGAAGAAGATGTTCGGGAAGGAGATCGACACGATATGATCCCAAAAGCACATTTTAAAATATATTTTAATTCCGAGGTATCGGGAGATCAAACGAGCATCTTGCTGGATGTTGTATTTCAAGAGACTCACTATGCTGAGGAAATGAGGTCGATCGTTTCTCCCTTTTACAATCCGAATTGTCAAAATAACGTAAGAGTACCAACTGTATCCTCACTTCTGGGAGATAAACTCGTCGCACTGGCCCCAACCACGACCGGCGTTTCATATGGAAGTCGGAAAGAATTGCAGAGAATCAAACAGCTTTTTGATTGTGGTTGTTTATTCGAATTGATGGGTGACGATTTTTCTCATTTGATGGATGCCTTCAACAAGTGCATAATGCAGGAAAACGGATTTTTTCATAAGGAATATGATATCAACCATGTTGTTGAGGATATCATTGATTTCGCTCAATTGGTTTGTTCCTTCAATTTACGAGGATTTGAAGCGAATGAACGAACAAGGGAGATTGAAAGCGGAATCCGTAGTTTCCCAAGTTATTTAATAGGGTACAGAAAGCGATATCGTCTTGTTAACCATGCAAAGTTGGATGCGGCAAGAGTCGCTTTCATATCGAATTTGATCAAGAATGCCGAAAATTATGATAACGTTGGTGGAATTTTAGAAAACGTCCGGGTCCGTGCAGAAAATGAGATCAACAGATCAATGGAGTTATTATTCGATATTACGTTATCGGACGAATTTGAATTCCTCCCAGGTTTACTAAGACAAAATCCCAAAGCGGCCATATATTGGTATGGATGTTTAAGTCCAGATCTATTTTCACGGGGGTGGGAATATGGAGAATCTCCAAAAAATTGAAAAGTTGGACTTTCCCCATGACGAGGCCAATGTTTGGGGTCGTTGGAAGGAATTTCACTCGATGGGTATTCGAAAAACGCGTATTTAGTATCTTGGCGCCCCCCGAAATGTTAGGTGGAAATAATGATGTTCGATATCGAAAGGGCATCCAGATGGAAAAACTGCACATTATGGAAAAGGTGCACTTTCTCCATAACGAAGTCAATGTTGGAGGTTGCCTGAAGGAACTCCACTCAAAAGGTGTATGTAATAATGATTCCAAAGGAGTATGGAAAAGCCAGGAAAGCACCTCGATGTACATAGCAAAATGGTATTGATACGATGACAGAAAGCAGCGGCATAACAGATGATAGCAACGAAGGACCAATGATCCCCCGGGAACTGTCCGACTCGATCACCGCCGAGCTGGACGAGCTGACCGGCATACGGGAAACCGCCCTTGCCGCCACCAGGAAGATCATCCAGCTCAGCTCGAAGGTGATAAACGGCATTCACCTGGGGTCGGCCACCGAGGGGGAGATGGACCGGCTCGGGGAGGCGGTGGAAGGGCTTCTTTCCGACCTGCGCGACCATCCCCGAATATGCTATGCGCCCTACGTGGACAGCGCCATTGCCGAATACTGCGAGGCGGCCGCCTTCTGGGCCGTGGTGAACGGCCGGAACATACCCACCCACGCGGAGCTCGGGGTCGATCCGGGGCCGTACCTGCTGGGGCTGGGGGATGCGGTGGGCGAGATACGGAGATACGTGCTCGGAAGGCTCAAGGACGGGGACGTGGAGAAGGCCCGATTCTTCTACGGGCGCATGGAGGGGGTGTACGAGTTCATCTCCGGGTTCCATTATCCCAAGGCGGTGGTGGACATCAGGCGGAAGCGGGACGTTGCCCGCTCGCTCCTCGATCGGACGCTGGGAGAACTGGTTGTGACCTCGGGCAACATAGAGCTCGCCAGAAGGCGAACGTGCGGCGAAGAGAATGCCGGGGAATGATGCATGAAGGAGATGGGGCGAAAGAGATCATTGACACTCTACTACCCCGGAAGGGGGCATGCCACCCTGTCCGCCACCGGTACCCGCTGTTCTCTTCGGTGCAAGCACTGTGGCGGGAAGTATCTAAGGAGCATGAGGGACGTTTCGACGCCGGAAAAGTTCCGACAGGTCCTGGAAGACCTGAGATCAGGTGGAAAAAAGGGATTTCTCCTCAGCGGCGGATGCAATCCCGGTCACGAGATTCCCTTTCATCACCTGGAGCATGAGATACGAAAAGCGGTCTCGGAGGGTTTCAGGATCAACGTTCACACCGGAGATATGTCCCTTCCCAGGCTCTTTGAATTGAAGGACATGGGCATTGAGAACGTGTGTATCGACGTGGTGGGTACAACGGAAGTGTTTCGTGAAGTATACGGTGATCATTACATGGATCCCGATGATTTTCTTTATAAGGTCCACGTAGTTGGTTTCGAAGATGTGATACCCCATATCACCATCGGCCTTCTTGGTGGGAGATTATCCCACGAGTTCGAGGCATTTCGACTCGTGAAAAAACACTTGACGGGAATAGAAAAACTGGTACTCCTATCCCTCATACCCACTAAAGGGACCGCATACGAGAACGTCGAGAAGGTGAGCTGGGAAGGCATGGTGAAGGTCATCGGTACCGCTAGGGAGATGTTCCCGGACACGGAGCTGATACTGGGGTGCATGAGGCCGCATTACCACGAGGGAGAGATATTAAAGATGGTGGAGGTGGGACTGGACGGGATCGTAAATCCGTCGCCCGGTCTCGAGAGGGCCCTCGAGGAGTACGAAACGGGGAGTGAGAACGGCTCGGCGACTAGGTTCAACGTCGTGAGAAGCGAGCTGTGCTGCAGTTTCTGAACTGGCCCGGGCCATGCGCATGTTCGGAGAATATACCGGGATAGCGCTGCAATCATACGAACGATACACGCTGCAATATCGAAAATGACAGAGGTGATAGAAAATGGCACAGGTATGCTGGGAGACCGTAAAGAGCATCAAACAGGACGGAAAGGGATTCTCCATCGATGTCACCGAGCCGCTGAAGAGGGCGAAGGTCCCCGGCGGATGGCTCGTAAGGTACATCTTTCATGCCGGGCTGGGCATGACCTTCGTTCCCGACCCGGGCCATGCGTGGGAGTGAAAAGTTACCGTTGGCGCTTCGTCCAATCGCCTCCGGGAACGCGTGAGCAGCCCGGGGGCAGGGATTCCGTGAAGTACAGCCAGCAGCTTCCGAAAGGAGTTTCTATCTTGGTCCTCGAGTAATGACGGGGATAACCTTCCAGGCGGTCGATCTCCGCTAGCAATGCACGATCCGCCCTGTAAACCTCGACGACGATGCTGCCGTTACCCTTCACGGCATACGGATAAAAACCGTTCGAATACATTTCCCACCCATCGATCGAAGTGGTGCCCAACAGCTCCGCACGCTGCAAGAAAACATGGTTCGCGCAGCCCTTTCTCAGGGTGCCGTACACAGCTATTTTGACAGCTCCCGTATCGTCGATCCCCCTTCCTTGCCCACCGTGAGGTCGGCGTGCCCTAGAGCAGGTACAGATACAGATAAACGAATCCCGCCACGTACCCGATGTTCAGTATGGTGATCACTATCGTGACCCCGTAGAAGCTCCCCTTCTTGGTCTTGTGATGAAAGAGGAACATGGCGGCAATAGCTCCCCACACGCCGCCCAGGAACGCAAAGAGGTGCAGCGTTCTCTCGGGTATGCGCCGGACCTGCCTTCGGGCCTTTGACTTGTCGGCCCAGTATGCGAAGAATGCCACGAGGTTCATAAGGACCACGTATACCGCGGCCGCGGTCAGGATCACGTTCATGGGAACACCGGATTTTTTTTACGTCTGCTCGGGATAAAACCTATG
The DNA here is from genome assembly GCA_964423515.1 of uncultured archaeon. Taxonomy (GTDB): domain Archaea; phylum Thermoplasmatota; class Penumbrarchaeia; order JASLWR01; family JASLWR01; genus CAYRFL01. The sequence goes on from CAYRFL010000013.1 coordinate 42,861, forward strand.
TATGGAACCGAGAATCGAGAAAGCTCAATGAGAATGGAATGTCGGGAATGATCGAATTACACTACTTCCTCTTCTTTTTCTTCCTTTCATTGTAGGAGAGGGTCAGCACCCAGTCGCCCCGGTCCAGCTTGGTGTCGGGTTTGAAGTTGAGGAAGGCCTCACCCCTGTGATACGCCGTTATCACCTTGTGTCCCTTACCCATGGGTATGTCCCTTATCCTCGTGGGCTTGTCCATAACGAACTGGGAGATGTCCAGGCCCTCGTACTCCTGGCAGATGTCCACTATGAAATCCACCACGAGGTTCTCCTCGATGGCATTTGCCAGAAGTAGCCCCCGTATCATCTGGCTCGGGATCATGGTGTTGACACCCGCATCGTGTACGATGGACTGGTTCTTCTGATCGTTGATGTCCGCGATGATGCGTATGCCCTTGTTGAGCCTTTTTGCCTTTAGGCTGAGCATCACCGTGACCTCGTCGGTCTTCAGGGGCAGTATCAGGGACTTCGCCGTCTTTATCCCCGCCTTCAACAGAACGCTCTCGTCCAGTGCATTGCCCGGGACCAGATGTACGCCCTTTGCCTTCATCTCCATGTAGTCCTTGTGCTCGTCTATCACGACGCACTTCATGCGCCTCGTGGTGAGCTCCTTGTGGGCGATCTCGGTGGCGCTGTTCCATCCGACGATTATCACGTGGTTCTTCATATGCGATTTCTTCAGGCCCTTCATATTCATCAAACTCAGCTCCATGAGATAAGACCCCAGCTCCCCGATGATTATTCCTATAACGCTAATGCCCATCAGGCCGACGATGTAATAGACTATCCGCCCCTCCGTCGTCGAGGGAGAGTAATCTCCGAAACCCACGGTCGTCACCGTCGTGAAGGTCCAGTAGAACGACGTCTGGTAGTCATACTCCTCTGAAAGTGCACCCGATACGTTCTCGACCGCCTCGGCTCTGGATACGTTGCGGCCCTCCATGAAATCATGTATGATGATCTCGTTCCCTTCCCTTATTCCCTCGTTCTCGTAATACCTGAAGCCGAAGGTTCCGATTATGAAGGTCACAAAGGAGAGAATGAAGACCAGGGCTATGCTCTTCTTGGTGAAGAAACGGAATAGGGATGCCACCATGTTGAGCACTATCAGGCCCATGACCAACCCTAACCTTCTCGATATAATTCTATTTTTCGGTAATGATATTCAGCAAAAAGTCAATGTGGCCCCGGAGCTGATAAGCCCGTCCTACGCTAAAGTTCATGCCTCCTATTCGGCAAGAAACTCTCCACGGGACAGGGACCGAGGCACGAGCGGCAGGACGTGCAAAGGGATTCGTCCAGTCCTACCCGATCCCCCTCTTCGCATGTGACCATGGAAAGGGCGCCGGTGGGGCATCGCCCGGTGCAGACCCCGCAGCCAAGGCAGTGGATGCCACGCTTGGCGACGGCGCGAATATCGGCCAGGATGCGCTCGGCATGGCGGAGGTCATTTGCGCGAATTCGAAAATTTCGCGTCTCCACCGAGATCAGGCCTCCAGCGACGAGCTTCACTCGGATCCCGCCTTTTCCGGCTCGGGACACGGCTCCCAGAACAGGCAACAGGCGGTACGCCTCTTCCTCCCGAACGCCCTCTTCCAGCTTGCAGACGATCGAATATCCGTCCTCGTCGGCCTTCTGATCCACCACCGCAATGGCCTCGTCAACGGTCCCGGTCTCCGCCCGTTCCAAGACTCGCTCGCGTCGCAGGTCGTCCCCCGAAAGCCCTTCGTTCTCCAGCTTCTGAAAGACCGTTCCGGGATACTTCTTCCACCTCCAGAGCCCCATGTCCGTCCAATCGTCCGAATAACCCTCCCGACCGGCCCATCCCGAGAGAAAATCGAAGAACCTTCCGGCCTCATCGTACATCTCCCGGATCCTTCGCAGATCCGCCATGTCCGATGCCGGGCACAGCCAGCACCCGATCCTCTCCATGCCCCATTCGTATGCCCTGTTGTACGGCGCCTTCCTGGAGAAGAGGTACAGCCATACGGTGAGCGCGTTCCAGTCCTGTATGGGGGAAACGCCCTCCTGGTTGGGCACCCAGGGATTCTTCCACCGGTTCCCCTTCTCCATCCTCTGGCGGGACTCGTAGCGCCTCTGACCGATAAAGGAAAGAAGGCCCTCGGGATACCTCTCCCGGATGAGCCTCGTGGCCGGGCCGAGCTTGCATATCTTGCAGCACCAGCGGAAATCCTTGGAAGGAGGCCCGAAGTAGCGAAGGGCCCTGAAGAAACCGTCGCCGGCGCCGATGGTGACGAGGTTCAGCCCGTATTCACTCACTACCTGTTCGACGTTCTCGAGGGTCTCCGGCAACTCGATGCCCGTGTCGATGAACATGATGTCGGGTCTGAGCCCCGCTTCCATCACCAGTAAAAGAGTGACCAGGGAATCCTTTCCTCCGCTGTAGGAGACGGCCGCAGGAAGATGCGTCTCCCGCATCACCCTTTGAATGAACCTCTTGGCTTTCTCCACCTTACTTTCGAGGACGTCGGCATTGGCCTTCACGGCCGCATCCCAGCCGGTTGGACCGGCGTCGGTGGACGAAGGAGCGACGATCGGTAATTTTTCGACCTTCTTGCGGCGCCGGCTCTTCACCGCCATGCCCCGGCGCTGGTCCCTCATCTCCGAGGCGGATGACTGCGCCTGCCCGGACATCAGTATCCTGCCCTGCCCGTCCGTGACGAGGACCTCGCTCCCATGCTCGAATTCCCCGATCACCTTCGTTATTCCGGGAGCCAGGCAGCTGGCGCCCTTCTCGATAAAGGGAACGGCATCGTCATCAACCACGATGACAGCATTGCTGATATGCCCCTCGAGGAGGTGCAGGCCGTAGTTGCGTGGAATGAAAGAATAACTGCGCTTGACGATGTCGTATTTCAGATTACCGAGAACCCTTCCCCGCACTATCACCTCATCCATCCGATCGAGGGCAGGCAGGCTGTTGAGAACAACGAGGATACCGGGGGGCAGAAGCGCCCTGGATGCCTCGGGGCCGAACTGTGAAGCGATAATATTTCTCGTCAGCTCGATATCGGCCTCGAAGGCGGGCCTGACGTCACCCGGGGGCGTGTATTTCACTACATCGGTGGCTCCACCGCATAGCGAGCACGTCCTCTGCTCCACTATCGGCAGGTCGCAGGTGGGACACCACCTGAGCGACATCTCTCCAAGTATCACGCGGCCCATTGTATCACGTTCGGAGGGCGGAAAACGCCTCCCTGAAATGGCGTCTTGTTATTTTAGCCCACCTGCGAATATTTCAGTAACTTTTCCAGTCAGGAGGAATCTTATAAACAAGAACCTGACGACCGAGACGAGGGACAAATCCTTCTGGATGGCCATTGCCTATCAGTCGGGAGGAACGTGGTACAACATCACGAGGTTCCTCCACATCACACCGGTCAGGGGGATACTGGAGGAACGTATCCACATCCATACGATACTTAACCATTCGTTAAGTATTAATAAGCTTAATAAACTACTAAGTAATTATACATTCCTATGCCTGCCCCAATACCAACAATACGTAAGCTCCATCCATGTCCCCCGGAATCCATGTCCATTCCTCCAAAATGGGTTATGAGTCAATATCTCTCCCTCGAACCGCCCGGTATCGTTGATATAGCCACGATCAAGGCGGGGGCCGTTTCCGACGGTATGGCATGGCAGTTCGTCCGAGCGGCCGAGGAGCACGGTCTTATCGTGAGGATCGAACGCGGTCGCTACGTTGCTATAGACCCGGGTATCGCCATACGTGCGGCCGGTCTCGACAGCTATTACCGCTATCTTCTGGTCATCGATAGCGCATTGACCGTATTGGAGGAAGAGCACGGATTCCTGTGCCTCTCGGCCAATGAATACGCAGATTACGTACCGGAGATGGTCTGCCCCGTGCTTCGGCACGGGATCCGGATACCGTCCATGGACACCTTCGAATACGACTTCGGAGCGACGGACGTTCTCACCTTTTCGGTACTGGGTGGAAGTGTGGATATCCCCGTATTGTCGCGGGCCGATACAGCCATCCTCCTTATGAGCGTTTACCTTCCCAGAGAGGTGGCCGCAGGCAGAAGCATCCTTGGAGAGATCCCCGTCACCGGCTCGCTGCTCCGGAAATTGAAGAGCCTGGGTTACTCGGACCATGGAGATGTTGCCGGTGTGGAACGTGTCGAAATATCCTTTCCGGAATGGATCCTCGACAAGAGAAAGAACTATGGTGAGAACAAGATGAAACTGGAGGCTGCCGGAATATGATCGACCCGGGGTATCACGGACGATTCCTTCGGGAGTTATCACGGGTGTTCCGGGACCGCGGCCTGAAGGTTCTGGTTCTCGGCAGCTCCGCCAGCCTGATGCTCCTCGGAAAGGCACGGAGAATGACCAAGGATATCGATATTCATACCTTTCCGGTGGTATTCCCCGAGCACATCGACCTTCTGAAGGAGGTTGCCGGGATGTTCGACTGCAATATAATATTGCATCCCGACGGCGCGGCGATCCTGATGAACGCCACGTTCGAAGGAAAGGTCGTTACCGTTGAGATCATCGAAGGGGGCGGGGATCATTTCATTTTACCGGAAGTACTGGAAGATATGGAGAAGACCTCCAGCATCGTCGATGGAATATTCGTTCCAACATGGGAGCATTTGATCCTGATGAAGGCCGAGGCGTATGTCGATAGAAGAGCGGATGAAACGAAGAGGAAATATCTTGATGATCTCGTTGAACTTCATTCGGAACTTCGATCGACCGGGAAGACCATCGGTGAAGAGGAACTGGATCGAATAATACGATTACGGTCTTCACGAAAACGGACGGAACTGCGGAAGTTAGTTATAGCCATCTTCGGAGATGTGTTGCATTGAAGACCGCCTCTCTCCCGGGCTCCGATGACATCCTACAGGTCCGTTTAATACCATTCAAGTACGAAAATAAAAGAAGTAAAAATATAAGGAAAATGACCGCCATCTCTCTACCATGGCCTTGGAGAGGAGGCGCATTGCCCTACGCACACTAACAGCAGTGCTGCTCGTTCTCGTGTTGGCATCACCCATACTTCTTTTGCCCGTTTCAGCTTCGGACCACCGTGACGGTACCCCAACTCGAGCGCTCGATAAATCCGTGGAACCCATCCAAAAGACAAACGATGACGCGGAACCCTCCGCTTTCCCTGATTGGCATGAAACGCCCGTCACCACGAATCCCGATCCCTCGCCCGTCGCTAGGACCGCCCCTGTATCCGAGAGCGGCGGCACCGCCACGTTCCGCTTCTCGTCCGACGACCTTCTCGCCGGCATGGGATTCAATCCCCCCCATCGCCGTGACCCGCCTCTCGTGGACCTCTACGTCGAGGAGACGCTGTATCTCATCCCTTCCGTGGCGGACAGCATCGAGGGATACGTATTCGACAAGACGGTGCTTGGGGACTATAGGATGGACGTTTACTCGGTCTCGGGCATGGCCGCGGATGCGTTCAGGGAGACCCTTAACTCATCCCACGCGAACGGCATGACCGGGGCTGTCCTCGTTGGCGATCTGCCGGAGATGGTATTCGAGATGGACGACTCCTTCGGCAGCTACGATTCCTTCCCCTGCGACCTCTATTTCATGGACCTCGACGGCGTATGGGACGACGGGGACGGCGACGGCAGGATGGATTACCACGGCGGGAGCCTCGAGGCGGACATCTGGATCTCACGCATCAAGCCCTCCGTCATCACAAGCGATCTTGCCACTATTCTCCTGGGCAATTACTTCGACAAGGTACACGATTACTTCACCGGCGAACTGCGTGCAAACCACTCGGCCCTTCTCTATATAGATGACGACTGGTCCGCATGGGGTAATCTGTACGAATGGAACATATCCTCCCTGTATCCGGACCCGGTGCTCGTCAACGCACCCGACGAGACGCGGGGCGACGATTACGTCGACAACCGACTCGTTGACGATTACGAGTTCATCCAGGTCCACGTTCACTCCTCCCCTGTGGTCCATTACTTCGCCCAGGGCGGATCGGTTGGCGTTTCCAGTGTCAGGAACGCGCCTCCCGGGGCCCTCTTTATGAACCTCTTCTGCTGCAGCGGCTCCGATTTCGACGCCGTCAACAACTTCGGCGGGACCTACATGTTCTACGGCAAGGGGCTGGCCACCATCGGCAGCACCAAGACCGGCTCCATGCTGAACTTCGGGGATTTCTACGATCCGCTGTCGGAGGGCAGGAGCATGGGCGAGGCATTCCTGAACTGGTCGGTGCGGACCATGGAGCGCTCCAGGGAATGGCATTACGGCATGTCGCTGCAGGGGGACGGACTCCTCTCGCCCACGTACGACAAGGTGATGTCCCCACCCGGGTTCAAGGCCCATTTCCCACAGCCAGTGAAGATCAACATGACATCCCCCCAGCACGTGGGCATCGACCTGGAACTGAACGCCGCCCAGGGGAGTCTTCTGGATAACGCAGAATACAGGGTCAACGACGGGCAGTGGGTGGAATTCCTCTCGGAGGACTGCCGAACATACCGCGGCGTCATCAACATATCGAAGCACGATTTTCGCGAGGGGAACAACACCGTTCGGTTCAGGGCCGCCTCCATATTCCAGGCGGAGGGGACCTGGAACGTCACCGTCCTCAAGGACACGGTTCCACCGGCGAACGTGGATGTGTCGGTGCTGGAGGGACCGGATTTCGTCAACGACCGGAACGTCACGGTCCTCGTACAAGCGGTGGATACCAGCGGCATTCAATGGATAAGCATATCCCGGGATGGCTTCAACTGGTCGGACCGGGTGAACTGCAGCACGGCCCGTTACCCTCCCGTAGAGCGGAACAGCGATCCGATGGAGGATTCCTTCTATTACGGGCATCTGCTAGATGATCATGAGGGGGTTCAGGATATATACGTACGTGTGGAAGATCCTTTCCTGAACGTCGCTGAAAGCGGGACTAGCGTGGAGCTCGACCGGACACCTCCGGAGGGGTGCGGGCTGGTAATAGACGGGGGCGGTCCCTTCACGTTGGTCCGTAACGTGACCCTGGAAGTGAGCGCCGGCGAGGACATCGATAACATCACCCACATATCCGTCTCCCCCACCGAACACTGGTCCCCAGAATGGATCCCACTGGATAGAACGGTCCAGTATTCTCTTCCGGACAGGGAAGGGATACAGCAGCTCTTCGCCAGGGTCCTCGACAGGGCCAACAACACCTCGCCCTCCTTCGGCTCGGTCATCACATACGATCCGACTCCTCCCTGGGCCCTTTCCATCGAACCAGCTCCGGGAGACAGGGTCGGCAATACATCCTCGTTTTCGTTGAAGACGGGGGCACGTGACAACACCAGCGGCGTTGAGCTCATGAGGTTCGGTTTCGACGGAAAGGACTGGGCTGAGTGGGTGCCGTACAACGAGACCCTGCAAATGGAGGTTCCCGCCGGTGACGGAACCAAGTTTATCTTTTTCCAGGCCATGGACGCGGCGGGGAATGCATACGAGAGGGATGACGTCTGGTGCACCGTGGTCCTGGACACCGAACCTCCTTCCACAAGCGCCGTCCCCGACCGCTCCCCGGACGGTGAGATGGGATGGTATGTGACCCGACCACATATAGAGCTCGAACACGACGGTCTCAGAGCATACTATCGATGGGGAACGAAGGGGGATTTCCTCGAGTACACAGGACCGATAAAGTCTCCCAACGGAGCGAATGAACTGTTCTATTATTCGGTGGACGAGGCGGGTAACAGGGAAGCGATAAAGTGGCAGACGTTCCGGGTGGACCTGCACGATCCGGATGCATCGGCGGTGATAATTAATTCTTATGACGAGAGGTCCTCGGGGTGGTTCACCACCGCTGCCGAGCTCGAGTTCGAATTCACGGGCTCCGGGGACAGCCGTGAGAGCATCGAGCTCTGGCTGGACGGGGAATACCATTCCATTGAGAATCGGAGCACCCTCTATGCCGACGGGATACACCGCATCGTATACAGGGCTGCGGACGAGGCGGGGAATTATGGGCCCAACAGGACCCTGCAGGTGAAGATCGACACCACGCCCCCCTTGCTCTCCTTGAGCCACAGCATCGACGGTAAGCAGCTCACGCTCACCTACAGCGGAGAGGACGATCTGGGCAACGTCATCTTCATGATCGACACGGGGGGCGGACAGGAGAGACATCTGCCCGGCAGCGGGCCATGGGTGGGGGATTTCGAACCCGGGGAGCATTCCGTGTCGGTGACATGCACTGATGAGGCGGGACTCCTGTCCCGGCAATACGTCAACTTCACCATAGAGAAGGACCTGATGGACCGGCTGTATTACAGGGGAAAGGTGACTCCAATGAGCATAGCGGCAGTTGCCGTGCTGGCAGTGATCATAATAATCATCGCCGCCGTTATATCCAGGAAGAAGACGAGGGGGGGAGCCGGAGACGGTCCTCCGGGGTCAAAGGACGGAAAGGAAACGGAAGAGGACGGAGAGCGCGGTGTGGAAAAGATCGCGAAGGAACACCAAGGGAAGGATGGAAAGACGGACAGGACCGAACGGGATGGGGCAGCCTGCGTCGAATGCGAAGATCATGACTATCACCATGAGGAATGCGAGAATGAGGGCGAGGGTGATGACGAGGACGTAGAGGAATGGGAGGATTGGATAGAATTCGAGGAGGACGTGGAGGGTGATGGTCCGGGCGAGAAGCAGGATGAGAACGAGGATGAGAACGAGGATGAGAACGAGGATGAGGAGGAAGAGTGGGATTGGCTGAACGAATGAGAGAGAGCAACGCTCACACAGAGTAAAGCCCGTTCAGTCGCCCTTTATTTTGAAAGACCGGTTGGTTCATCCTCACCCGGTCACTCCGAGAGATAACCCCTTTCGCTACAGACGCTGCAGACGACCACCGTTGGCCGCTCGGACGTCGTCACGGTGTTCTGCGCACCGCAGGAATGGCATTCCACAACGGTGGGGCCTGCTGCAGCTGCCGGAGCTTCGGCAGCGGTCTGTGGCTGAGGTTCCGCCGCACCTGCCTTGTCGTCCTTACCCAGGTTGAATATGTCATCGAGAGGAGATGATTCGTTCAGAGCTGCATCGCCGCCTCCAGCTGCAACGGCCCCTTGGTCCTGGTCGGTCTTCTGCTGTGCGGCCTGTTGGGGCTGCTGGGCGCCTGCTTCCTGGGCTGCCGGAAGGGCCAGCTGCGCCTCCTTCGTGCCCGGCAGCTGCTTTGGCTTATCCGCCTCCTGCTGCGGGGCAGTCTGTCCCGATCTCATGGCCTGCTCCTTCTGCTGCAGTGCCGCGACCTGCTTCTGAAGCTCGTTGTATTCGGATTCGAGCTGCTTCTTCCTCTGCGGGTCCTTCTCCCCCGTGAACTGGGTCCTTATGGCCAAGGCCTTCTGCAGAATTGTCTGGTACTCCTGCTGAACCTGTGCGAGGGCATCGCCGGGATCCTTCTGGGGCGGATGTGAAACTGCTGCGGGAGGGCCCGCAGGAGGGCCCCTTGGGGGTGGGCCGGACGGACCCTGGGGCGGACGGCCGGGGGGGCCGCGGGGGGGCGGACCGGGAGGTCCACGGGGTGGCGGTCCCGGGGGACCCATCCGGGAGGGACCCGGCGAATAGGCGGGTCCGGCCGGAGGACCCGAGGGCCCCTGTGCGGGAATCGACCGGGGGGCGTCGTCCTCCTTCTTCTTTGACCTCTTCACCACGACCAGTACGATAATAAGGACCGTACCGATGAACAGTATCACGATGAGGATTATTATAAGCCACCAGCCCACACCCAGACCACCCTTGTCGGAAACCACGTCCTTCTTCGTATTCAGTGGAATATCTATTTCGTCGTTCGGATTCGTATCCTTCTCGTATTCCAGCCTGTTTGTGTAACCGTCCCCGTCGGGATCGCTCTTGGCATCGTATGCTTCAATCCCTCCGAAGTGCATCTTCTCCCAGCCGTCCATCAATCCGTCCCCGTCGGAATCCACCTTCCACTGGTATTTCAGTTCCGGGTCGAATTCCTGGGAGACGTAGTTCCACTTGAAGGTCTTGGTCCATGCCACGGCGCATAACCTGAACTCCACGGGCTTGCCCTCGAGCATCATCTCCTCGAAGCTACCGTTCATCTCGCTCAGGGTGCCATCCAGGGATCGCTCGTGGTTCACTATGGAGAAGGCGCCGCCGGCGAAATCGGGACGATCGAATATGGCGTAATAATCGTCGATATCCTCCCCCTCCCAGTCCTCAATATCTTCGAAATCATCCGCTTCATCGTAATCCAGGAAAGGCATCCAGTACCAGTTGTTGCTCTTGTACTTCATTCCGACATAGAGGTCTATGTGGTCTATGTTGTCCCCCATGACCGATGCTTCCCCCTCGACGGAATACGCGTAGGTGATCCTGTAGCGGTTCGTAATCAGTTCCTCGAATTCGAACTGGGCCGTTATCTCGGAGAACTCCACCTCGGCAAACTCGTTTGGAATGAGCGTTTCCATCGTCAAGGTCTCGCCTCCGGCAGGATCGACGAACGGTTGAGGGCGCTCGATGTTGTTGATGGATCTCACGGGTCCGAAGCACTCTATTTCCGGGTTCTCATTATCGTATTTATCCACCGCGGTCACGGCGACGTAATAACCATTCCAATCCCCGATGGGCATGTTGCCGATGGTGGTGATGGTCGTGCTCGTTACAGCGATATCATTGACGCTCTTCTCGGGAGTGAGACGGACCACGTCGGAGAAGTAACTGGCCGAGATGTAGATATTGTAATGATGGAAATCCGCCTCTTGGGATGCGAGCCAGGTTACGTCAAGGCTCTGTCCGTAGTCGTCCGGCGTATCCTTGACCAAAACGGCCTGTATGTAAAGCGGGGGGACCTTGTCCGTGGCCACCACGGTCTCGACGTTGGACAGGAGACCCTTGTTACCGGATTCATCCAACGCCACAATGGCAAAATAGTATGTCTTGCCTCCGGTAAGGTCGGTAACGGTGAGGCTCTGGGATTCTCCGGGAAATCCTGGCTGGGGTATCTTTTCATCGTTGGGTATGTCGGCGGCCTCCTCCTCGAAATCCCACATGTTCTCCATCTCCTCCTCCGAGTACCTTATCCGGTAGCTCGTGGTCTTGCCCATGTTCCCGTCCTCTCCGGGTGAGGTCCATTCCAGTTCCACCTCGCCGTCGTTCTCCCCCTGTTTGGCTTCCAGGTCGGTTATGCTCTCCGGCCTCGTATGGTCCGGTGCGTATGCCCGGGCGATATTCGAAAGACCTCCCTGCTGTCCATTCTCATCCACGGCGATTATACCGAAATAATACTCCTCTCCGCTGGTCAGACCCAGTACGGTGTAACCATCCTCTTCCTCCGGCTCGCCGGGATCGGGAATATCCTTCTTGTTGGCGGGATCCTTGGCATTCTCGAAGGAGGCCTCGCTGTTGATCATCCCGTCGGAATACTTGATGATGTAACTGGCGGCCTCGCCCTGCTCGTCCTCGCCGTCCTCCGCCACCGCCGTCCAGGTGAGGTTGATGGCCCCGTCTATGCTGCCGTGGGGCTCCGCCTTCAGGTCCTCTATGTCGGCGGGAGGTTCGTCCGGGGTGACAGTGAGTGCCTGGGTCTCCTCGTACGACCAGTCTCCCTCGCTGTCCTGGACCGAGAAACCGATGGTGTACGTACCCGCCGTCAGGTTGTCCGCCGTGACAGTGGCCGTTGTGCCCAGGACGATGGTGGGATTGGCCCCGCTCTTGGCGGTCCACCGAAAGCCGGATGTGGCGTCTCCGTCCTCCGTGTCAGTGCCGTAACCCGTGAAGGTGATCTCGGTCAGTTCCCGGGCGGGGCTGGGGTCGATGGAATCGATGATGGCCACAGGTATATCGTTGGTGGAATAGGTGATCTCCAATTTTGGGGAATCGGACCCGGCATTGAACGACTTGAAGTATTTCAAAGTGGGCTGGTTCGGTTCGGTAGGTGATATCAGGATTAATCCGTGATTCTCGTTGGTACCGGTTATCCATCCTTCCACCATGCTCTTCACATCCCAGGTCACCCACCCGTAGGAACTGGGCATTGTGGCCGAAATAGTACTCGAACCCACGTAATCCCCGCCGGGTGTGCCCCATGCATTGGTCCCATCGTAATTGTTCCAGGTCGCTCCGTCATCGGTGGCTGAAGACCAGGTTCCGGTTCCCTCCACCCAGGAATGGGTAACCCTGTGGGCCTTTATCGTCAAGGTTGTGTCAATGGTTCCCTCGTTGCCATTCAGGTCAACTGCCTTGTAATAATTCAGTTTCAGCTGAGCGGAGACTATTTCCGCATTAGAGGCGATTCCCGATACGTCGAACTTGATGAGGGTTCTGAAAGGGAAGAAATGATTGTTCCCGTCGGGAGCGTTGTAGGAGATGGTCAGGTCCCCGTCGCCGCCAATATTGAGGTTCTCGTTGCCGGATGCTCCAAAGGAAGTGGAGATGGAAACGTCCTGCCCACTGTTGAGGGTCGTATCCGCCCTCGATGAGGGTTCTTGCACCTTGTCGCTGCTGAAGGAGGATGAAAAGGAGTCCGACGGAGCGTCCGTCCCATGCTCGCTGATCCGTGCGGACACCTTACCGGGATCGGATTCCCATATCATGCCCGGGGCCGCTGATAGAAGTGTGCTTGCCAGTAACAGAATGACGCTGGACAGGATGAGGAGGGTTCCCTTCCGAAAACCCATCCCGGGTCCTCGATCTCTCACAATATGTATCATTTCGATTCACCTTCGACTTCTTCATATCAAGGTAGCAGGGGGGATGCAATTCCCAATGCTGCAAACGGCAACTAATATTATTGCACGTTATAAAAACTTGTCGTTCTCGTAGGGGATAGCAGGAATTATGAAAAGCGATACGGAATTGTCCGGTTCTGCAACCGTTCTCATTTCAGGAGCATTTCCGTCAAAACAGTTATCTACAAGCAACCTATTTTTTCAATTATCCCATTTTTTTTCCCGCACGGGGGTAGTCTATATGAAAAGAATGCTGACATTGTGCACTCTCATGGTCCTTCTGGCCAACCTATTGGTGGGAATCACGATTCCCGATGGTGACGATTACCGGGAATCCCGGGTACTCACGGAACCCGCCCGGGAAATATCCCGGGATGTCTCGGTGGTCGAGAGGAGCGTTTCTGAGGAAAGCGGCGAGCACGGCGGGAGCTGGTTCGACGATCTCGATGACGAGGACGGGATTACGGAAAAGAAAGGAGTCGAGGTTGAGAACGGATTCGTCTATTCGAACTGGCTCAACGGATGGAAGTACAGAAGAAAGATCAATCTCTCTAATCCTGGCGATGAACTGTCGGTCTATCAACTCCAGGTAAACCTCACCCAGGACAACTTCGATTACGGGGACGCCGGGGAGAACGGCGAAGACATACGCTTCATCGATGCTGGTGGGAACTCCCTTTCCTACTGGATAGAGAATTGGGATACAAATGACGTGAGCAGTATATGGCTCAACGTTTCCTCGATTCCGAACGGCGATTCTGCAATCCATCTCTATTACGGCAACGGGGATGCACATAACGAGAGCAATGCCTCGAAAGTGTTTCTTCTCTATGACGATTTCGACGACGGGATATGGACAGACAAGTGGAACGAGACAAGAAGCGACGGGACCTCCTATTCATCCGAGAGCGACGGGACCTTGAAAGTCGTATCAAAGGGAGGGGACGATTTTTGTGAAGAACTGGATTCCAAGGCAACATTCGAGGTACCCTTTGTCTATGAGGCGAGGTATAAGTGGACCTCTGGATATGTCGGTCGATTCCGGGCAAGCTCCGTTTCGCCCCTGCTCAGTTACGTACTGATGGAATGCACTCGCTATTCATCGGATTGGCGTGTGCTCAATATCTACGGTGGCATAGGCCCCGAGGATAATCAGTATTTCAGCTTCACTGACAGCTGGAAGGAGTACAGAATGATGCTTCAGGATGAAGGCGGGAACGGCACAGCCGTGCTCCGTGCCGGCAATACGCTTGACACCTGGGAGGATACTGTTTCGCTGGCGTGTGAGGGAAAACCCTCGGATTACTCCGCCTGGAGGGGCCGCCTCGATACAACGCACCACAGCTCATACGGCTCGGAGACCCTTTCAGAATACGACTGGGTCCGGGTGAGAAAATACGCATTGGAGAGACCGGGACACACCATATCCTCCAGGGAGGAAGCGGAGGCCGACCAGTATATCGAGTCAGAGGACATTTTCCTTGCATTGAATGGGGAATGGGACGCCGTCTCCGTAAATCTGGAGGAGGGCGGATACGGAAAGACCAGACTTTCGGTGATAGACGCCTCCACCGGCGAGGTGGTACCGGGATTTAACAACCTCGAAATGAGGAACATAGATATCTCCGGATTGAACGACCTCGGGATCGCCACGATCCGGATCCGGGCCAACGTTCTGGATGCCGGGCTCGACGTGCCTGTTATCGACTCCTGGGGGGTCGAGTGGGTGAAGGAAAACACATGGCGCGATGCCTTCACAGGCGACGGAAAGAGCACGGTCCATTCACCGGTTGACGAGCATACCGTTGGGTACTGGAACTTCGACGACGGGACGGCAAGGGACCTGGCGGGAGACAACCACGGAACCCATTACGGAAACACGCGGCTACTTATGCATTTCGACGAGGGCGAGGGGCAGGAAACCGCCGACGAAAGCCCGTACGAGAACCACGGGCAGCTGGGGGAGAGCGTAGATCCAGAGGATAACGACCCGAACTGGACCGACGAGGGGGGGAGCGGTGGGAGCCTGGAATTCGACGGGGTGGATGATTTCATCTATCTGGCCGATGATCCTTCGTTGGAGATTGGTACACGCGATTTTACACTGGAGGCCTGGGTCAAGACCGCGGGTTCATCCGATTCAAACCCCATCATTTTTGAAAAATATTCTAATTTGGCGGACGTGTATCGCTTCGGCATATTGGGGATTGGAACCGATCCGGAGTATCCCTCGATATGGATCAGGGACGGGCCAGGGGGCAATACCGCCACCGCAACTTCCTCGGTGGCAGTCAATGACGACGTTTGGCACCACATCGTCGGGACGCAGTAGTTCACTAATTTACCTCCCTGACAAAGACATTATTGAGCTGGCATT
>CAYRFL010000014.1:0-40404 GCA_964423515.1 uncultured archaeon
AGGTGATGGTCGGATCTGAACCCGCATTGGTCATTGCCTCGCTGAACGTCACTGTAACTATCTGCACAAGATCACCCTCATAGATCGGGTCGGTATCAACCTCTACCGTGCTGACCGTGGGCTTGGCAACATCAAGGTCGAACTCTGCCTCGGGAGTGTAATCCTCCTGATCGTTGCCGGAATCATCCTTTGCTCCGGTAACGTCAATGGTCACATCATCGGAGCTCTCATCAGCATCGGTCAAGGTGAAGGTCTCGGTCCAGATCATGTCTGTTCCATCATAAGCACCATCCCCACTGCTGGTCCAGGTGCCACCGACGCTGAACGTGATCGTGGGATCTGCGGAGGCATCGTCAAGCATCGCCTCATCGAAGGTAACGGTTACCACCTGTATTAGATCGCCCTCATAGATCGGATCGGTGTCCACTTCGACAGTGCTGACCGACGGTGTGATCGTATCCACAGCTTTGTTCAGTGAATTTGATGCCAGGGTCGGATCACCGCCAGCTTCATCGCCATCGGTGGCAGTGACAGTAACCTGTGACGCTGCATTGTCTGCCGCAACGTCGATCCCGCTCCCTCCCGCTCCGGCCACGACGAAATCCAGTTGGTAGATATCATTGACTCCTGCATTATCCGTTTCCAATGACACACTTTCTGCGGCTCCGCCACCATAGGCCTGGAGGTCCGCAGTTACTGTCTGGCCTCCGTTCCCATCCGTATTATCGGTCTGCACGGTTATTCTCAATGTATCCCCGATGTTACAGATGTCGTTCGAGTCCGCATCGTTCTGAAGCGATATCGCGACCGAATCGATGGTTATCGAATCGTCGGCCGCTTCAGCCTCTCCTGTAAAGAAGATCATCAGTCCTATGAGCAGCGCAATGGCCGTCAATGTCAGTATCATCAAGTCCTTCGTTCTACATTCCATGTATAACACCTTCTTATCGGTTACGATCCACATTCATCGCGTTGATATTATCTCATAGCGACCTTAGTGAATATTTGGCGAAAGAAATACGGTTGTATCCTTTTCTATTTATTTAAACATTCTATCCGCACTGTTAGATATTCGTATCTACCTTAAATAATCGAGGTCACCCCGAAGGTTTGGGTCCTTCACTCCAGGTTCGTCTCAGGATGAGGCCGCTCCAAGGATATGTTGTCCCTCCATTCCCAGTGGAATTCCATTATCTGCTATTGTCAGAGGTAGAAAAATGGACAGCTAAGGACTAATAAAATGTTGGAGGACGGATGCACCGTACCTCAATGGGACCACATTGGGAGTTTCCTGTGATATCCGGCGAGCTTGATGCCGGCCAGGGACGCGGTGTCGTAATCCAGGGCATAGAGATGCTCGGAGGAGAGACCCCCGGGTTCGGACAGAGAAAGCGAAACGAGGCTGGTCCTGCATTCATCTTCGATCGAATCCATGACGTCCTTCAGCTTTTCTCCGTAGGTGAGCCTCGCCCCGTCCTTCCCGTCAAAGAGCCCCGTCCTGAATCTTTCACAGCCGCCTCCCTTGCGGCAGGCGGGACATTCCCCGCAGGCCAATAGCATCGTGGGATCCAGAACGACGAAATCGGCGCCAAGGGCAAGGCATTTGATTATTTCCCTGCCGGATATGGGTGGGACCTCAACTCCCACCGGCAGTTCCGCAATTCCCCCCCTATCCTTCTTCAGCCTTCGGATGTTTGGAAATGCTCCCAGGAACGGGTATGTCTCACCATCCGTTTGGGAGGGAACGAAGCGCACGATGACCGCATCCGGTTCCACCTTCGAAGATAGCCTGAGGTCCTCTCGGAGATGACCCGCTTCGATTCGCATTATCACAGGTATCCGATAGCCTGTGAGCTCTCTTAATAGAATGATATGTTTCTTGAGATCCTTGATCGATGCCATGTCGGCATGTCTGTACAGGACGGGAGCAGGTCCGTGTATCTCGCCGCTTGGCCCTGTGTCTTCCGGGTGAATGTGATACGCTCCCCTTCTGGTTATGACGTTTGAGGTCATATCCAGTATCACTCCGCTCGAAGCTCGTATCGCAGCCGAGCGCATGCCGTGCCTGTCGGGCGACCATCGGGCGAGAAGGCCCCGGGGCGCATCGTCATCTCCGCTTCCCACCGGGAATTGAACAGGCTCGTATATGGCGGAAATTCCCAATTTCCCGGTTATTCCGCTGATCTCTGCCAGGAGCTCGGGGTACTCCGTCATGTATGCTGGTAGACGCAGCATCACGGGAACTCGGGAGACCAGGGGCACTTTCGCTTTTTCCTTTCCGATAATCGTATTCAGCAGCCGGGGTGTTTCCTCGTAGTTGAAATCCATAGGTCCCGGGGAGTAGATCACGGCGGCCGGAAGGCATATTCTCTCGAGACCGGTTTGTCTATCATGCACCGTGGCCATGTTTATCTTCGGAAGAGGACTTTCGTCCCGTGGAACGATCTTCTTGAACTCTCCCGGAGCCTCTTCAATGCCGTAATGCTCGAAATATAGCTTCAATCTCTCCAGATCGCTCTCGGATGGACGCAGTATCCTGACGTTATCCCCAAGGGAATCCGCCTTCCCTCCCACATATATCTCGCCTCCGCTGATCAGATGACCTATCCTTCTTCTGACATTGCCGGTGACGATGATGGTGCCACTGCTCTGAAGAAGCCCGGTATCATCCCCCGCATCCCCAGCTATCACCACGGTGCCCCCCCGGTTGGCCACACCTGCGCCGTTCCCCGCATTGCCGCGGATCACGACGATGCCTCCCGACAGGTATGCTCCTGCACCGTTGCCCACCTCACCGTTCACGATGATCCCGCCTCCCCTCATGCAGTCTCCCACGTAGTTGCCGGCTTTCCCCTCCATGGTGATGACGGCCTTCTCGTTCAGAGCGCCGAGAAAGTCACCCGCCTCACCGATCACCATGAGCTCAAGTTCCTCATCCATGCCCACGGCTATGGAGTCCTGACCGGAAAGGCCCCCTATCTTTATCACCTTGCTCTTCCGGCTCTGCTTCCTTATGGCCCTGTTGATCTCCACCGGTGTAATCGCCTTGTCAACCATCTCGCATCACGTCGTTGATTGCCTTTCTCCCCCGTTCAGAGAGGTCCGATTGAATCCTCCACCGCTTTTACGATCTCCCCCGTTCGGACCATGGCCGCCATGATCTCGATATCATCCTTCATGTAACGGTCCTCGGTAAGCGGTTCCAGCCTCTCCCTTATGGCGGCCAGTGCTACCCCGGTCCCCTTTCCGGGTGCGAGCCCTCGCCTGAAATGAAGCGCCTGGGACGCGCAGAGCATACCGACAGCAAGTATATAATCGGAATTTTCCAGTATCTTTCGCATCTTGTTGGCCGCGTTCCCGCCCATGGAAACGTGATCCTCCTGTCCGGCCGACGTGGTGATGGAGTCCACCGAGGCGGGATGACAGAGAATCCTGTTCTCCGCCACCAGGGCGGCGCTGGTATACTGGGCAAGCATAAATCCCGAGTTCAAACCGCTCTCCTCGACCAGAAAGGCCGGCAGTCCCGAAAGGTGGGACGATGTCATTCTGAACGTGAGCCGCTCGCACCAGTCGCCTATCTCGGCAACGCCTATGGCGAGGTAATCCAGTGCCATGGCCAACGGCTGTCCGTGGAAGTTACCCTGGGAAACCACCGTTCCGGTGTCGGGGAAGATGAGTGGATTGTCCGTCGCCGAGTTCATTTCCGTACAAATGATGCTCTCAACGTGGTCTATGACGTCTCCCGAGGCTCCAAGGATCTGGGGCATGCAGCGAAGCGTGTATGCATCCTGTACAGCCGGACATTCTTTATGGGAGGGGATCACCTGGCTCTCCTCCACCATCCGTCTTATGGTCTCGGCTGCCCTGATCTGTCCGCTGTGGGGGCGTACCATGTGCACCCTTTCTTCCAGAAATGCATCGGTTGCGAGAAGGGCCTCGATGGCCATGGCGCCTGTTATGTATGCGTTCCGAAGGAGATTTCCCGCGTCGTGGACGGAAAGGGCTCCAAGGGAGCACATGAACTGGGTGCCGTTAATAAGGGCCAACCCTTCCTTGGCACGGAATGAAACGGGTTTCAATCCTTCTCGCGCCATCGCCTTCTTCATACTGGTGTATTTGCCCTTGTGGAGGCAGTCGCCCTTTCCCGAGAGTGCACTGGCCATGTGGGCCAGGGGTACGAGGTCTCCACTTGCCCCCAGAGAACCCTTTCTCGGTATCAGCGGTATTATTCCGAGGTTAAGCATTTTGAGAAGGGTCTTCACCGTGGACGGCCGGATGCCCGAATACCCCTTGGACAGGGAGTTGATCCTCAAGGCCATCATGCCTCTCGCTTCGTCCTCTCCGAGATAATCGCCCACTCCCGCACAATGGGATTTTATGAGGTTCTCCTGGAGACGTTCCAGATCTGTCCTGTCTATCCTGACCTTGGCGAGCTCGCCGAAACCGGTATTGATCCCATATATCGGTTTGTCGTTCTCCAGTATATTCTCAACGGCCTTCCATCCCTCCTCCATCTTCCGGAGGGCGGGATCCGCTATCTCCACGGGCATGTTGCTGCGCGCTATATCCACCAGATTCCGAAGGGTCAGGGATGCACCGTCGATCATTATGGGTTCCGGCATGATGATACCTTTTCCGAACGCTTGCTTAATACTATAACAACAGTAATTAGCTCACTACATTTCCCCCGCCCCTCGCTCCGTAAAGTCCAGTTCGACGGGATAATGAGATTGACTTATTAAATACTTTCCCGGCCTCTCCTTTTTGCACCTTGACCGGCCATTCCTTTACACATTTTGATCGGCTACCCTGGCGAAAAAAGACCATTTGGATATATACCGACATGTCCCCGGTGTGTGCGGGTCCTTCACGTGTATTTCACCACGGGTTTCTGCCCGCTCCTCTCGATTACCTTCACCCCGGTCACTTCCGTAAGCCAGTAATCACCGAAATATTCATAGAACACTATCTTTCCTTCGAGTGATAACAGGTCGTCCATGCAGATGTAGGATTCCCTGTCGAACTCCCGCATTTCAATGGATGGGATCTCCACACGGATGTTCCTGATATTCCTGCTCTTCATCCCCTCGGCATCCACCGTGGTCTCGAATAGATGGAGAAGATGGAACCGTTGGTTTTTCAGGCGTGAGATCGCCCTCGCCTTTCCAATCCTACCGCTAACGATCACTTTCCGGTCCACGAGTCCCCGGAACTGTTCATCCCTGTTCTTCTTCCACTGTCCGTAGAAATCCTTCAGGCGATATGTCAGGAATTCGCAGTTGCCGGCGGCTCTCATGCAATAAGTCATCACGTCCGTGAACCTCATCCGTTTCCTCTTGTGATGGCATCTGGTCCTGGACCCGCAGTCCATGGAGTTCAGGAGGTGCTTGAGGGATATATATCCCTCTCTTGGGCACCTCTCAAATGAGCCCGCCTGACTATCTGCCCGTCATCCGTGGCCCCGTAGTCGAGAGCTTCCTCGATAGACTTGAGCATTTTCTCATTTACCTCGTCAACGCCCACGCTCTCGCTCCGTACTCTGGTCTTTCCGTCCTGACGCTCCCGCCCCACCTTCTCCCTCTTCCGATTGGCACCAGTTGAGGGGTATGCGTTTTTACCCGTCCTCCTTTCCATGCCCTCTTCCCTTCCCTTCCCGCGATCGGCAATTACCCTTCTTTCCTTTCCCCGCCCGTCGCCGAGCTCAACCAGAAGTCGGATCCTGAAATCCTCGAGGTAGGCGCCGTCATGATGGCTCAACAACACCCCTGTGCCCTCCCCGGAATTGCTGAAGACGGCCCTTCCTCCCCTGGCCTGAAATTCCCGGTTCAGGGACTGGATCGCGGGGTTATTTGCGTTCTTCCGCAGCCTTCGCGCATCCATCCAGAAATGACTTTCCTCTGCTATGCCAGTTCCTCCGTGATTGCGTCGATATTATCCGGGATCGGTCCATCTTGACACTTTTTGGGTGACATCCCAGCACGGATGATCATGCGGTCGGACCCGGGCCAATGGATCGCTTGCTTCATCGTCCTCGCATCCTGCAGTTCCAGAGGGATCCCGGACGCCTGGGAGGAATCGTATAATTGACCAGGGATATAAAACTTTATAAATAAATTGTGCAAAATGATATGGGGTATATATCTCCAGGAGGATTTTCATCAGGAGCGGGAAGGGATGGACCTGAAGATTAGAAAGGTCTATTTCGCTTTCAGCTCCCCCTCGATCTCGCGGACCCTTCTCAGGTATCCCCTTCTCATTCTGACGTACTCACCCTTCGAGATGTTCCCGGCGCACCTTTCCTCCTTCAGGAGTTCCAGAGCCGTTCTCTTCTCCTCGAGCTCCCCCCGGAGTACATTTTCATCGTAGCTATCGAACGAGCGGTCATGCCCCCTGCCTTTGCCTTTTTTCCGCTTATTAGATGTATCTTCCTTCGATAATGAACCCTCGTTTGCACCCTCCCGGATCCCGGCTGTTGTTTTTCCTCCACGTTTTGAAATGATGAGAACGATGATGAGCGTGGCCAGTATGAACAGGGGAATCATCCATTTACCGTATTTTTCGAAAAATGTTTTTTCCGGAGAATCTGCGCCATTCTCGGGAGGATCGATGATCTCCTTTTCAAGAACCTTGGTGATTATTATATCCCTCCGATCGCTCGAGCTCCCTTCCATATCGTAGACGACATAGCTTCCCAGATCGGAAGCAGCGATCACAGGGGCTCCCTTTTTTTTCTCGCCCTCCTTAACGGCGGCATCCTGGGCGAAGGCGGTCTCGCCCGCATTTGCGCGCAACAGGTATATGGAATTCGCGTTCCCGTAGGCCAGATACATGTCGCCGTCCGGGGCAAAATCGATAACGCCGTCGCTCTGCTCCGTTCTCAGGTTATGCATGCCGGGAGGATAGACCTTTTTGAAGAAATAAACTCCCTGATCGAATGACTGGGCCCAGAAGAGCCACTGTATGTTCTCCCCCTCCCTGTTGTCGCTCCACAGAACGTATAGATTTCCATCTCCGTCGCCGAAGATACCTGGTTCTTCCACCGTGTACGGTCCGCCGTATGGATGCGGCAGGGACGGCTCGTCCAGGCTGTCCACCTTCTTGACGGTCTCGAAGTCCATTCCATCCAGTTCGCATCTCGTGAAGTAGACCCTGTCCGCGCATTCCCAGGTACAGTATACATACTGGTCATCAACGTAGATACCGGGAGAGAGGCATTCTCCCAGTGCCGGGTCCGAGAGGAGAACCGGTACCGAGAAACTGAATCCATCATCGTCGGTGTAACATACGTGGATCTGCATGCTGAGAGAATCGTTGTGCCACCCCAGGAATGCTACATACACCTTTCCACCGGATGCCGTGTCTATGCGGGGATTGGACGCGTTGATAAATTCGGACGTGACCTCGGAAACCCTGAAAAAGGAAGCACATTTGTCGAGGGAAACAGCCAGGAACACAGAGCGTCGGCCGTGGGCGGCCCTGTCCTCCCAGCCGAGAAAGTAGCGGTTAGTATCCCCGTCGATGGCAACGCTCAGCTCGCTCTTGTCCGTTCCGGGTCGTCCAAGCTCAGCGATGCCGGGCTGGCTGAAGTTGGCTCCCCATCGGGTGGCGGAGGAGATCACTATGTCGTGGGATGAGTCCACGCCGTCGTCGGAATGCTCCCAGGCGACGATGTAGGACTGCACCGCGTCCCGCGCGATCACGGGATTCCGGTTATGTCCCTTTACGGCGGCGCTCAGGGTCGTCTCGGTCTCGGGGGAGAGCTCGATCTTCTCCTGGTCCATGGGGGGCATGCCCATGGGATCGTCGGGGTCCTGGGATGTGACCGGGACCGAGATGCCGACGAGGAGCATTACGATAAAGAACATAGCGGCCCCGCGGATGATGCCCGGGTTATCGTGTACCTTTGAACGCTTGGATCCAAACATGAGGCAACCTCAGTTCATTTCCATTTCCACCTTTGTCCTGTAGGTGGAGTGAAGCTCGACGATGTCCCTGTTCTGCCTCGCGGACATGTCGGAGAACTCCGCCACATGGCCGCGGTCCAGGTGAGCGTATTTCCTTGCCATCTCGTCCCAGAGCACGACCTTCATTGAGCCGGTATCGTCGGAGATGATGACGTTCAGCACCCATCCCGAGCTGCCGCTCCTCCTCTGGAATTGCCGCAGCTCGAACACGGTCATGACCTCGCCCTTTACGGAGTAGGTCCCTCCCACCGATATGTCGGACAGCGGGGTGATGCGCTTCTTCCTTGGCTTGGCCTCCATCTCCCGGAAGTCCCCCGGTTCAACGATCACGGTTCCCCATTTCCCGGGAGTGATCTGCCTGCCGTACCGGTTCTCCTTCGTCCTGCCGTTGGCCACCTTGATCCTGGTTCCGATGTCGATATCAACCGCCGCGAGCTCATCCACCATCTTCTCGTCCCACACGACGACGTCGATGTCCCCCGTAGCATCTCCCATGACGAACTTCATCATCTTCCCCTCCTTGCCCGACTTCCGGTTGTAGGTCGTGACCACGGGAGCGGTCCTGAGAACGCCGTACACGGTGGCCGACATCTCGCCGCCGAGCTCCACCACGGGAACCGCCGAGGCAAGGTCCATTCCCAGGCGGCTGGCGGCGATGTACGACGCGGCGAGTCGGTCCAGGAGCCCTTCTGCCTCACTTTCCGCTTCATCCGCCATGCTGACATATTCGTCGAAGCGGTCTGCCTTCCTGGCCATATCGTCTATCTCACCTTGAGTGAGGGACATCACCAAAATGAACACCATACACGTATATGTATTCAGCGGTATATTGTCACAAGTGCGAAGTTCGTAGCATCGTATGAGAACGCAGATGCAACTACATCCATGAGGCCGTTATTCACTTGTAGGCGGTGCTTCATTGGGGTTGTTGTATGTTGTCAATGGTGAACAGATGAGCGAAGTATGTGTCTTTTGCGATATATTATCGAGGGGAGATCGGGAGATACTGTTCTCCTCCGGGCGAATGTTCGCCATATGGGACGGCTATCCCGTATCTCCGGGCCACGTTCTCATAATAACGAGGCGGCACAGGGCAGATTATTTCGAGCTGGACGACGGGGAGCGTGAGGAGCTGCATACGATGATAGCACAGGCCCGGCAGCATATGGAGGCATCGGGTCACAGGCCGCAGGGGTACAACATCGGAATGAACTGCGGGAGGGCGGCGGGCCAGTCCGTCATGCACTTTCACTGCCACGTCATACCGCGCTACGAGGGGGATATGGATGAGCCGAAAGGAGGCGTGAGACACTGTATTCCCGGGAAGGGTGTATATTGAGGGGTTCGGTGTTCAAGTTGTTGTAGAGATGTGGACTGGCCGAGGGCGGATGCTTACTATGGGAGGTTATATTTCGGGATGAGGCCGTCCCAAGCCCCCACCCGATTCCTGCTCTGGCCCGGCCACTCCCCCCAGGCCTGCTCGGAATCGTTGAAAATCTGGACTGGGTCGGCATTTGTTCAATTATTTTATTTGGTGTCGGGTCTGTATGCGCCTACATCGCCCCTTATCCACCCCCCGGCTACCGGGATCGCACGGAACACCTTCCGGGCGAGACAGTTGTGCTCGAAGAGGACAACAAGTCCCTCTAAACGAAGAAAACCCATCTAACGATAGCATCCGGTCAAAATAAAAAGCCCAATACCTCATATTCCTTGCCCTTGTACCGTCTTCCCATCCTACCGTCTTACCATCGAGATACCCGCCAGCACCTTCGGGGAGAGCGTCGTTTCGATCCTCCCGGCGGCATCGGGATCAGACAGCCACCGATGGATGTCTATGCAGTGAAGCGTTCCGAGGAAGGCCAAGGTGAGGTTGTCCCTTCTCATCAGCTCGAAGACGAGATGCTCCATCATCGCAACGCTCCTGCCCCTCACCCCCCTCTCGTAGAGCTCCATATCGCCGATGTCGCCCCCCGCTTCCACGAGCCTGTTCCAGTAATTGTCGAGGCTTTCCCGTATCCCTCTCATCAGAGCGTCCCTGCTCGTGAGGCTCTCGAGATATGCGATGTACATGCCGGCAGCAGCTTCATCCCTTTGCTCCACCGTTTCCGCATAGGTGATGTGTTTTCCAGTCTCCCGGGCGTGCTCCTCGACCCACTGCTCCACGTGGAAGTTTTCCCCCAGCGATGAGTAGGCTGCCCTCTGGACTAGGGCAACCGCCTCGTCCACCCGCAGCCCGTCGATGTCGCCCGGCCAACCCAGGTCCCCCAGTATCTCCCTGACCACATCGATCTGTTTCTTTCCGATGCATTCGGCCACGAAAGGCAGTCCCTCGCTCACGCCGGTTATCAGCGGGTGTTCGATAACTACGGTGGCGGCCTCGTTCATGAGCGGTTCCAGCAGGCCCGAGATGTTCCTGTCGAGAACGTGATGGGTGCCCACCAGCGTGATCCCCGAAGAAAGCGACGAGAAGCCCAGTTCCCAGAGGAACGGAAGCCTGTCCGGGGCCATGACCATACTGAAAACACCTCATGCCGCGAAGAGAATCCCCACTAACGGGCTCAGATGTATCTATTGATGCTTCGGAATGTAATTCACAGTGAAACCTACAGCTTCCAGGAGTCAAGTTCCGACCTATCTCCGTCCCCTTCCACCATCTCCTCTTCCTCCCCCCAGTAGATGTCGGTTTCTTCGTCCGATTCGTCATAGAGGTACGTTTCGCTCACCGCATCCGGCTCGATATCCACGTCGAAGTCCCGGTCGTCCACGAAATCCATATATCGCTCGTCCTCATCGGCCCCCGCCGGTTCCCATGGACCATTCCCGTATGTGTCATCCCCTGCTTCGTCCCGACTGGTGAGGGCAAATCCCTCGCTCGCATCGGGTCCGGGGGGCAGGTATTCTATCTCTCCGTAATTATCCGAACCGGATGTCAGCTCCGGGTATTCCACTTCCTCCTTCTCAGATGGGCTCCACCCGTTGGCCGTTCCGTAGAGATCCTCGTAGTACCGGACCTGCGTCTCTTCCCGCTCCTGGTAGAGCGCCTCCTTCTTTCCCTCGTCCCCCCCTACCGTATCCTCCTCCTTTCCGGCTTTCGACGTGAAGGTTTGCTTGCCGTACAGGCGTTTTGCCTCCTCTATCGCCGACTGGTCCTCTTCGAGCTCCTCCTCCGGAAGGGTCGCGTTACCGTCTTTGTCCTTTCCTTTCCTTCGTTTGATCACCGCAATGACCACTACCAGGAGTATGAACAGAATGACGGCAATGGCGGCCAATCCGCCGTACTGGAAGGAGGCTCCGGCCGGTAGAAATGGGATCATCCTGTCGCCGTCCTCCTTCGGCTTCACGGTTATCCGTATCTGGGATACGTCGCTCTCGAGGCCCGATGTGTCCCTGACCCTAAGGTGCACCGTGTAGGTACCGCTACTGTCGTAGGTATGATTCACGCTGTTCTCGCTCATCCAGTTCGTCTGCGTTCCGTCGCCGAACACGTACTGGAATTCCTTGATGGCAACGTTGTCGCGGGAGGCTGCGGCGAAGATGGTGATCTCATCGCCCTCGACGATTTCCGAAGAGGAAACCAGGGGGACCGCCCGGGGCGGTTCATTGTCCAGCCTGAATGTGAACGACCTGGTTATCTCCCTGTTGCCCGCCGTATCCACGGAATAATAGAAGAGCGTCCTCTCCCCGTTCTCGAAATCCTCCGGTCCGAGCGGCCCCGAAAATGTTCTTTCCTTGCTGCTCAGGTCCGTGAAATAGTAAGTTTTCCCGAGGTCGTCGCTCACCGAGTCGAAGGTTATGGATATGTTGTGATACCATTCGTCGTTCCCATCGGGCTCACGGGGCATTTTATGGAGGTCCGTGATCGGCGAGTGCAGGTCCACCGAGAGCTCGATGCTGCGTATCTCCTCCCTGTTGTTCGCCCTGTCCACCGAGTAGTATGAGAAGGTATGAGTGCCCTCCGGGACGGTTATCTCGCTGGTAAGGGGATCATAATCGTCGGGATGACCGTCGTCCCAGAAGTAGTACAGGATGCCGTCCTCGTCTGCACACGTCAGGTATATCTCGGGAAGGGTGACATAGTAGCCGTTGTCGCCGTCGGGTTCCTCGGGGTGTATGGACATCTCCGAGCGGGCGCTTTCCGTATCCACCTTGATGAGCATCTCCTCGATCCCTTCCTGATTTCCCGCCTCGTCCACGGAGTAGAAGTAGAGAATGTGGGCCCCCTCGGGAGCTTTCACGGGGTTGGAATAGAATTGATAATGATCACCATCCCAGGAGTAATAGCTCTCGGCCGCCTCGTTGGGGAAGAGCTCCACGTGAACAGTTTCGTTGTACCATCCGTCATTACCGAAATGGGGGTTTGACGGCGTCAGGTTTATGATCGTATAGGGGGTCATGGTGTCTAGCTTCACGTCGAAGGACTCGACCTCCCCTTTATTGCCCGCCATATCCAGGGACCAGTAGTCCAGCTCGTGCTCTCCCTCGGGAACATCCACCTCTCCGGAATATTTCTCCGCCTTCTCCTCGTCCCACCTGTAATAGATGTTTCCGTCCTCGCTGCTGCTGAGCTTTATGGTGGGGACCGTTACGTACCACCCGTTGAAGGCCGGGCTGTCCGGGCTGTCCGGCTTTATGGTGAGATCGGCCAAAGGGGGCTCCGTGTCCACCATGAAGTCCCTGGTCAGGGTTATCTCCCGGTTGGAGGACGCGTCCACCGAATAATAGTGGACCGTGTTCGTTCCCTCGGGCACAGCGAAGGATGACGTGTAGGATTTTGGTTCCTCGTCGTCGCCGTTCAGGTAGAAATAGGTCCTTGCCCCCGCTTCCGTGCTCAGGGTGATTACGGGATTGGTGACGTAGTAACCGTTATCACCGTCCGGTGCTGCGGGATCTGCGCTCAGCAATGTGACGGGTGGGGTCGTGTCCATATTCCCCAGGCTGAAATCGTACTCCGCCCCGTCGTCGCATGTTACTATGAGAAGCACGGTGGTAAAATCGGTGCCGAATCCGCCAAGCGGATATAATCCGTAATCGCTGCTGTCAAGGTCCATAAGCTCAGCAGTGGTCCCCGAGCTTCCCAACTTGACCACCCATGCGGCGAAATCGTTACCTCCGCCCTTCCCGGTGAACTCGATGCCAAGGCCCTCCCTGCCGTTCTGGAACCGGTAATAATCCGCCCCCCAGCTGTTGACCTCGGACGTGTCTGACATTGGATATGAAGAATAGCTCTCCTCCAGGTTCACCTTGATATTGAGATTGGAATAACCGAACTCACCTTCATAGATGTCGCTGTCATCGAGGTAATTCGCAACGAGCCAGTTGAGGTAGGCATCTATGGAATCGTCGGAATAACCCTTCTGGGACAAAGTGCTCGATACCCCAGAAAAGCCCCTTCCCGAGTTGGACACGAGGCTCTTGACGAAATCGTCCCCTCCGTAATGGTCCACGAGATAGGTGATATAGGCGGCAGTGGATCCGTAATCATACGGTTGATTATCGAACTGGGTTAGGTCGTTGTCGGGATACGCCTCGAAGTACTGGAGGTGGGTGCGCACTCCTCCGGCGTTCTGACCGTATGCCTTCACTATGGCGTAGTCGGCACATCCCTCGTCTATCCACAGGTGCTCATAGGGATCCTTGTTGTTATGAATGAGGTGCTGGAACTCGTGGGCCAGTATCTCGAATCCCCAGCCGCTTATGTCGGCGCTGTCGATATAGACCCTCTTTGAACGGGACGGGGTGAAGAAGCCCCCCACGCCACCGGCGCCGTCGGATTCGGGAGAACTTCCGTCCCGGTAATAGACGTAGATGTCTATCTTGAAGCCGGGGTTCCCGAAAGCCTCTATATCGCTGGGCCAGATCACGCTCTCGAACTCATTTTTCAGGCTGTTGAAGGAATTGGAACCGGTCTCCACGTATATGTCGCAATGGGTTCCCGTATTCGTCTTGGTATAACCATCCCATTTCCTGGTATCCTCGCTCCCCGCGGGATATTGCTCGTCGGAGGTGCCGGGGTCGTCCATTGCCAGGAGTTCCTTGTACTTCCACTTGAAGAAGATGCTGGCGTCGAAGGGAATGGGCTCGCCCTCCTCCGAGTAAACCTGTTCCTGTTCGTCCGCCCAGGCAGTCATCTCAAGGTACCACTCCTCCATTCGCTCTCCGGCCACTCTCGTAGCACGTTCCACCCACGGGTCTTCCCCGGGGGTCGTCCCGACCCCGACCTCAACGCGCGGGCTCCTTTCGGTAAAAAGGACCGAGCCTGACAGCCCCCACAGGACCGCAACGGTCAATACCAGAAGAACAACTTGGCCTGATCGCCTCATATCATCGCCCACTTTTTCCTATGTGTACCGCCATCGAAAACACACGAGATCGTATCCACATGGCGGATTCTAAATTGTAATTATTACTCTATTGTAAGTAGTGCATTTTAACTATATCAAACTTATCTCATTATTATCCCGGAAGACTCCATTGAATGCAGCTGTATCTGCGCTTCTGACAATATGATAAGGAATGGATATTATTTATTCTTTATAGTAAGTTATTCGAATAATACGGCCCCTCGATCCTTTCTCAAAGGGGATTAATGGTCTCGTTCAGCTCCCTTATGACCTTTTCGGATGCGGTGTAGGGATCGATCTTCTTTCTCAGCATGTTCTCCACGAGCTCTTCAAGGGTTCTTCCCGCGATATTCCTCTCCACGATGTGCCGTGTGATATCCTCCTTGAGTATATCGATGAATTCCCTTCTCGTCCTCTCCCTTGCAACATCCTCCAGAAGACCGGACTCTCTAAGGTGGCGAATGTGGTCTTCCATGGTGTCCACGAGCTCCACCGTCCCCTGGTCGTCCCTTGCGACCGTCTTCAATACGGGTGGCTTCCACGGTTCTTCCATAGCCCCCAATTCCAGCATGGCCCGTATCTCGCTCACCGTTCTGTCCGCGCCATCGCGGTCGGCCTTGTTGACAACGAAGATGTCCCCGATCTCCATGATCCCCGCCTTTGAGGCCTGTATATCGTCTCCTGTACCCGGTATCTCCACGACAACCGTGGTATGGGCGGAACCGGCGATATCGACCTCGGCCTGCCCTGCTCCCACCGTCTCCACGATTATGATGTCCTTACCGAAGGCGTCCATGATCTTTATGATATCGTTGGTCCCCTTTGCGAGCCCCCCCAGTCTGCCCCTGGTGCCCATGCTGCGAATGAACACTTCGGGATCGAGGGCGACCTTGGACATCCGGATCCGATCGCCCAGGAGGGCGCCTCCAGTAAAGGGGGAAGAGGGGTCCACCGCTATAATGCCCACGGTCCTCTCCCGTTTTCTGTATTCCAGGCACAATTTCTCCACGAGGGTGCTCTTTCCCGCCCCCGGTGGTCCGGTTATGCCGATCACGTGAGCTCTTCCGGTGTTGAAATAGAGATCGGATAAAGCCTTTTTTGCCACGTGCGATCCGTCCACCACGAGTGTGATGAGCCTC
This sequence comes from uncultured archaeon, assembly GCA_964423515.1. Lineage (GTDB taxonomy): Archaea > Thermoplasmatota > Penumbrarchaeia > JASLWR01 > JASLWR01 > CAYRFL01. The sequence goes on from CAYRFL010000014.1 coordinate 15,448, forward strand.
GCCATCGCCCTCCGATCACCGCTCAGAATCCTGTCAACGATGTCCATAAGGCTCACGCCTGCGGGATATCTCTCGGCGCAACATTATCATTGATATAGCCAACAATCTCCCTTATGGGCGTACCGGGTCCGAACAGTTCGGCGACGCCCAATCCTCTCAGGTGTGCCGCGTCCTCCTCCGGGATTATCCCACCCCCGAGAACGGTAATATCCTCTATATCGCTCTCTTTGAGAAGTTCCATTATCCTCGGGAAGATCGTCATGTGAGCTCCGGAAAGAAGGGATATGCCGATGATGTCCACGTCCTCCTGGATGGCGGCCTCCACCACCTGCTCAGGGGTCTGATGAAGACCCGTGTAAATAACCTCGAATCCCGCATCCCGTAGCCCTCTTGCCACTATCTTCGCACCTCTGTCGTGGCCGTCCAGTCCGGGTTTCGCCACGAGCACCCTTATCTTGGAATCCATGGATAAGCCCCCCTAAAGGCCTGCAAGTCCCCTTGCCTTGAGTTCCTTCGTCAGCTGTGGGATCACTTCGTGGAGATCCCCGATGATGGCATAATCCGACACGGTGAGGATCTGGGCATCCGGGTCCCTGTTTATCGCAACGATGATCTTCGATGTGGACATTCCGGCCCGGTGCTGGATAGAACCCGATATTCCCGCGGCAATATAGAGTTCCGGACAAACTGTCTTCCCGGTCTGGCCCACCTGATGGTCCTGCTCGATCCATCCGTTCTCCACGGCAACCCTCGATCCGCCCACTTCGGCCCCGAGCAGATCCGCAAGCTCCTCCAGGATCTTGAATCCATCCCTGGAGCCCACACCCCTGCCTCCGGATATGATGATCTTGGCCTCCTCAAGGTTCACCCTTTCCCTCTCGTCCTTTGCGATCTCCACGATCCGGGTTATCAGATCGCCATCATCCAGTTCTACCGGGACGCGGATTATCTCTCCCCTCCTGTCAGGGTCGAAGGGTTTCGCTTTCATGATGCCTGGTCTTACGGTGGCCATCTGGGGCCTGTGGTTCGGCGTCTGGATAGTAGCCATTATGTTGCCGCCGAAGGCGGGCCTGGTCTGATCCAGAAGGCCTGAACCCAGCTCTATGGTTAGCTCGGTACAGTCCGCGGTCAGGCCGGTGTTGACCCTCTGGGCGATCCGGGGTGCCAGGTCCCTTCCGAAAAGGGTAGCGCCATAGAGAAAAATATTCGGTTCGTGCTCCCCGATCAGCCCCGAGATTATGCTGGCATAGGGTAGGGTCTGGTAATTTTCCAGCTCCTCGTTCTCGGCCAGATAAACCTTGTCGGCCCCATGTCCGATGAGCAGGTCGGCGAGTCCACCCGTATTATGGCCCAGAAGAACTGCTGCAACTTCCTGTTCGAGGGTGTCCGCCAGGTCTCTCGCGCGCCCCAGCAGCTGCAGGGCAACCTTTGCCAGCTTCCCATCCCTCTGCTCGGCGAATACCCAGACTCCCGATGCACCATCGGTCTCGCCCCTCTTTTCGATAGGAGCTTCCTTTTCCTGTTTCGGTGCCTCGATAACCTCTCCTTCTACGGTGATCGCACCTACCGGGCAGGCTTCGGCCCCCTCCTTGATGCCAGGGACATCGGGATTCTTGACCTCTGCCTTCATATCGTCGTTGAGTTCAAAGCCATCCGGGCATTCCCTGACACAAAGGCCGCAGCCGATACAACTCTCCTCGTCGATCTTTACCTCCATGATCATCACCTACCTCACGACGTTCCTCTCCTTGAGATGGTCCACCAGATTCTCTACCATCTCCTGGGCCGATATTCCTTCCATGATCTTGACCTTCCCCCTGGGTTCTGGGGCGAAGGTGCGCTTGACCTGCGTCGGCGATCCTTCGAGGCCGATGTTCGAACTTTCCGCGTATATGTCGATGGCGTTCCATACCTTCACCTCGTGCTCCCGGAATGCCATCACTATTCCGCCGATATGGGGGTAGCGCGGGAAATTCAGTTCCTTGATCGCGGTGAGCAGCACGGGCATGGGTGTTCGAAGGGTCATGTGCCCGTCCTCCAGGGCTCTCTCCACAACGAGTTCGTCCCCGTCCACCTCGACCTTCTTTACGTACGTGACCTGGGGAATACCCAGGAACTCGGCCAACTGAGGGCCGATCTGGGCAGTATCCCCGTCGATGGCCTGTCTGCCGCAGAACACGATATCGTAGTTCCCGATCCTCTGGATGCCCCTGCCAAGCGTGTAGGACGTTGCCCATGTATCGGCCCCTGCAAAGGCCCTGTCCGAGAGGAGTATGGTATCGTCCACTCCCATGGCATAGACCTCTCTTAAGGCATCCATGGCCTGCGGCGGACCCATCGAGATCACCGTGACCTTGCCCCCGCAGCTCTCCCTGAGGCGGAGCGCTTCCTCGATGGCATGCTTGTCGTCGGGATTGACAATGCTTGGAACCCCTTCCCGAATAAGAGTCCCCGTCTTGGGGTCTATCTTGACATCGTTAGTATCCGGTACCTGTTTCATACAGACGATGATATCCATGCTTTCACCTTGTCCTGGGTATTTATTTTAACTTCATAGTCCGAGAGACCTGGCGATGACCATTCTCTGCACCTCCGAGGTTCCCTCGTATATCTCGGTTATCTTCGCATCGCGGAAGTACCTCTCCACCGGGTAATCCTTGGTGTATCCGTATCCGCCGTGGATCTGGATCGCCTTCGTCGTGATTTCCATGGCCGTTTCGGATGCGTACAGTTTGGCCATGGCCGCTTCCTTGCTGTATCTCTTATGATTGTCCTTGGCGAAGGCTGCGGCATAGACCAGGTGCCGGGCGGCCTGCACTCGGGTTTCCATGTCCGCCAGCATGAATGAGATCGCCTGGAACTTGCCGATAGGTCTTCCGAATTGGATCCGCTCGTTCGCATACTGAACGCTCTTGTCAACCGCTCCCTGGGCGATCCCCAGAGCCTGTGCCGCGACCCCTATCCTCCCGCAGTCCAGCGTGGCCATTGCGATCCCGAACCCTCTTCCCTCCCCGCCCAGGATGTTCTCGGCAGGAACCTTCATGTCCTGGAATACCAGCTCTGCCTGCTGCGAACCCCTTATTCCGAGCTTGTCCTCGATGGTCCCAATGCCGAAACCGGGCATCTCCTTCTCGATTATGAAGGCGGAGATGCCCTTCATTCCCTTGCTCCTGTCGGTCATTGCGAAGATCACGAGAGTGTCCGCCACCGGGCCGTTGGTGATGAATACCTTGGAACCGTTGATGATATAATTGTCCCCGTCCCTCTCGGCAACCGACCTCTGCGATCCCGCATCCGTTCCGGCACTGGGCTCGGTCAGACCGAAAGCACCCAGCTTTTTCCCGCTGGCAAGAGGTATCAGGTATCTCTTCTTCTGCTCCTCCGACCCAAACTTCAGAATGGGATAACATGCCAGGGAATTGTTGACGGATACGATGATGGCGGTCGATGCGCATACACGGGCGATCTCCTCCACCGCAATGGCATAGCTGATGGTATCGGCTCCGCTTCCCCCGTATTCCTCCGGAACGAACATGCCCATTATTCCCATCTCCGCCAGCTTTTCAACGGTTTCGAAAGGATGTCTGCACTCCACATCGATGTCCTTGGCGATGGGATCGATCTCGCTAATGGCGAAATCCCTCACCGCACTTCTGATCATCTCCTGCTCATCGGTCAATCGAAAATCCATCGACTTCTTCCTCCTTCCTTGATGATTTTACCTTTCTTGTAGGCCTGAACGTGATAAAATCCCCGACTATGGGGGTGAGCTGGAGTGTAATAGGATTTGAATCTAAATAGGTTTCGGTTATTATGGTATACGCCAAAGAGACGAGCAATTCAACCATCCTCCCTGGGAATCGGTGAAGAGGGTCGGACCGGTTCTCCGTAGACCTTGTGCGAAATTCCAGTTTTTCCGATAGATACATATAATATACACAAATAAAAAATATATATGACCATCATTATAGTGGGATAAATACTCTCTCTTCCTGTTAATATGGAATAATATAATGAATACGTTCGGCGGAAGGTGTATTCAGATGTATCATACGGAAAAGAACTCTCTGTTCAGTCTCCTCCTGGGTATTGCGATCGTCCTGCTTCTCGTGTCAACATCCTACTCGCATTTTACGGAGCCGGTTTCGAAGAATAGGTCTCATGTGGAGAAGATGGATCCCTCTCCCGCTCTAGGGGAGGAAACGGAAACCCGGTACGGACACCGTGTGGTGGAGGATTTCAATAACTGGACGAACATCGATCGTTCCAACACATCGTGCTCCATAAAGACCATGAGAAGTCGGGCCTATCTGTGGGGCACGAATCCGGTCATACCTCCCATCTACGAGGGTACGATGAACCTCGATACGCGTTCGCACGGAGGCGGTTTCAGTCCCAAATACAACGAGTACTGGTATCCCCAGTGGTCCGGTTCCACAATATATCGATATAACCGGAATCTCCAGTACCTTGGGTCTTTTAATTCCGGTACCGGCAATATCATGCAGGTATGGGGCGATAACGACGGAACGTACTACACGGCGAATTACAGCAATTACCGGATATACAAGTGGTCCGACAGGGGAAATTCCCAGATATGGTCATACTACGTGGGTTACTACGTCGGGGCCGTCTGTTGCGATGAGAATTATGTATATACGCTGCGTTCCAGCAGCAATCAGATGCACATTCTTCGCAAGAGCGACGGCGGTCTCGTGAGGACGGTCAACCTCCCTCAGTCATCCTGGTACTACGGGAGCCTGGCATATGCCAACGGCTACCTTTACGTGGGCAATTACGGGGGCGACTACACCCGGGTGGCGATATTCGAGGCGGAGACCATGAACTATGTTTCCGATTTCAGGGTTCAGGAGAACATCTACAATATGGCCTTCAACGGGGAGGAATACTGCTGCTCCAGAAACAGCAATACGGTCTATAAATACCGCATTTCCGACGGGAACGCATATCTCGGAGATGACGTGGAGCCCACGACGAATATCACCTACGCCCAATCGAAATTGCTCACGGAGACCAGCGAGACCATCGGCGCCGTAAAGATGACGTGGTACGAGCATAAACCCGCCGGAACGGATCTCGTATACAAACTGACCGCAGACGGTAAGAACTGGGTCACGATGCAGAACAACACGAATCACGTGCTGGAACATCAGGGAGCTCCCCTGAAGTGGAACGTCACCATAAAAACTGACAATCTTAACGTCAGCCCCTATATCGACAAGATAGTGATCGAGTACGACCTGGTGAGCAAACCATCGCCCAAGGGACCCAGCTCGACCGTGTGGCACGGAACGTCCACGCCCACGCTGGAATGGAACTTTACCGATCCTGACAGAAGCGACCATCAGTCAGAGTTCCTCATCGAGATATACAACAATTCCGATATGGATGAACTCGTTTACAATTCCACATGGACCAATGCCACCGGGCGGACCCACCGCATAGGGGAGGCGCTTCCCGATGGTATCTATTTCTGGAGGTTGCGAACGAAGGACAGCTATCATGCTGCCAGCAACTGGTCGGTCCTCAAGAAACTCAAGATCGATACTACAAAGCCAGTGGGCAGTATTATCATACAGAACGATGAGCTGACCGTGAACGACCAGCTCATAGACCTCGCCATCGAAGCCACGGACTCCGCCTCCGGGGTGGCGGACATGCAGATCATCAACGACCGCGGCAAGGCGGGACCGTGGGAGGTGTACGGCACCGAGAAGAGATTGGTACTGGAAAGCACGGACGGCGTGAAGACCATTGGCGTGCGTTTCCGCGATAATGCCGGGATCGTATCGGATGTCTTCAACGATACTGTCTATTTCGACCTCAAGGGACCTTTCGACGTCAATATCTCCTCACCGACCCATCCCGATCCGGTGGTATACTATAACAATACCAACCCTGTATTCCAGTGGGAGGCTCCCTGCGAGGTGACCGGAATGAAGGGCTATTCCTACATGATCGATATGTCGAAGCACACAGAACCGGGGAAGGTGCTCTACAATCCCAAGGCCGACCAGACGGCGACCGATCCAGGGGAGTTCCCCGGACTCAATGACGGATTGTGGTATTTCCACATCACACCCTGCGACGTCTACGACCAGTGGGGCAATACGACGCATTACCAGTTCAACATAGATTCGATGGCCCCCGTGATATCCGAGCTCGGCCCGGATAATACGAAATGGACCAACGATTCCACCATTCGAGTTGAAGCGGTGGTGGAGGACATCGAAGGATACGGTCTCGACATCGATAGCATCCAGTATTCCCACCGGACCCACGGGGGTGCCTTCTCGGCCTGGACCAGCAAGGGAATGAAGACCAATCTGCTAAAGGATGCTTTCTCCGGAAATCCATCGAAGGTCAAGGCATGGGTGGACATTCCCCTGGCCGAAGGAGAGGAGAATGCGGTGAGATGGCGCGTTTCGGACCTGTCGGGCAACGGCCCTACCCAGAGCCAGGTCTGGAACCTCAAGATGGATGAGACCCCCGTCACCTTCAGCGAGCCGATCCCTTCGGAGGACGAGTACTCACAGGAGACGCTGGTGTCCTGCGGGGTGACCATATCCGATGCGGGCAGCGGGGTGAAGGGCAAGAGCGTTCAGTACTCCATATCGAGATCCGGGCCGGAAGCATCCAATTTCAAAACATGGAAATCTGTCAAGACCAACGAGGTTCGCGGGATCCTCAGCGTAATGCACGAGATCACCTTCGTACCCGGAAAGGACAACTACATCATGTGGCGTGCCAAGGACGCGGTGGGAAACGGATATGCCAACTCCGAACCGTACAGGGTGTGGGTGAACTCCGCCCCAATACCGGCCATATACCTTCCCACCGACAACGCGGTCATAGAACCGGATGCTCCGATCCTTCTCAATGCCACCGGGACCCTGGATGGCGAGGGAGATAATCTCACGTATTACTGGGAGGTGAAGAACAGGACGACAAAGCGCGTTGTCAAGATGGCATACGGCCCCCACGCTGAGATCACATTGGACGATATTGGCAAGTTCACGGTACATCTTTATGTGGATGATGGACACGGCTCGAATGAATCCGTCAGTGTAGACATTCATATCTACAAGGATGGCGGGGGTGGGAGCGGAGGGAGAGGCGGTTCCTCGGGAGGGCCGGATGAGAAGAAGAGCATCCTCGCCAGGTACTGGGTCTCTTTGCTCATAGCGTTCATTCTCGTTATCGGGGTGGTTGTACTTCTGATGGTGGTATTGGCCAAGAAGAAGCGGAAGAGCGAGGATAAGGGTGGCATGTCCCCAGGACCACGCCCCTTCCAGAGGCCCATGCCGATGCAGCGTCCCGGCCCCGGAGCTTACCGGCCAGAAAGACCTTACGCCACGGGAAACAGGGATTTCTATTATCCATCCAACTACGGCGACGGGGCCCGCTCCCATCCCTATTCTCCCTACGGCGCCCCCCCCGCTCAACCCTGGAGTTCCCAGCAGCAACCCGTGGAGGGAACCCCGGGCGCGTCATCCCAGACGGCCTATGGATATGTACCTCATTCCCATGGCGGTCAGCAGTCTCCAGGGCGGGCAATGGACGCGCAAACATCCTTCCGGATGGCCCCGCAAACCGGTGAGAGCATTGAGCATCCCGCTAATACGGAGGAAACCGGAACTGCGGCCATGGAGGGGGGAACTCCCGCCGCCCTACCCCCCGTCGCCTCCCATCAGGAACCCCTCTTCTCCCTGCCACCGCTGACCAGCGAGCACGGCGTGCAGGATTTCAATTTGAAGGCGCTTCCCCCTGCGGAGTCGGGCGAGGAAGAACCCGCAGTGGACATACGAACGGGAGGCGAACAAGCTGCAACTCCCGGTATGTCGGGAGACGCCGTCGAATCGCTTCCAACAGCTGATGCCGGGACCGTGGAAGAACCGTCGTCTCCCATGGCGGATACCGAAGCTGCGGACCCTTCCACAGTTCCGACTTCCGGTGAAGAGCCATCATCTTCCGTTGCAGATGCCACGACTTCGGACCCTTCGCCGGTTCCTGCTACCGTTGAACAGGCCCCGTCTTCCGTTACGGAAGCCAACGATCCGAGTCCTTCATCTCCAAGTGATCCCGGTGCAGAGCCACCTTCTCCCGCGACGGGCGCCGCTGCTACGAGCCCTTCCGCAGTTCCGGATTCGGAAGAAGGACCGTCGCCTCCCGTAGCGGACGCTGATCCCCAATAGGCTCAGGTTGACAATTGAACGTCCCGGATAATGAATGAGGGAGCCAGGGATTGGAAAGGATCCGTTCTGTGGAATTCGCAGGTCAATCAATGGATATTCTTATGGTCTACCTACCCGGACCGCTCCACCATTGTCCGGTCCGTCGCATTCCAAATGACTAATAATAAATATTATCGTACTCATATCTGCACCACCATCCAACATCTTGCCAATGGCAGGAACCGGGTCAATCATTAGGTATTCCTCCAGGGAGGATATGTGATATGAAGATGTTTGGAGATCGATTTTGGTCGAAGTTGTCCATTTTCGTGGCGATTCTGCTGATGGTTCTCTCGTTTTTCAATGCGATGCGGCCCGTCGGCGTACCTTATGCCGAGTTGGACGTGTACGAGTCGAATTCCTCGGCGGTGGTCGAAGAGGGGGCCGGTAGTAGATACACGAACCGTGTTGTGGAGGATTTCAACAACTACACCATGGTGGACCGCAGCAACACGACGTGTTCGGTCCGGAGCATGGAGGGCCGCGCATACCTCTGGGGCAGCAGCCCGGTGATACCGCCCGATTATCTGGGTACCTTCAATCAGAACACCCATTCCCACGGCGGCGGCTACAGTCCCAAGCTCAATGAATACTGGTATCCCCAGTGGTCGGGCACCACCATATACAGATACGACATGAACCATAACAGCCAGGGCTCTTTCAATTGCGGTCGGGATGACATAATGCAGCTCTGGGGCGATGAGGACGGCACTTATTACACCACTCACTGGGGACGGCGTTACGTTTGCAAGTGGCAGGAAAGAAGCAGCAGCGAGATATGGCGTTTTGACATTGGGTCTACTTCCGCCAGTGTCTGCTGTGATGACACGTATGTTTATGCATTGAGATGGAGCCACAACCAGATAAGGGTTCTCAGAAAGAGCGATGGTCACAATCTCAGGAACGTCAATCTTCCCCAGTCCTGTTACTCCTATGGGAGCCTGGCATATGCAAATGGTCTTCTGTATGTTGGAGGCTACGGGAACGATTATCAGAGAGTTGGTATATTCGACGTCCGAGACTTTAGCTATATCGGTGATTTCAGGGTGCAGACCCATATCTACAACATGGCATTCAACGGGGAGGAGTACTGTATATCATCCAACAGCAACACCGTCCACAGGTACAAGATATCGGACGGGAATGCCTACCTGGGTGACGAGATCGAGCCCCCCACAAATATCACACATTACCAGTCCAAGATAATTCACAAGGGCATGGCCACCATCGGGGCCGCGAGGATGACCTGGTACGAGCACAAGCCCCCGGGACCGACATCAAGTACAAGCTCACCGTGGACGGCAAGAACTGGGTGACGATGGAGAACGACACCCATCACGTATTCGACCATCAGGGCTCTCCCATGAGGTGGAACGCCACCATAAAGACGGACGACAAGGACATCAGTCCGTATATAGACAAGGTGGTAATCGAATACGACCTCGTGGACAAACCCTCGCCCAAGGGTCCCAGCTCGGCCGTCTGGCACGGGACGTCCACACCGACCCTTGAGTGGAACTTCACCGACCCGGACAGAGGCGATCACCAATCAGAATTCCTCGTCGAGATATACAACAACAGCGACATGGACAGTCTCGTCTACAACTCGACTTGGTCGAACTCCTCGACCCCTTCCCACAAGATAGGCGAGCCCCTTCCTGACGGTATCTATTTCTGGCGGGCCCGAACCAAGGACGCCTATCATGCTGCCGGCAACTGGTCGGTACTGAAAAAGCTCAAGATCGACACTACGAAACCGGTGGGCAGCATCATAATCGAGGAGGATGTTCTCTCCGTCAACGAGCAGCTCATAGATCTCGCGATCGTGGCAACGGACCACGCCTCCGGCGTTGCCGACATGCAGATAATCAACGACAGGGGCATTGCGGGCCCATGGGAGGAGTACGGCACAGCCAAGAGGATAGTGCTCGAGAGCACCGACGGCCTGAAGACCATCGGCGTCAGGTTCCGTGACAACGCCGGGATCGTCTCGAAGGTCTACAACGATTCGGTCTATTTCGATCTCAAGGGCCCCTTCGACGTCGCGATCAGCTCTCCGAGCCACCCCGATCAGGAAATATACTACAACAACACCTCTCCCGTGTTCGAATGGGAACCCCCCCACGAGATCACGGCCATAAAGGGTTATTCATACATGATAGACACCTCCAAGCATACGGAGCCCGGAAAGGTTCTTTACAATCCCCGTTCCGATCAGGCCTCCACCTCTCCCGGCGAGTTCTCGGGCCTCAATGACGGTATATGGTATTTTCACATAACCCCCTGCGACGAGTACGATCAGTGGGGAAACACGACCCATTTCCAGTTCAATATCGACACGAGAGAACCCGTGCTCTACGATCTGGGCCCGGACAATAAAGAATGGACCAACGAGAGCTCCATCGGCGTGAGCGTTATAATGGAGGATATCGAAGGTTACGGCCTCGATACCGACAGCATCCAGTATTCCCACAGGATGCACGGCGGCTCCTTCTCACCATGGACCGGCGAGGGTCTGAAGTTCGACGTACTGAAAAAGAGCCTTTCGGAGAACCCCTCGAAGGTCAAGGTCCGGGCGGACATACCCCTTGCGGAGGGCACCGGCAATTCGGTCCGCTGGCGCGTATCGGACCTTTCGGGAAACGGTCCGGCGCAGAGCCTCGTCTGGGAATTAAAGATGGACGGGACCTCCGTCACATTCAGCGAGCCCATTCCCGCAGAGGGCGAGTACACCACGGAGACAAAGGTCACCTGCGGCGTGACCATCTCCGACGGCGACGGTAGCGGCGTGGACGGCACCACCGTGCAGTACTCCGTATCGACATCCGGTCCCGAGCTTGCCAATTTCAGGACGTGGAAATCGGTTAAGACCAATACGGTTCGGGAGAGGATCAGCGTCATCCACGAGATAGCTTTCGATGCCGGTACCGAAAATTACATAATGTGGCGCGCAAAGGACGGCGTCGGCAACGGCTACGCTTACTCGGAGGCCTATCAGGTATGGGTGAATTCCGCCCCCATCCCGGTGATCAACAAGCCCACCAACAGCGCCGTATTCTCTCCGGAGGGAACCATAACCCTCAGCGCCAGCGGAACCACGGACAGCGAGGGCGATGAGCTAAATTACTACTGGGAGGTCAAGAACCGCACCACGAAGCGGGTGGTGAAGCAGGCCTTCGGCGCGGAATCCAACATAACCCTTTCGGAGACCGGCATGTTCATTGTATATCTCCACGTCAACGACGGTCACGGTTTCAATGAGAGCATAAATGTGGACATTCACGTCGTTTCATCCGGCGACGGTCACGGCGGCGGTGATGACGACGATGATCCGGTGGGAGGCGGTAGAGCAGGCCTTATCGTTGAAAATTGGTACTATCTGCTCATTGGTTTCGGTGCCATCGTACTCATACTGATCGTGGTTATGATCGTGGTGGCAAGGGGGAAGCGGAAGAAGGAGGAAGCAGAGGGACCCAATGCGATCCAGAGACCCATACAGCGGCCAATGCATCGGCCTCCTTCAGGATCATACAGGTCCGAAAGACCATATCCCACGGGAGTCCATGACTTCCGCTATCCATCAAGCTATTCCGAGGGAGCCGTGTCGCATCCGTATTCGCCCTACAATCCGCCCGGCCAGGCCATGCAGCCCCCCCAATCGCCCGGCAGCGGTGGACATCAGGTTCAACCGCAGAGCGCCGGATACGGATATCCTCCCCAATCCCAGGCAGGTCAATTCCCCGTTCAACCCGGACCCGGGCAATCCTCGACCGCCCAGGCACCTCATTTCGGAAACACCTCAGATCCCATTTCTCAGTCACCGGCATCGGCCGAGGGCCAGACGGCAGTCCTGGATTTAGAACCATTGCCGGGGCTTACTTCAGCAACCCCCTCTGCCGAACCATTATATTCCCTTCCCACCATCACCACCGAACAGGGGATACAGAACCTAAATCTCATGGCCCTCCCACCGGCCCCGGTGGTAGACGGCGGCCCGGAAGCGCCTGTCTCGATGGCAGAGCAGCCTTCGTTCCCTTCCCCGGAGCTGGGCGTGGAGAGCCCTGTCTCGTCTCCTGTGACCGTGGGCCAACCCAGTGTGTATCCGCAACCCCTGGCCCAGACGGACGCTGGGTCCAACCAGGTCCAGCAACCGATTTCGGCACCGCCCACCGTTGCATCACAGGGGCCGCCATCCATTCCGGGCTCTCCGGGGCCGATCCCGCCTTCGGAAGCTACGGTTCCTCATCAAGTGGTCCCTTCATCGGAGACTCCCGGTCCGGTCATGCCTCCGCAGGAGATGTCATCTTCGGCCCTTGATCAACCGGGCGAGAAGGATACCATGATGGAGATATTCGGTTCGGGAAGTCCGGCGGAAGCCCCGGCGTTACCGGATCCCGCCCCCCGTCCGCCGTCGGCGTCAGAGCCTCAACCGTCCGGAATGACATCCCCCCCGCCTCCGGCAGCGCCGGCCCCTCCGGCTCCTTGAGGCCGCCAGGCCGACACTTTTAGTTCCGTGAAGGATGTCTCCATTGCGGAATGAGATATTAAATTTCATTTTTATTCCGATGATGCGTGAGCCCTCTCCCTTGAAATGATCCTGAGAGATCCGGTCCCACCGTGAGACGATACTCTCATCCAATCCTGCATGATTAATAATAAATAATATCGAAAATATATCTTTATCAGTTATTCCGGCCTCTCGCTGACCCGGAAAAGGGACCAGATTTCCCCTTTTATCATTCCCTTGGCGGAGGAGATGCGATATGAAGATGTTTGGAAACGGATTCCGCTCGAAGCTGCCTATATACGCGGTTCTGCTGTTGGTTCTCTCGATTTTCAATGCGATGCACCCCGCCGATGTACCGGCTGTCGAGCTTAGCGTGCACGAGTTGAATTCCTCGGCGGTGGTCGAAGAGGGTTCCGGTAGTAGATACATGAACCGGATCGTGGAGGATTTCAACAACGACACAATGGTGGAGCGCGGCAATACCACGTGTTCCGTGCGAAGCATGGAGGGCCGTGCATATCTCTGGGGCAGCAGTCCGGTCATCCCGCCCACCTACGAGGGGCAGGTTAACCAGGAAACGCGTTCGCACGGTGGTGGATTCAGCCCGAAATACAATGAATACTGGTATCCGAACTGGGCGGGTAGCACGATATACCGCTATGGCAGGAATCATAACTATATCGGCTCCTTCAACAGCGGGGCAGGGGAGATAATGCAGGTTTGGGGGGACAAGGACGGTACGTACTACACGGCCAACTGGAACCGGGATCGAGTATACAAATGGAGCGACATGGGAAGCAGCCAGATATGGTCCACCCATCTCGGATCGAGCTGGTACGTGGGGGGTGTCTGTTGTGATGACGATTATGTCTATGCCATGAAGTACTATGAGACCACGGTAAGGGTCCTCAGAAAGGACAATGGACAGCAGGTCAGGACCTTCAATATCAATGGCGGGAGTCCGCGAATATACGGCAGTCTCGCCTGTGCGAACGGGTATCTGTACGTGGGAGGATACAACAATGATTATCGCAGGGTGGGAATTTTCCAGATCAGCGACGGCAGCTATGTCTCATCATTCAACGTTCAGGAGAATATCTACAACATGGCCTTCGATGGAGAGTATTACTGCATTTCCAGAAATCAGAACAGCATTCACCGCTACAAGATATCCGATGGTAATGCCTACCTCGGTGATGAGGTGGAACCGCCGACGAACATAACCCATTTCCAGTCAAAGATACTGCACAGGGACACGACCACCATCGGCGCTGCCAGGATGACCTGGTACGAGCACAAACCCCCCGGCACCGACATCGAGTACAAGCTCACGGCCGATGGCAAGAACTGGATCGATATGGAGAACGGCACAACCCACATCTTCGAACACCAGGGTTCCCCCATGAAATGGAACGGCACCATAAAGACGGACGACAAGTCCATCAGCCCGTACATCGACAAGGTGGTCATCGAATACGACCTGGTCAGCGTCCCCTCGCCGAAAGGGCCCAGCTCGGCCGTCTGGCACGGCACGTCCACACCGACCCTTGAGTGGAACTTCACCGACCCGGACAGAGGCGACCACCAGTCCGAATTCCTCATTGAGATATACAACAATTCCGATATGGACCGCCTGGTGTACAACTCAACGTGGTCGAACTCCTCGAACCCTTCCCACAAGATAAGCGAGGCCGTCCCGGACGGTATCTATTTCTGGCGGGTCCGAACCAAGGACGTCTATCACGCAGCCAGCAACTGGTCGGTACTGAAAAAATTCAAGATCGACACCACGAAACCTGTGGGCAGCATCATAATCGAGGAGGACGTTCTTTCCGTCAACGAGCAGCTCATCGACCTGGCCATCGAGGCCACCGACAATGCCTCCGGCGTTGCCGACATGCAGATCATAAACGACAGGGGCAACGCAGGTCCCTGGGAGGAGTACGGCACCGCCAAGAGGATAGTGCTGGAGAGCACCGACGGTCTGAAGACCATCGGCGTCAGGTTCCGGGACAACGCCGGCATCGTCTCAGTGGTATTCAACGATACGGTCTATTTCGATCTCAAGGGCCCCTTCGACGTCGAGATGAGCTCGCCAAGCCATCCCGATCCAGAAGTATATTACAACAACACCGGTCCCGTATTCGAATGGGAGCCCCCCCACGAGGTGACGGGTATCAAGGGCTATTCATACATGATAGACACCTCGAAGCACACGGAGCCCGGAAAGGTTCTTTACAATCCCCGCTCCGACCAGGCCTCCACCTCTCCCGGCGAGTTCTCGGGCCTGAACGACGGTATATGGTATTTTCATATAACCCCCTGCGACGAGTACGATCAGTGGGGAAACACCACCCATTTCCAGTTCAATATCGACACGAGAGAACCCGTGCTCTACGATCTGGGTCCGGACAATAAAGAATGGACCAACGAAACCTCCATCAGGGTCAGCGTCGTGATGGAGGACATCGATGGATTCGGCCTCGATACCGACAGCATCCAGTATTCGCATCGTACACACGGCGGCTCCTTCTCACCTTGGACCGGCGAGGGATTGAAGTTCGACGTACTGAAAAAAAGCCTCTCGGAGAATCCCTCGAAGGTCAAGGTCCGTGTGGACATACCCCTTGCGGAGGGCACAGGCAATGCGGTTCGCTGGCGCGTTTCCGACCTTTCGGGCAACGGCCCGGCGCAGAGCCCAATCTGGAAAATAAAGATGGACGGGACCCCCGTCACCTTCGGCGAGCCGCTTCCCGCAGAGGGTGAGTACACCACCGATACCAGGGTCACCTGCGGCGTGACCATCTCCGACGGCGCCGGATGCGGCGTGGACGGCACCACCGTGCAGTACTCCGTATCGACATCCGGTCCCGAGCTTGCCAATTTCAAGACGTGGAGATCGGTTAAGACCAATACGGTTCGGGAGAGCATCAGCGTCATCCACGAGATAGCGTTCGATGCCGGTACCGAAAATTACATAATGTGGCGCGCAAAGGACGGTGTTGGCAACGGTTATGCTTACTCCGAGGCCTATCAGGTCTGGGTGAACTCCGCCCCGCTCCCGGTCATCAGCAGCCCCACCAACAGTGCGGTGTTCTCACCCGGAGACACCATCTCCCTCAGCGCCAGCGGCACCACGGACAACGAGGGTGATGAGCTCAATTATTACTGGGAGGTGAAGAACCGCACCACGAAGCGCGTGGTGAAGCAGGCTTTCGGTGCGGAATCCAACATAACCCTTTTGGAGACCGGCAGGTTCATCGTATATCTCCACGTCGACGACGGTCACGATTTCAACGAGAGCGCCGTAGTGGACATTCACGTCTTTTCTTCGGGGAGCGGCCCCGGCGACGATGACGACGACGATACCGCCGTCGAGGACGGGAGCGCAAGCCTTCTCGAGGAGAATTGGCTCTATCTCCTTCTGGGTTTCGGTTCCATCGTACTCATATTGGTAGTGTTCATGGTTGTGGTGGCAAGGAGAAAGCGGAAGAAGGAGAAGGACGAGAGCCCCACAGCCATCAGGAGACCCATGCAGAGACCAATGCCCCGGCCCATGCGGCGTCCCTCCTCCGGTCCTTCCTATCGGCAAGAGAGACCCTATTCCTCGGGCGGCCATGACTTCAGCTATCCTTCGAGCTATTCCGAGGGGGCCGCGTCGCATCCGTATTCGCCTTACAATCCACCCGGCCAGGCCACGCTGCCTCCCCCGCAATCGGCTGGCAGCGTCGGGGCCCGGGCTCAACCGCAGGGTGGGGGATACGGATTTTCGTCCCACTCCCAAGCAGGATCAGCTCCCGGTCTCCCCTGCTCCGGTCAAACCGTAGCCCCTTCGGTGTCTCAGGCATCCGCCAAGCCCGATATACATCCCGCAGCGCAGCAGTCCATGGGTGCCCCCGGCCCCCTTTCCAACGTTCCGGCGTCGGACGGGGCTCCGCCCCCCATCCAGACCTCCGAACCGCTGCCTTCGCTTCCGGCGACGCCAACGGTCGATCTGAAGTATATCCTTCCCACGGTCAACACGGACAAGGGGCTCCAGGACCTCAATATGATGGCTCTGCCTCCGGCCCCGGAAGCCGATGTTGTCCCCGCTCTACAACCCCTATCTTCCCCGACCCCGGCAGCCCCCTCCTCATCCACGGATCGGTCGATAGCGGAGCTCGTCGTATCTCATGATCATGTATCGCCCATATCATCCGACTCTCCCTTGCCTGTTGACACGATCTCTCCGGCGGCCGCCCAGCCATTGGCGCAGGTAGTCGTTCCCGCCCCCGCGAGTCCCACCCCCGTGAGTCCCGCCCCCGTGAGTCCCGCCCCCATGAGTCCCGCCCCCATGAGTCCCGCAACTGCGAGCCCCGTTCCCGCTGTCATGGACCCGGTACAGGCCGCACCTTCTCCCCCGCAGATAGTAGATCCGGTCCCACAGAATGTTGACCCTGCCTTTGCCGACCCGGATACGTCAGCATCTACAGGGAACGGGGCCGATGTAAAGGATGTCATGAAGGAGATATTCGGGATGAAGGAGACTCCCCTTCCCGATCGCATTGAGGAAGAGCCAGCGCTCCCGGAAACTCCGATATGCCCCCCCGGGGCTCCCCCATCGGAAGGGGATCTTCCGCCGCCGGAGCCAGATGAACCTTCTCCCTGACCATTCTCGGCGCAAGGGTTCGGTCAGCGCCGATACGCTTTATCCCGTTTTGAAGCTCGGAAGATATTGTATGGTGGGTGCATACCGTTAAGGACGAAGGATTGCGAAAGAATAAAATAAATGTGCAATGAATAGGAATGACGATGTCCATGGAGATCAAGTATGCTGCCAATTCGAAACGGATATTCGCGTTGCTCCTCGTATCGCTCTTTTTATCTGTTTTGGGATACGGCATTTTTCCCAGTTCCATCCATGACGAGACGGAGTGCCTTGCAACCATTGGAGACCATACTGTTGCTCATTCTCCGGCCGCCATTCGATCCCGATACGGGACGAGGATCGAGGTGAACTTTCGAAGCGCCGAGAGCATCGATATGTCCAATACCACGGCGGGGGTGGACACCAGTCAGGGGAAGGTATCGCTTGGAGGCACGGAGAAATACCCCGGGACCCTCATCATAACCGCCATGGACAACGCCCACAACGGGGACTTCGGCGGTATTGCCGGGGCGGACCAGCTGGTGAACCAGAACGCGGCACAGCAGGGATTCGGCGCGTCGAGGTGGAAGGCAATGCTCTCCTCCTCCAATCAGCATCTCAAAGATGTCATACCCGAGCCCTATGCGTCCAACATGCCCATAGTGGACCGCAACAACAATCGCATGTTCAACAACTGGAACGACATCTTCGACGGCAGTTCGAACTGGCAGAACAACGGATATCTTCGCACCTTCTGCAACAGGGAGGTGAACGAGGGCACCGGGGCCAATCCGGACTGGTCGGACGCCGACGGTTGGCACGGAAGCAATGAACAGGGAAGGTTCGTGGCCGGACAGACGTGCAACGATTGGACCAACGTCAACTCCAACGGCCTGGCCACTGAACTGGACGGTAACAGCGTGCTCCGGCAGGAAATGAACCATCAGGGAACCCAGACCCTGGCCGTCATGGCCATAGAGCTTCCGGGAGCCTTCTCGCAGGGGGACAGCAAGCTCGGGTACGTCCAATCCAAGCTGCTTCATCATACGTGGGATACCATCGGAGCCGCCAGGTTGACCTGGTTCCAGAATACCCCCGTCGGCACGGACATCGTGTACAATATGACCGTGGACGGAGAGAACTGGATCACCATGGAGAACGGTACGAACCACGTTTTCGAGCATCAGGGTTCCGAGCTGAAGTGGAACGCGACGCTGACAACGGACGACCCCGACATCACGCCCACCATATACAAGCTCATCATAGAATACGACCAGGTATCCGCACCGGAGACGCACAAGCCGGATTCCACTGCCTGGCAGGGTACGAAAAGACCAACTCTGGAGTGGAACTTCACCGATCCCGACACGGCAGACGAGCAGTCCGACTATCTACTGGAGGTCTACGGAGACCGCCAGATGAACCGGACCGTCTACAATACCTCGTGGGTGAACGACACCCGGTGGAAGCACACCATAGGGGGGCCACTTGAGGACGGGATTTACTACTGGCGGGTGAGGACGAAGGACGGTTTCCACGCCCCCGGGAACTTCTCGGGACTGAAGGAATTCAGGATAGACGTCACCAAACCCTACGGCAACATCACCATTGCCGATGACGTTCACTCCGTGAACGAGGTTCTGGTGGATCTTTCCATAGCCGCCTCGGACAGCGCCAGCGGGGTTGCCGACATGCAGATCATCAACGACGAGGGACGGGACGGACCCTGGGAGGAGTTCAAGACGGAGAAGAGGGTTGCGCTCTCCAACACCGACGGCCTCAAGACCATCGGGGTGAGGTTCCGTGACAATGCGGGAATCGTCTCGGAGGTCTACAACGACACGGTATACCTCGATCTCAGGGGGCCGGGCGACGTCACCGTATCTTCCATTACGCATCCCGATACCACCGTCTACTACAACAATACCGCCCCCGTCTTCGAATGGGAGCCCCCGTACGAGGTGACCGAGATGAAGGGTTACTCCTACATGGTCGACTCCTCGCAGTACACCGAGCCGGGGAAGGTCCTATACAACGAGAACGGCGATCTGAGGGCAACCTATCCCGGTGAGTTCACCGGTTTCAAGGATGGCACGTGGTATTTCCACATCACTCCCTGCGACGTTTACGACCAGTGGGGCAACACAACCCATTTTCCGTTCAACGTGGATACCACTTCGCCGGTGATAAGCGGATTGACGCCCGAGGAGGACCGCTGGTTCAACACGACCACCGTCGTATCCGGCGCCGTGTTCACGGACCTGGGCGGTTTCGGCCTGGACGAGAGCACCATTCAGTATTCGGTAAGGCTTTCCGGAGGTTCGTTCTCACATTGGAAGGACGAGGGCATGGAGTACGATGTCATCTCGGAGGGCTACGGGGGCAATCCCGAGAAGATACGAGCGGAGGTGGAGCTGGAACTGGTGGAAGGTGGAGAGAATGCCGTGAGGTGGCGCATCTCCGACCTTGCGGAGAACGGCCCTGTGTCTTCGAGGACGGTAGCCATACGCGTGGATGAGACGCCGGTGACCTTCGGCGATCCCGTTCCAGCGGAGGGCGACATATACACCGAGCTCTCGGTGGAATGCGGCATGGTCATCACCGATGCGGAGGGCAGCGGTGTAGCAGGCAGCACCATCGAATACTCCATATCCCACTGGGGGGACGCAGATGAGCTTTTTCAGAACTGGACCAACGCCAACAACAACATGGTCCGTGAATCCATACAAATAATGCTCGAGATACAGTTCCCTCCCGGCAAGCACAATTACATACGCTGGCGTGCCAGGGATGCTGTGGGAAACGGCCATGCTGTATCGGAACCCGTGAGGATCTGGATCAACTCGGCGCCGGTACCACGCATCCACTCGCCCAAGGACTGGACCGTGATAGGGGAGGGGATACCCTTCGAGATGAATGCCAGCGGCACGATGGACGGCGAGGGGGATCCCCTCAGTTACTTCTGGGAGATCAAGAACAAGACCACCAAGGGCAGGGTATTCTCAGCATCCGGGATGATGGTGGAGGCAGTTCTAGACAGCCCCGGAAAGCACGTCGTCTATCTTCACGTGAGCGACGGTCCGGACTTCAACGAGAGCGAAAGCGTTATCATCGAGGTGCTGGGCAAGGACGCCCCTCTTCCCACGGAGGATTCGGACGGGGACGGCCTTCCCGACTGGTGGGAGAATCTAAACGGGCTCGATCCGAAGGACCCGGGCGATGCGACGGATGAGCTCAAGGCCAGATATGCCGCCGAGACGCAGGACAGGAAAGAGAAAGAACCGGGTTTCATCGAGGGGAATCTCTATCTGATCCTGGGTATTGGACTGGTGATACTCATCCTCATCATCGTATTCATCCTGCTCATCGTGAGGGGCAGGAGGAAGAGGACGGAGGACGAACCCCCGTCACCGCCCCGTCAATCCCCCCACGGAATGGAAAGACCGTACCCCACGGGGGCGAGGGATTTCCAGATGCCAGGGTACGCTCAGGTGGGTTCGGCCTATCAGACCGGCGCTCCGCCCCCCTATCCCTGGAAGGCAACCCCCGGTTGGGGTACAGGTGCGGGAACGATGGCTCCCTCCGCCCCCCGACCCGACCCTGCGACACCGCAACCATTCCGGATCGATGGACTGCCGGATTCCCAACCATCCCGGGGATTCATGCCGGATCAGGCCCGGCCGCAAGGGGCCATGGCCACCCCCATTCCCTCACAGCAGCCACTCCTCCAGTCCTCCACCGCAGGATCCCCCCGGCCGAACGCACCTCCGGCCCTGCCTTCCTATTCCATTCCAACGCTCATGACAAACCAGGGCGCCCAGGACCTGAACCTGATGGCGCTCCCCCCTGCACCGGAGCCTACTGCGAATGTAACGCCTCCGGTTTTAGCAGGTCCCGCCGCAGACCCCTCGGAGACTCAAGCGACAAAAGGCGGAACGGCAGGCACTCCCGCATTCGCTCAGTCTCCCACCTTCCCGCGCCCTGAATCGGCGGCAGCCCCCGCCCCCATTGTCCAACCTGCTCCGAGGATTCAGTCGGGACCTGGAATTCATAGTGCACCGGAAGGGCAGCCCTTGCAGCCTATCCCGCAGCCCTCCACCTCGCCGGGGATAGACGGGGTGCCGACACCCACTGCTCCGGGTCCGGCCCCGCTCCCGGCGCCTTCAACGGGAGATTTGAACGAGATATTCGGAGCAGGGGCTGGGTCCCCGCCCTCTCATGTTCCACCGGAAGGTTCTTTCTCCCCTCCATTACCGCCCCCGGGCTAGCTATATAGAGTATAACGATATCTGTTCAGGAACGCCGGATAATGGAAGGGAAAATGTTTTAGATGCTTATTGTATTTGTTTTACTTCGATTTACGTGGATAACATTCGTTGGATATCCAAATCGTCAATAGAAGATTTTCAATGAAACAATGCGAGAAAAAGGTGATGTTGTTGAGCATATCGTTTTCGTTTTCATCCTTCCATAGTCGTACAATGATGGTAATTGTCATAATATTCGTCCTCGTGGGGTCATGGAGCCCTCTGGCCACTAATACGGAGCATGGCAGGAAGTGCTCTGAACGAATGGCAGAGGTCATACCGGCCGTTATGGCCGATGATGGATCGGCGGGGCCTCATTCCACGAGATATCCCAACGTCTTCATCGAGGACTTCTCGAACTTCGACAACATCAGCGCGGGTAACACAACCGCAGCCGTGAAGGCGGACCTGGGCCGCGCGGAGATGTGGGGGGAGCCCATAAAGAACGGGGATTTCGAGGAAGGGGATCTGACGGCATGGACGCTTCACAAGGTACAGGGCGGGGCCAATCCCACGAATTACGAGGTGCGTTCCGGCAGTCCCGACGATCCGGGGGATTATTACCTTTACTTCTACAGCAATTACCAGTACGGCAGCCATTTCAAGGTGATATCGGATCCCTTCATAGCCTCGTCGAATTACATGCATTACTGGTTCGACGGTTACGAGGATGACGAGTACTGTTACGGTTTCGAGATATTCGAGGACAACGATCCGAACAACAACCACTTCTTCGAGGACAAGTGGTGTGCCAGCTGGGGCGGTGCCAACGACGGGGGGAACAACGGTGAGAGCGGAAAGAGGACCAAGCAGATACCATCCTCGATCCGGGGAAGGTCCTGCAGGCTGGCCATATGGCTCGGAGAGGGCGGTTCGGGGGATTGGGGCAGGATGCACATGGACAATATCTGGCTGTCCGACGCAAGCGGCAACAGGGTGATCATGAGCGCCTCCCTGGGGGGGAACATCACCTACGTGCAGTCACGTCCGCTGGTCAACACCTGGAAGGCCGTGGGAGCGGCCAGGTTGACCTTCTTCCACAATATTCCTGACGGAACGGATATAACCTACCGGATGACGGCGGACGGTGAACACTGGGTGAACGCCACAAACGGAAGCAATATCATATTCGATCACATAGGTTCTCAGCTGAAGTGGAATGCGACGATGACCACCACCCACGAGGATATCGGCCCCTACATCGACAAGGTCATCGTCGAGTACGATTTCGTGGACGATCCGGAACCCCACAGGCCGGGTTCGGGCGTCTGGACCGGCAGTTCCACACCGAAGCTGGAGTGGAATTTCACCGATCCCGACCGGGGCGATCATCAATCGGAATATCTCATCGAGGTATTCAACGATACGGAGATGGAGGATCAGGTCTACAACTCCTCCTGGGTGAACTCCACGAAACCCGAGCACACCGTGGCCGAACCCCTGGCCGACGGCATATATCACTGGCGCGTCCGGACCAGGGACGCATTTCACGGATGGGGGAACTACTCCGAACTGAAAAGGATCAAGATAGACGTTACCAAACCGGTGGGCAGCATAGTGATAGAGGAGGATGTTCACTCGGTCAATGAGCAGCTGGTGGATCTGGCCATCACGGCCTCGGACCACGGAAGCGGCATCAGCGATATGCAGATAGTGAATGACGAGGGCCGGCCGGGACCCTGGGAGGATTTCAAGACCGAGAAGAGGGTGGCGTTATCCAACAGCGACGGTCTCAAGAAGGTCGTGGTGAGGTTTCGCGACAGCGCCGGCATAGTCTCGGTGGATTACAACGATACGGTCTATTACGACCTCAAGGGCCCGGCGGACGTCATCGTCACATCCCCGACCCATCAGGACCAGGCGGTATATTACAACAGCACATCCCCCCTGTTCCAGTGGGAACCGCCATACGAGGAAACGGAGATAAAGGGCTACTCTTACCTGGTGGATTCGTCGCAGTACACAGAGCCGGGCAAGGTCCTCTACAATCTCAACGGCGGTATCACGGGGACGGAGCTGGGCGAGTTCACGGGCTTCAAGGACGGTTCGTGGTACTTCCACATCACTCCCTGTGACATCTATGATCAGTGGGGCAATTCCACACATTTTCGGTTCAACATCGACACCACCCCGCCGTCCATAAGCGAACTCAAACCGGAGAGCAGCCGCTGGTTCAATATCACAGGTATAAAGGTCAGTGCCGTGTTCACCGACATGGACGGGTTCGGACTTGATCCTGCCACGATCCAGTACTCGTACAGACCCTCCGGCGGCTCCTATTCCCCCTGGACCAGCGAAGGCATGGAGTACGAGATAAGGTCGGAGGGCATAGGCGGCAATCCGGTGAGAATATACGCCAACGCGGAAGTGACATTGGAGGAGGGCAGCGAGAACGCCGTACGATGGCGCATCACCGATATAGCCGGGAACGGTCCCGTGCATAGCCAACCCCTTCCGGTGAACATCGACCGGAGCCCGGTGACCTTCAGCGATCCGGTTCCGCAGGAGGATGAGATATTCGAGGAAGAGGAGGTGGAATGCGGTATCACGATATCCGACGGCGCCGGCAGCGGTGTCGACGGCAAGACCATGGAGTATTCCATATCCCGCTGGGGTTCCGATCCCGGGTTGTTCCGGAACTGGACGACCGTCAAGAACACCATGGTGCGCGATCGCATCGACGTGCTGTTATCCATAGAGTTCGAGCCTGGGAAGAACAATTTCATACGATGGCGTGCCAGGGATGCCGTGGGCAATGATCATGCCTACTCCGAACCGGTGCGCGTATGGGTCAATTCCCCGCCCGTTCCGGTGATCATGACCCCCCGGGAGTGGACCGTGATACACACCGGGGATAACTTGCAGCTCAACGCCACCGGCACCTGTGACAACGAGGACGTCGAGCTTCTGTATTACTGGGAGATCAAGAATCGTACCACGAAGAGGGTCGTGGAGAAGGCATGGGGTCCAAGGACCTCGGTCATTCTCGATGAATCCGGCAAGCATATAGTATATCTGTATGTGGACGACCAGCACGGGTGCAACGAGAGCGTGAAGATGGATATCGACGTTCTGCCAGTTTCAGGCGGCGGGGGAAAACCGGGAAAGGACCGCTGGGAAGATACCACAGACAGCGATGGGGACGGGCTCCCCGACTGGTGGGAATCGCGCCAGGGGATGAACCCCAACGATCCCGATGACGCAACGAAGGCCAGCAAGGACAAGTACGAAAATGAACTTGCGCAATACAATGAAGGCCTC
>CAYRFL010000014.1:40504-42916 GCA_964423515.1 uncultured archaeon
GAAGGCCAGCAAGGACAAGTACGAAAATGAACTTGCGCAATACAATGAAGGCCTCCTTGCGAAGTACTGGTGTGTGTTCGCATTGCTGGGCCTCCTCCTTCTGGTCATCGTGGTGTTCCTCATCCTGGTGACCCGGAAACGCAAGGACCGTGACGATGAGCCAACAGCGGCGGCACCTATGTACCGGCAGCCTCCGGGGTTCCCGAGGGAGCGTCCGTATCAAACGGGTGGAAGGGATTTCCGTATGGCCGGTTACGGTAACGTGCGCACGGCATACCAGTCCGGCCAGGCGTCGCCCTTTCCCCATGCCGCTGCCTCGTCGGGGGGGCAGGCTTCCACCGGATACGGCTACTCTCCCGGACATTCCGCTCATCCGGCAAGACCGGCACTACCCCAGTCCACTCAATTTCCACCACAATCACCCGCCCCCCAACCTTCTGTCCAATACCCTGGCGTACAGCAGCCGGTGGAGGTTCTTCCCCCCATGTCCCAGGGCCAGGGCAACGAGGGTGTTGGAACGGCGCCTTCGGGACCGATATACCAACTTCCACCTTTAGTGACGGACCAGGGAGTCCAGGACCTGAATCTCATGGCACTGCCCCCGGCGGAGGGGATAGATGAAAATACGGCCGGAATGTCGCCGGACCCTTCGACGGAGGACGTGGCAGAATCGACCCCTCAGGTGACGGGAGATATGCCGGTGCAGCAGCCCGGAGCCTCTGAGCCGCCCCCGGCAGGAGGCGCATCCCTCGATTCTCTTCTGGAGAACATCCGGGACGGCAATGCGATGGCACCCTCCTTCCCTACCCCGGGCGCCGAGATCCCGCCATCGCCTCCCTCTTCCCAGCCGCCATCCCTCGATGCGCCTCCGCAGTCGAGTCCAGCACAACCACCATCTCTGATCGATGCACCGCCGTCTCCGGCCAACGTGCCGTCCTCTCCGGTCAATGCATCACCGTCTCCGGCCAATGCCCCGCCGTCTCCGGCCAATTTGCCTGCGATCCAGCTGTATAACTGCCCCTCCTGTGGTTCCATGAATCCCGTCCGGGCGGCGGATAGCTCATCTCCGGTGACCTGCGCGGTCTGCGGGGCGGTGGGATCGCTAGGCTGAACCGACGGCGAGGACAAGGTGCCCGTGAATGACCCTGGAACGTATTGACATTGGCGAATGTTCCGTGCATTGTTCTCTTTTTACTGTGGGAAAAGAGGATCCCGGGCTTCTCGGAGAGCGTGAACGCGACATGCTGCATTCTCTCTCCTTGAACAGGAGAAAACGCGAATGGTTCGCGGGAAGGATGGCGGCGAAGGAAGCAGTCATATCGGTTCTTCCGGATGATAACCTAAACAATCCCGACGTTCAGATTTTAAGCCTCCCCTCCCGGGCTCCCCGGCTGGTCCTCCGAGGGATGGAAAGGGACGACGTTCTTCTCTCCATAACTCATTCCCGCGAGGTCGCCCTGTCCGCTGCGGCTCACGGAGGTCTTCTGGGTCTCGGTGTGGATGCGGAGATGATAGAGCCAAGGGACCCGTCCTTTGGGCGAGCAGCCTTCACTCCCCGTGAGAGAGAGCGTATGGAAGCATTAAGGCCCGGGGATACTGCCGTGGCTTCCACGGTGAAGTTCACCGGGAAGGAGGCAGTTTCCAAGGCTCTTGGAACCGGTCTTTCGGTGAACACCTACGATATCGAGGTGCTGGGTCCGGAGGATGAAGGCCCGATGGAAGGAGGATGGGACCGGTCCGGGAGCGTCATACTTCACAATGAGGCGGAAAGGCGCCTTGCCGAGCTGGGCGGAAAGGGCATACTGGTGCGTTCGTTCATGCTCCCAGGCAATGAGTTCTTCATGGATTCGGGCACGGGCCTGAAAAACCGCTATGCCGTTTCGCTGTCCGTCATACTATAGTGCGGTCCATGTGTTCCATCATTCCGCAGGGTGCCCCGCATAGGTTCAACAGCACAATCCGACCCGTTCTCGTACTATATTCGGGGAGCGCCAAGGCTGATGGATAAAATAGAAAGAATGAAGCGGCATCTGCGCTTACACGCGATACCGCGCACATTGTCAAGCTGAATACCTCGACCTTTTGTCGAGTTTTTCACCGTTGAAAATATCCCGCCAGTTCGACGGGGGGCACTTCGGTGAAAGTAAGGAATCCCTTATTTAAGAGTCCCTTTCTTTCCGCACTTGGGGCACTCGATCTTCAGCGGCCTCTTGGTCGTGGTGATCTCGATCTTCGACTTGCAGCGGGGGCAGGGAATCTCAAGGGGTTTCTCCTTCTTCTTGCCTCCCCTGGGCGGCCTCTTCTTCTTCGGCTTCTGCTTTGGAGGGGGTGTCTTGAGGGTCCCCTTCTTTCCGCATTTGGGGCACTCGATCTTCAGGGGTCTCTTTCTCGAGGTGACCTTTATCTTGTATC
>CAYRFL010000014.1:43016-57443 GCA_964423515.1 uncultured archaeon
TTGGGGCACTCGATCTTCAGGGGTCTCTTTCTCGAGGTGACCTTTATCTTGTATCCGCACCTCACGCAGGGGATCATCATTGGCGGCCCCTCTTCCTCCTCCTCGTCGATCAGCTCGAAATCGTAGTCCTTCTTATCCCGCCTCTTCCTTCTCTCGGGCTTCTTCTCGGGTTCCTTGCCCATGGTCGGGCGGGCGGCCATTTCCTCCACCTCGGACTCGAAATCCCTCCCAGTCCTGTCATATATCTCGGAGAACAGGCTCTGGGAGATCTCGGTTAGCTCCTCCACCGACTTCTTGATACCCTTGAGGTCTCTTCCTCCCAGGGCACGCTTCAGGTTCTTGATGGCCAGTTTAGTGTCCCTTATCTTGCCCTTGTCGAGCTTGCTGGCGAGCTCCTCGATGGCCTTTTCCGTTGCATAGACCAGCGCGTCGGCCTGATTCCGGAGTTCGGCGTGCTCCTTCATCTTCTTGTCCCTCTTCCGGTACTTCTTGGCCTCTTCGACCATCTTGTCGACGTCGTTCTCGTTGAGGGAAGATGAAGCGGTGATGGTTATCTTCTGTTCCTTGCCGGTCCCGAGGTCCTTTGCGGAGACGTTCACTATGCCATTGGCATCGATATCGAATGTGACCTCTATCTGCGGAACGCCGCGCGGGGCCGGCGGAATGCCGATGAGATGGAATCTGCCCAGCGTCTTGTTGTCCTTTGCCATCTCCCTCTCGCCCTGTATGACGTGCACCTCCACGGAGGGCTGGTTGTCCACGGCGGTGGAGAATATCTGGCTCTTCCTCGTTGGGATGGTGGTATTCCTCACTATGAGCTTCGTGGCCACGCCCCCGAGCGTTTCCACGCCCAGAGATAGGGGAGTGACGTCCAGGAGAAGTACGTCCTTGACCTCGCCCGTGAGTATGCCGGCCTGGATGGCCGCTCCCACGGCGACGCATTCGTCGGGATTAATACCCTTTGTTGGCTGCTTGTTCAGGAGCTTCTTGATGACGTTCTGCACAGCCGGTATCCTCGTGGAGCCGCCCACCAGAAGGACCTTTGCTATGTCCTTCGCCTTGAGCTTCGAATCCCTCATGGCCCTCTTGGTTGGTCCGATGGTCTTCTGCACGAGATCGGATGTCAGGTCGTCGAACTTTGCCCGGGTCAGGTTGACATCCAGGTGCTTCGGCCCCGATTCATCCGCGGTGATATAGGGGAGATTGACGTTCGTCGTCAGTCTTCCGGAAAGCTCTATCTTCGCCTTTTCTGCCGCTTCCTTCAGTCTCTGCATGGCGGATTTATCATCGGAGATATCGATCCGGTGGTCCTTATTGAACTCACCCATCAGCCAGTCCATGATCTTCTTGTCGAAATCGTCACCGCCCAGTAGATTGTTGCCGCTGGTTGCCTTCACCTCGAAAACGCCTTCTCCCAGTTCCAGTATGGAAACATCGAAGGTACCGCCTCCAAGGTCGAAGACGAGAATGATCTGGTCCTCTTCCTTGTCAATGCCATAGGCCAGGGCCGCAGCCGTGGGTTCGTTGATGATCCGAAGCACATCCAGTCCGGCAATCTTTCCCGCATCCCTGGTGGACTTTCTCTGGCTGTCCTCGAAGTATGCGGGGACCGTGATCACTACCTTCTTTATCTTCTCTCCGAGATATTCCTCTGCATCGTGCCTCAGTTTTTCCACGATCATGGAGGAAATCTCTTCCGGTGCGTATTTCCGATCTCCGATCTTGACCCTGTGCTTGGTCCCCATCTTCCTTTTGATGGATGCGATGGTCCTGTCAGGATTGGTAATGGCCTGTCTTTTAGCCAATTGACCGACCAGACGTTCCCCCTCTTTTGTGAATGCAACGACCGATGGTGTCGTTCGAGAGCCCTCCGCATTGGGTATGACCACTGCCTCTCCACCCTCCATGACGGCCACGCAGGAATTTGTTGTACCGAGATCGATTCCGATTGCCTTCGTCATAAACAAACCTCCTCAATAACAAATGTCACCATATTTTGATATTTATATTCTATTAATAGTGTTAACAAGATATAATTCTCTCACGGGTTCAATTGGAGATTGCCCAATCCGTATATAAATTTGTTCATGTATTTTATGTTGAAGCCATTTCCTTCCATGTATTACGGTGAATTTTGGAAATTACATCAAAAGCGGAGGACCAATGGAATATCCTCGAGTCCGCAAATGATCGGATCGATTCCGAGGGAAGGCCTTCTCATTACCGGCCCCTCACTGGCGGAGATCCTCCATCAGCTGCTTTTTGATCTCATTCTTCAGGTCAGATTCCAGTCGATTCCGCCTCTCGTGATACTCCTCCTTGGTCGTGAGACCGTTGTCCATGAGTATCTCGACGAGCGTGTATATATCGATGGAGTGCTGGTAATCCTCCATGGCCTCGTCGACCCTCTCCTCGGAGGGGTACTGGGCCGCCCGCTGATAATAGGCCAGCTCTTCATCGGTCTTCTTCTGGATTATCTCCTGCTTTCTCTGCTCGACATCACCGTGCATTCGTTCCTGCACATTATGGATCATGTCCTTAAGCCATGCCATTTAAATCCACCTGTCATACTGGTAAGGAATTGGGTTCCATTTGGGAATACCTTTTTTTTATTTTAAGCTTTGGCTCAGATGTGCTCCGCCCCCTGGATGGACATTATGACGGCAGCTCCGTTCTCCTTCCAGGGCCACCGGGAATGGCCGGACATACTTTTGAACGACCGTGATCCCAGTTTGGGGCGCACCAGTGAGCCGATTCCCGCAGGAGGAGGGTTAATCTCGCCTCAAGACCAAATTGTTTTCGGTGGATGAACCGCCCGTGTTTTCTTGATTTCTGTGCGGTTTCCCCCCTGATATTCGTTATGCTGGGATGGTTTAACGTTTCTTCTCGAAATGGCGAAGACAGAATGATCTTCCGGATCGCATACCTCTATTGGCTGTGGTGAATGATAGCCGGTGTTAAACGGTCCCCGGGGTGTGTTCCTCGTAGCGATCGAGCGGCACCAATTCGGCATATGCAATCATGGTTTCCAATTAAAAGGATTAAATGGCCCAAATATAAATAAATAAAGAAAGGGAATATGTTGTGGAATCCTTGCTCCCTGTATCTTTGAATAGGAAGTGATATTATGAAAGACCTGACAGTAAGATTTGTCAGCATTACCGTGCTAGTGACGCTGCTCTTTTCCGGGATAGTAATACTGAACGATTGGGCCGTTGGCAGTGCCCGCGCAGCGGTTGTCTATCACAGGGGCAACATATCGGGTTTCGAGACCTGGTCAGCCAACAACACCCACTATATCGATGACGTCTTCAACATCACCGATGGTAACGCCCTTACCATCGACGCCGGGTCAATTATCATAATCGATGCGAGCCACGGAGGGGCGTTGGCCGGTTCCATCGTCGTGAAGAACGGGGGTACCCTCAATATTCTGGGAACCAAGGAGAACCCCGTGTATATAACGGCCAATACGACGAACCCGGCACCGGGAGATTACAGGGGCATCGTGGTGGATAACGGCGGTACGGCCAATATACAATATACGTACATCGGCAATGCGACCACCGGGATCGAGATCAACGGGGGCGATTCTCAGGTCTCGAACAGCAGGATAAACGAGACCTCCCATTTTGGGATCAACTTCACTGGAATAGGCTCTCCTCAATTCTCGGATTGTATCATCAACGATACCGGCTCGGGAGCGATTGTCAGCGGAGGTATGAGGATAGAGTCCGGTGCATCCGTCACGGACTGTGAGGTCTATCACAGCGCGGACACGGGCATATTCATAGGGGCCGGTTCTCCCATCCTCGGCGATTGCCGGGTTCACAATACCACGGGAAACGGTATGATGATCGTCGGCTCAGCCACCCCCGTCATCAGGGATTGCAATGTATCGGATACCTGGGCTTCCAACATATACATCGACGGCGACAGCAGGAACGTGACCATAACGAACTCGACCCTGGGAAACTGGACCAACGGACCGGCCCAGACGACCATCGAACTCGATGCCGATGCCTCGTCGTTGGTCAACCTCACCGTGCTCAATTCTTCCTTCGTGAACGACACCTTCAGCGTAACGGATTACGGAAATCTGTCGGTTCAATGGTATGAGAACGTATACGTGCAGAACCTGCCCAGCAATCCTGTATCCGGGGCCACGGTGAACCTCCGGAACAGGACGGACGACGTGGTGGATACCGGCGCGACGAACGCCTTCGGCGAGGCCTATTGGCTCACCGGCACCGAGTTCATATACAACAGCACTGGCTATATCTATGACAAGTATTACCGGATCGAGGTCAGCCACCCGGAATATGCCACCGAGTCCTCTGCATTGTGGGTCAACGGTTTCAATAATACCACGTTCCAGCTCACCGACACCGCCGGGCCGGTATTCGGGAGTAACTGGGCCAGCAACCTTACCACCGGTGACAACGCAACCCTCTCCATCAACATCACGGACAACATCGGGGTGAACAAGGTACGCCTCGATTTTACATTGAACGATGCCAGCAGGTCCAACTGGTCCGTGTTGAACCGGAGCGACGATTCCTGGAGCATCAATATGACACTCCCCTCCGACGCCGCCACGTTGGAGTACCATTTCTGGGCCAACGATACCACTGATAACAATGCCACCAGCCAGAACTACACCGCCTCGGTTCTGGATAACGACGTACCGGCCTTCGGGACCATATGGAACAGCAGCCTCTCCACCGGGGAACTTGCCGTGTTCTCCGCGAACATAACCGACAACATCGAGGTGGACGATGTTCTCTTCGATTTCTCGTTGAACGACGGACCCAGGAAGAACTACACGGTGAACAACCGCTCCGGTGATTCGTGGTCCATCAATTACACCCTGCCGGCCAATTCGGTTTCCATAGACTACCGCTTCTGGTCCAACGACACGGCGGACAACTGGGCGGCATCGGAGAACACCACGAAGCAGGTCACGGATAACGACGATCCCCAGTTCGGCACCCTTTGGAACAGCACGCTCACCACCGGCGATGAGGCCGTGTTCTCAGCTAACATCACGGACAACGTGGGTCTGGAGTCCGTGAAGCTGGACTTTACCATAAACGGGAACGAGCATTACAACTGGTCGGTTTCCAATCAGTCGGGCAATTCCTGGAAAATCAACGTCACGATGCCCGTCTACGCAATGACGATGGATTACTACTTCTGGGCGAAGGACTCCTGGAACAATGCCGTGATCACTGCCAACCAATCTTACAATGTAACGGACAACGATAGTCCGGAGTTCGGGGCCCAGTGGAACAGTCCTCTCGTTACAGGCGACGATACGCTCTTCTCCGCCAATATTACCGATAATATCGATATCGACACGGTCCTTTTCGATTTCACCATCAACGGTGCGGATCATTTCAACTGGTCGGTTACGAACCAGAGCGGAAACTCCTGGGAGATCACAATAACCGTTCCTGAAGACGCTCATGATGTTGTATACCGGTTCTGGGCCAACGACTCTGCGGACAACTGGGGCAACTCATCCAACAACACTGTGGTGGTGGGAGATGACATGGAACCCGTGTTCGGGGATCGGTATCACAGCCCCCTTACCACGGGCGACCTCGCTTTCTTCTCCGCCAACGTTACCGATAACATCGCCGTGACCGACGTGAAGTTCGATTTCACAATTAACGATGAATTCAGGTACAACTGGACGGTTTCGAACAGGTCCGGGAACTCCTGGAACATACAGATGGTGATCCCCGCCAACGCTTCCTCCATGAAATATTACTTCTGGGCGTCGGACGCATCGGGCAACTGGGCAAAGACAGGCAATGAGACCCGGACCATAACGGACAATGATGCTCCGATGTACGGAGAGCTCTGGTACCATAATATCGAGGCGGGAGAGGAAGCCCATTTCTCTGCGAACATAACGGACAATATCGGTATCACCGAGGTCAAATTCAATTTCACCGTCAACGATGCGGATTCGTACAGCTGGGCCGTCAACAACCAGTCCGGTGACTCCTGGCATATTAATATCACCGTCCCGGTGGATGCAGAGACCGTGGAGTATCACTTCTGGGTGGACGATGCGAAGAACAACTGGGCCCGCTCCGCCAACGTGACCCTTGGCGTTGGTGATCATGAGGTGCCCGAGTTCGGCACCATCTGGGCAAGCGAACTGACCACCGGGGAGGAGGGTTTCTTCTCGGCCAACATAACGGACAATGCCAGCCTGAGGACCGTCATGTTCGATTTCACCGTCAACGGCGCATCGAGATTCAACTGGTCGGTCACGAACAGGACGGGCGACTCCTGGAACATCACCATCACAATTCCTGCGAATGCCATCAATTTCGAATACAATTTCTGGGCCGACGACACGTCCGATAACTGGAATCGATCCGGAAATTCCACACCGGCGGTGACCGACAACGACGTGCCCGTTATCGGGACGATCTGGATCACCAACCTTACCACGGGTGATGCGGCCCTGTTCTCCATCAACATCACGGACAACGTGGGGATCACGAGCCTCATGTTCGATTTCACAGTGAACGGATCCCTCCGGTACAACTGGACTGTGTCGAACCATACCGGTGATTCCTGGTTCATAACCATTACCGTTCCGGGAAGTGCTCTCAACATAGAATACTACTTCTGGGGAAGGGACGCCGAAGGCAACTGGGCAAAGACGGTGAACGCCACCCCCGATGTGACAGATAACGATGCCCCCGCCTTCGGAACGATATGGCACAGTTCCCTTACCACGGGCGAGAACGCGGTATTTTCCGCCAACATAACCGAGAACATCGCCCTCGGGCTGGTATATCTCGATTTCACGATAAACAACCTGTATCGCTTTAACTGGTCCGTTACCAACAACACCGGTGATTCCTGGTACATAACCATCACCATCCCGCTCAATGCAACCTCGATCCAGTTCTTCTTCTGGGCCAACGACTCGAACGGGAACAGCAACCAGACCGCCACCGAGGACATTCCCGTGACCGACGACGATTCCCCCGCCTTCGGAACGCTGTGGCACAGTGCCCTGTCCACAGGCGAGGAGGCGGTGTTCTCCGCCAACATCAGCGAGAACGTGGCTATTGCATCCGTCTGGTTCGTCATCACCGTGAACGGAGCGGTCAATTACAACATGTCCGTCTTCAATCAGAGCGGGGAGAGTTGGAATCTGACCTTCATCATCCCTGCGGATGCCGTCACTGTGGCCTTCCATTTCTGGGCCAACGACACATCGGACAACTGGGTCGAATCCGTCAAGGACACACAGCCCGTCACCGACAACGACATTCCCGTCTTCGGCGCAGAATGGAGGAGCGAACTGACCACGGGCGATCCGGCATTGTTCTCCATCAACGTTACGGACAACGTCGCCCTGCGAAGCGTCTGGTTCAACTTCTCCGTGAATGGCGGCGGGCGCCAGAACTGGTCCGTTATCAACAATACCGGAAGTTCCTGGTACATCACGGTCAACCTCTCGGCGGGAGCCACTGGCATTGAATACTATTTCTGGGCCAACGATACTTCCGACAACGAGGAGCGCACAGGGGATGACACCTATCCGGTACTGGACAATGACGCCCCGGAGCTGAACGATCTCTGGAACGATACCCTTACGACCGGCGAGACGGTGCTCTTCTCCGTCAACGTTACCGATAATATTGGGTCGGACACGGTCTGGTTCGAGTTCAGGCTCAGCGGCGGCAACTGGAGGAACTGGACCGTTCTCAACAACAGCGGAGAAACCTGGAATATAACCATCACCATTCCCACGGACGCCACGTCGATAGATTTCTTCTTCTCCGCCAACGATACCTCTGACAACTGGGCGGGAATGCAGGTCACGCACGAGCCGATCACCGATAACGATGTACCGGTCTTCGGCATATACTGGAGAGGTCAGCCCAGCACGGGGGACCAGGTCCAGTTCTCGGCGAACGTCACCGACAACATCGGTCTCGATACGGTCAAACTGCTCATGTCCATCGACGGCGGTGGATACCAGAACATATCGGTGGAGAACAAGAGCGGCTCCTCCTGGTTCCTGACCCTGACCATGCCAACCCACGCAAGGGGCGCAAGCTACTATTTCTGGGCGAACGATACCTCGTTGAACTGGGTGAAATCCACCGTGATGGCAGTGGCCGTCCTGGACAATGACAAGCCCAGTCTGAACAACGACAACGTGAACTTCACCACCGGGGACGGATGCGACGTGGAGGTGCTGGTGGAGGACAACGTTGCCGTGGAATCGGTGCTGTGCTATTACTCCTTCAATTACACGGACGGACGCTCGGATGACGATTATTCCTCCGTATGGCTGGAAAGGAAGGCCGGACAGGCCCCGGCCCAGGTGGAGAGGTGGGGACAGACCCTGAACATACCCGGTGATGCAGTGTCCCTGAGCATCTACCTTCGCGTATCCGACGGTACCAATACGCCCTATTTCTACCGTCAGGGAATGGCGGATGACCCCAGCGTGGCCCTTCAGGATCCCATTCTTCTGTCGGTCCTGGACGACGACCTTCCCGTTCTGGTTGGCAAACCCCAGTTCAACGCGACATACAATACCACCGAGGATATATTCATCAGCATCCAGGTCTTCGACAACAGCTTCGTCCTGGGCAATATAACAATAGAGTTCCTGGAGCTCTACGAGGGCATCCACCTCTTCAGACCCCTCTATCCCGCCTCGGTCTACATATTCAACAGGACCGCGGAAACGAACATGACGGGGCCGGTGATATTCAGGATCAACATCACCGACGGAGCAGGGAACTTCCAGGTTTTCGAGGATAATATCGATTTCGCATTCACTGTGCTGGATTCCATCGATCCCGTCATAGATTCGCTGGACGGTGATTTCGAGGTGGGCACCAGCGATCCGTTCACAATACTATGCGTTGCGGGCGACAACATCGACGTCGTGAGCGTCGAGCTGCACATGCGTAAGGGAATAAAGGGGGACTGGGCATTCGTGGAAATGGAGCCGGCGGGTCTGCCTGAACATTACAAGAGGACCTCGGCCAGCCTCAGGACGGAGCTGGGCATCGACAAGTCGGACGGGACCTACCTCTATTACTATGTCGTGGTCTCGGACGAGGAGGGTAACCAGGTACTTTCTGGCAGCGTGAAAGAACCCTACGTCATAAGTGTTTTCGACAATACGGGATCCCGGGTGAACCTGAGCCTGACCACGGAAGATTTCGAGGCCGGCACTGGCGAGGATTTCACAATAACTGTGGGCGGCAGCGATAATATCGCCCTATCGAATGCTACCCTCTACATAAGGAGGGTAGGGGCTCAGGAATGGTTGAAGGTGCTCATGACCGCGCAGCCTCCGAACAGGGATGGGGTGGCAGGGATGTTCGCTATTTCCTATCAGCGCCTCCACGAGCTCTTCGGCGATGATATATCCACCATGGACGGCACTTCCCTGGAGTACTACATGGAGGTCCGGGACGCCGCTGGCCTTCCACCCGCCAGGGCGCCGGAAACGGGATATTACGGTATTGACTTCGTGGATACAATCGCCCCCCGACTCGTCGGTGTCGTCCTGAATCCGTCGGCACCCAGGACCGGAGAGTCGCTGAATATCTCGATCACCGTTTCCGACAACGTGGACGCCGCAGCCGGCATAGGCGGGAACCTGGATTACAACTGGACCACCAGCTACGGTAGCACGGAGGAGTACAACACCTCGTTCCGTTGGATCGGAGGTTCATTCTTCCTGGACCATGAACTTGATGTGCCCATCGAATCTGTCAGATTCGGTTACACCATAACGATCTGGGACAGCCGGGGGAACCAGGAGACGTTCCGTTTCGATGAGGTGAAGGTAATAGATGTGATATCCCCGGAGGCGTCAAGCCTCGAGATAGACGGCAATGGTGAGGTGAAACAGGTTAAACTGGGAAGGCCGGATAGGCTCAATGACATCAAGGCGGGGACGCCCTACGAACTACAACTGGGAGTGCGGGACCACATCGATGAGACGAAGAATATCGAGGCTGTATTCGAATATACGAACATCTCCGATGACAGAGAATATCAGAATCAAACCTTCTACAACAGAATGACCTTCAGGAGCATGAAAGCGGTTCTCGAGCTACCGGACCTCTCGCAGGGCTTCGTGTTCTTCAGGCTCATAATCCGCGACTCCTCGGGGAACGAGATCCTGTACCCGGCAAGTGGCCCGGCATACATCCTGAACGTATCCACCAACGATGGCGACGGGGACGAAGTCCCCGACGATGACGAACCCCAGTACGAGAGTCTGAATCCCGACGGCAGCTCCAAGGGTTTCAACGGCACATCGCTTGATTTCCAGAACGATTCCACGGAATCAATGGACACCGACGGCGACGGGGTGGGAGACAATAGCGATGCCTTCCCCTTGGACCCCGTGGCTGCAATGGATTCGGACGGTGATAAATACCCCGATGGGCTGCTTCCCGGAGCCAGCCTTGAAAATTCTACGATGGGGATAACGCATCTGGATGATTTCCCGTACGACCCCGCGGCCTCCGTCGACACGGACGATGATGGTGCCCCTGACGGTTGGAATCCGGGAAATAGTTCTGCGGATTCCACCACAGGTCTTAAGTTGGATTCCGCTCCAGACAATGAGCTTGTCAAGTATCCCGATGAGACAGTACCGGAGGAACCAGGAATCATAGAATTGAATCTCATATTCCTCATCATCCTCATCGTGGCCGTGCTGGCCTTCATCGCCCTGATCATACTCCTTATCCTGCGGAGGTCCAGGGAGGACGACGAGACCCGGGAAGCCAAGAAGAAGGAGCGGGAGGAGAAGAAGGAGCAGAAGCGCCTGGAAAAGGAGGAGCAGAAACGCAATAAGGAGGAGAAGAAGAAAGCGGGCGCCAAGAAGGGGAAGGGTAAGAAGGGCAAGGGCAAGAAGGGCAAGGGCAAGAAGGGCAAGGATAAGAAGGGCAAGGACAAGAAGAAGCCGAAAGGCAAGGGAAAGAAGAAAACTCTCGCGAAGGCCGTAAAGGGTAAGAAGGAGCCGGAGCCCGATGAGGCAGCTCCTGAGGAAGCAGAGGAGGAACTGGAGAGAGAGCCCTCCGCAGCGGAACCAGGGGATTATGATGATATGGAGGATGAGGAACTGGATATAGACGCCATGCTGCCCGAGGAGCTCCTTTCCAAGGAAGGCAGGGTATCCGATGTAGTGGATTCGCCGACCTCGGAAGTCGAACCCGAGGCGGAGCCGGAAGTCGAACCCGAGGCGGAACCCCAACCTCCCTGGGCCGTGCCCGAGGAGGCCGAGGAGGAGCCGGACGAACTGCCCGAGGCTCCTCCCGAAGAGGAAGACATCGAGGCAATGGAGGAGCCGGCGGAACCGGAAGAGGAAGAAGAGGAGGATATCGAGATGGGGCTTCTCGACCTTGATCTTGGCGTTGGGGATGACCTTGACCTTGATGATATCGAGATCGAGGGTCTGGACGATGTGGAGGAAGCTCCCTCCCCGGATGATTCCGCTCTCACAGAGGATGACATCGAGATAATGATCATGGGCGACGAGGGCCTCGGGGATGAGGATGACGAGGATGACGAGGAACTCCTGGGCGACATGGAGAAGATGCTCGAGGAGTATGAGGTATAGGCGTCGCTTCCGGGGTCCGGAAGGATGATCTCATAAGGGATCGGAGAACGGATCGAGCGAGCGTCCGGGGGAATCGCATGCGACCGGGATGCATTGAATACGAGCTTCTGACGGGATACCTGAACGAGGATACGCGCACCGGGGATCTCACCACGGACCACCTCATCGAAGGCGGGCCTTGCAAGGCCAGGATAATCTCCAGGGAAAGGGGGATAGTGGCGGGTCTCCGCGAGGTGGAGAACGTTTTTGGCATTCTCGATTGCACCACCGTTCCGGCCATTGTCGAGGGCGCCGAGACAGCTCCCGGGATGGAGGTATGCAGTATTTCGGGCCCGGCCCGTGCTCTCCTTCGCGGGGAGCGTGTCGCCCTCAATATCCTGGGGAGGATGAGCGGTATCGCAACCCTCACCCGGAAATACGTGGATGCCGTACGTACCGCAACCGGTAGCGCCAGGGTGGCCGCCACCAGGAAGACCACCCCGGGCTTTCGGCATTTCGAGAAGAGGGCGGTGGTCATAGGCGGGGGCGACCCGCACAGGTATTCTCTCGACGACATGGTCCTCATAAAGGAGAACCACATAAGGCTGGGCGGCGGCATCGATGCGGCCCTCCAGCGTGCCCGGGAGCGGATATCCTTCTCGAAGAAGATCGAGATAGAGGTGGAGTCCTTCGACCAGTTCGAGACGGCACTGGCCGGCGGGGCGGACATCATCATGCTGGACAACATGTCGCCTGAGGAGGTGGCCAGATGCAGGCGGCATCTCGAAGCCTTGCCCCCAGTCGGCATGAACGTCCCCCTTCTGGAGGTGTCCGGCAACATAAATCTCGATACCATATCCGACTATGCCGCAAACTGCGATATCGTCTCCGTGGGGGCGCTCACCCATTCGTATCGTTCATTGGACTTCTCCATGCTGGTGGAATAGGGTCGGTACGGTGTTGAATAAAATATATCGAAGGTACAGCGAGGGTAACGAATGGGATTCGTCCTGGCACCTTTCCAGTTCGCCATCGGGCTCGTCATCGTGGCGGTACCGGCATTTCTGCTCCTTTTCGTACTGAGGAAAACGAGGTGGAAGCTGCTGTTACCGGTGCTGGCATCGGCGGCAATTATATTCGCCATACTGGGATATCTGGTATTCTCCGAGGTGTATCCCGAGGTCGGATGGGGGGACGACATCGAGGAGGAGGACGGGGGCGTTATAAGGGGATATTACAGCGATCGGGCCATCTTCGAGGAGTACACTGGATACCATGAGACCGGCGCGGCCCATCGGGCCGAGCTGGATGGGCGATACGACCTGTTCCACCCACGGTACGAGGCCGGTTTTCCCGAGTACAGGGAGGCGGAGAGGACCCGATATCTTGGCGGCGTCATCGGCCTAGGCGCCGGGGGCGGAGTATTCGTGATAGGTGTCGTCGTCTTTCTGGTAGTATCCAGAAGGGATCGATCCGTACGGAGGAAAATGAGGGCCATAGATTTGTTCGGCCCGTGAGTGCGGCGGGAATCTGTGCGGGGTTCGGCGGAGGGATGTCGGTCTCTATACACTTTCTGCGGGATGATGTTCCAGCAAGAACTTGTAGGCGGGTACAAAATTGATCTCCAGGTCTCCCTTGACTATCTTCTCTTCCCTTTCAGGCGTTAGAATGTAACCCCTTTTGACGTCGAAGCGCTTCATGAATGCTTCCAATCCCCTGGTGCTTATCCTGCCGTATTTTATCTCCACGGGTGTCGGTTCGTCCGTTCCAAGGATGAGGTCCACCTCGTTCTTGTGTTTATCCCTCCAGAAGAATTCCCCCTTCAACTGGCGGGTAAGGAACCATTCAAAGACCCTGGATTCGGAGAGGGGGTCACTACTCAGGAGAAGGCTCGTGGATATGATGGCGGGATAATACCTCTTCAGCTTGCGTTCTGTCTTTCTAAGGTTCCGGGAATAATTGTACAGCTTCCTTATCATGAACGAGTCCTCGAGATAGGAAAGGTAGTTCGAAACAGTCTGCCTCGTCGTTCCCAGCTCCCCTGCCATATCCGAAAGATCGAGCATTCTCCCGGGATCCCCTGCGATGATCTTCAAGAGGGATGATAGCAGTGTGATGTCGCGGATGCCGATAAGCAACTGTAGGTCGCGGAACAGCACCTTCTCGACAATGCTCTCCTCGATGTACTTCCTGACAATGTCATTGTCGGAAACGCCGATCAGTTCAGGGAATCCCTGGGTACGGATGAAATCCCTGAGCGATCTCGACAGCTCTTTTTCGTACATATGTATCGGTTCAAAACTAGTATCCGTGAATCTCAGGTATTCCCTGAACGTCAGCGGATCGACCTGGAACTCGAATAACCTTCCCGCTAGGGTTTCCCTTGTTCGCCGTCGGATGAACAGCGATTCGGAACCGGATACCACAATCTTCAAACGTCCCTTCCACTGATCATAGATAACCTTTATCTGATCTTGCCATTCGTCCAGCTTCTGTATCTCGTCGAGCACCAGAAGGATTTCCCCTTCGGAAATATCTCTTCCTACGATCCTCTCGTATTCGTCCAGTATCTCGGAGACCCTGCCGGCCTTGAACTCGTCAAGCGAGAAGTAAACGATACGCAGGGGGTCGAATCCTTCACCGAGGGCGTCCTCGATCAGCTTGTACAGGAGCGTTGTCTTTCCAACCCTGCGGAGTCCGGTTAGCGAGATCATCTGCGGCAGGGGCATATACTTTCGTATTTCCCCGTATATCTCTCGGTCCCTGTATTCGAGGGAAAAGGCGTTCTTCCACCATGGATTGAATCT
>CAYRFL010000015.1:0-56091 GCA_964423515.1 uncultured archaeon
CGAATCGGGCTGGTGCGAACTTCTTCCAGGTACATCCGAAATCGATGCTTCCTGACGATGGCAAGGATATGAAGATGAAGAAGAGCCAGGCAAGGGAGATTCTTCTCGTACGTGACGACCTCATCACTCTGTGCGGTCTATATGCTCTCGAGCATAATCTGAACATCATATTGAGCGAGAAGGAGCTCCTAAATGACCCTTCTTCGCCCAACAGGGATTCCAGGGAGAAGGAACGTGCTGCGATCATCTCAAAGATAGTGACCCGGTTTCAGAAACGTTATCCGAAGATGGAGAAGCCGTTCATCCGCTTTGCCACCTTGAAGAGCTTCGAACCTTGGTACATGCTCTCGCTGGGGCCGGAGGGCATCTTCGTACCCCGGGAAGGCGGTACAGTACCCGTCGATGTGGGTGGAGATCCCATTGAGGAAATATGGTTCGGCAGCGATTTCAACAAATTGAGGACCGATCTTCTCTCCAGAAGCCGGGAATATGCCGGAATGGATTTCATGTTCCTGCATTCCGGTACTATTAAAGGGATTCAGAAGGGGATTTTCAAGAGGTGGAGGGATGCCTACCGGCTTCAACCCGGAAAGGCCGTGAGCGGGAAAGCCCTCCTTGCGGAATTTCGGAAAAGGGAGATCAATGTAAAGGTCAAGATGCTCGATAGGGACATGCAGCTTCTGGAGAATGAACTTCGTACGATCAAACGCCGAATCGAGATATATTCCAAGGACAAGGTGAAGATCGACCGATTGAAGCGATCGAAAGCCTTCAGATTGTACCGTGTATTCCGGAGAATGGCCTGATCCGCAGGGATACGGATCCAGAAACGGAGGGAGTTAAGGTTGGAGCGTGAAGGACTTCATTTGCTCATACGGAGGGTCAATGAACGTTGCCACAGGCCCTTGATCTTTATGAATCTCGCGGCCTCCCTGGACGGGAAGATCGCTCTTGGAGGTGGGAGGAGGCTCCGGATATCCACGGAAGAGGATTTCAGAAGGGTGCATTTTCTCCGTAACGAGATGGACGCCGTGATCGTGGGCGTGAACACGGTGATAAAGGACAACCCGTCACTCCTCGTCAAGGACCGGTACGTGGATGGAGACATCAGCCAGCCCTTGCGCATCGTACTGGACTCCCGTGGAAGGACTCCCTCGGGGAGCCGAGTGCTCTCCGATAACGCCTCGACGCTGATCGCCATTGCCAGGGGAGATGGTAGTTGCCTTGAGGAATCCGTTCTCTCGATGGACAACGTTCAGGTGTTGAGGGTCGAGGAAGATGGGTCCGGAACATTGGACCTTGCTTCCCTTTTCGGATCGCTGTTCGCCCGTGGTGTGGGTTCCGCCCTGGTGGAGGGAGGCTCATCAGTCATATCCTATATGATCCGTAAAGGATTGTTCGATATATTTACCGTCTACTACAGGAACATCGTCATCGGGGATGGCAGCTCTCCATCCATGGTGGGCCCGCCGGTAGCCATGAGTGAATCGGAGGTGGTTCATCTCGGTAGTTCCAGGGTCCTACCCATGGAGGATGGTTTCCTGGTATCGTATCAAAGGATCGATGAACCGCTGTGATGGGCCGGTGCGGGATATCGCGGGCGCCGGATCGAGAGGTTCATGAACTTGGTCTCGGT
The DNA here is from genome assembly GCA_964423515.1 of uncultured archaeon. GTDB lineage: Archaea > Thermoplasmatota > Penumbrarchaeia > JASLWR01 > JASLWR01 > CAYRFL01. The sequence continues at coordinate 1,637 of CAYRFL010000015.1, forward strand.
GAATTCACTATTATTCGGTACCGTTGGCAGCGGTCGAGAGGAATGCGTTTTCATCGGGGCCCCAGCACGGATTCGTTATGGTACCACGCCGGAAGGATATGAAAATACGGGTGTTTCCCATATCACAGACCACACTGAAGTTCGTTTGCGATCGGATGCTGGGAACATTGGCCAAATGGTTGCGCCTCCTGGGTTTTGACGTACTTTACCCTGCGGAGATTCCGGATGAGGCGCTCGACGAAATGGCCCGTGACCAGGGTCGAATACTTCTCACACGCGACCGAGAATTGGCGTATTCATCTTCATCGGCGTCCCTTCTACTCAGTTCGCTCGATACGTTCCAGCAGCTTCGGGAGGTGGACGAAGAATACGGGGTGATCTCCGAGTCCGCTAGATGGGACATGGTCTTGAAGAGGTGTTCTGTGTGCAATACGCTCATTTCAAAGGTCGAAAAGGGCATGGTGGAGGGAAAGGTGCCGGAGGGTGTTTTCTCCATTCATGAGCAGTTCTGGCACTGCCCGCGCTGCCATAGATATTACTGGTCTGGTACACACCGGGAGGAAATACTGAAAAGAATAGAAACATTGAAATAAACCCATAGTATTCATCACATACCCCCTTCGGTTTGAATGGAAAATACACGCGTATTCATTCGTAATCCATGATGATTCCGATGTGGTGAGAAGACACGGTGCTTCCAAAACGATTTACTGGAGTGATTATCTTTGCCAGAGGATTACTACAAGATACTGGAGATAGACCGGGATGCATCCCAGGCGGATGTCAAGAAAGCATATCGGAGACTTGCAAGGAAGTACCATCCTGATGCGAACAAGGACGATCCTGCGGCAGCTGAGAAATTCCGGCTCATAAAGGAAGCCTTTGACATTCTGTCCGATCCGCTGGAAAGGGATAAGTACGATCATTACGGCCCAGCCGTCGGTGGAGGGGTCGGGACCGAACCTTCACCTCAATCGTATGGTACACCAACGCCGCAGCCGGGTCCGCCGGAGGACGTTTTCTCCCCCGGGCAGTATGACGATATCAGGCAGGTTCCGAGGCAGGGACCACCTGCGGCCGACTTCAACAAGAGGGGGATGGGTCCCCAGCCCGGTGCGGATCTGAGATACGACCTCGAGATAACCTTCGAGGAGAGCATCTTCGGACTGGAGACAGAGATATACGTCCCCATAATGACGGAATGCAATATCTGTCAGGGCACAGGGATCAGACCGGGAGCCCCCCAGGTCCCATGCAGGTACTGCAGCGGTCGGGGCGAGGTAAGACAGGAGACCTATGGCGGGATGGGCGGCTTCGTGATCTGCGATAACTGCCAGGGAACCGGCATCAGTCCGGAGAGCCTCTGCTTCAACTGTCAGGGAACCGGGCGGAACCAGTCCCAGCGAACCGTTTACGTCAAGGTGCCTCCCGGGGTGGAGAACGGGGCGCGGCTCAGAATTCGTGGAATGGGAGAGCCGGGTCTTCGCGGGGGGCCTCCCGGTGATCTCTACGTCATGATATACGTTCTCGAACATGACGTGTTCGAGCGCCACGGCGATGAGATACTGTGCGAGACAACGGTCACGTTCCTCCAGGCGGCATTGGGCGCGGAGATAGAGGTACCGACCATAGACGGCAAGGCAAAGATGAAGATACCTCCGGGGACCCAGACGGGGACCATATTCCGCCTTCGCGGGAAGGGGGTTCCCAACATTCACACTGGCCAGAGGGGAGACCAGCACGTCAAGGTCACCGTGGTCACTCCCAGCAATCTCACCAAGAACTCCAAGGAACTCCTGTGGAAGTTCGGGAAGGAGATCGGGGAGGACATGAGCTCCATACTCTGGAGGCGAAAGAAGAAATAGAGTTGGTCCTTCAATCCGATAGAAATCTGTATTGTTCTCACACCCCTGACCCCATTTTCATGGCCAGTGGGAATCTTCTTCTTCACTTGAAACGGAGAGTATGATATGAAACGGATCATAAGAGCACCCCGGGGTACCGATATCACATGCAAGAGTTGGCAGACGGAGGCCCCCATGAGAATGCTCATGAACAATCTGGACCCGGATGTCGCCCGTGACCCGGATAATCTGATAGTATACGGGGGAACTGGGCGTGCGGCGAGGAATTGGGAAGCCTATGATGCCATCGTCGAATCCCTCCGCCATCTAGACGATGACGAAACCCTCCTGGTACAGAGCGGCAAACCCGTGGGGATATTCAGGACCCACCGGTGGGCTCCCAGGGTCCTGATAGCCAATTCGCTGCTGGTTCCCAGGTGGGCGACGTGGGAGCACTTCAAGGACCTCGAGGACCGTGGACTCATCATGTACGGCCAGATGACCGCGGGCTCATGGATCTACATAGGAACCCAGGGGATACTCCAGGGGACCTACGAGACCTTCGGCTCCCTGGCTCGAAAACATTTCGGCAGCGACCTTTCAGGCCGCGTGGTCCTCACGGCGGGACTCGGGGAGATGGGAGGCGCACAACCCCTGGCCGTCACCATGAACGGCGGCGTCTGCATAGCCGTGGAGATCGATCCCGGGATGATAGAGCGAAGGCTCCGCACGAAATATCTGGACGAAACGACCGACGATATCGGGGAAGCCATGGCCAGGGCAGAGGAATGTGCCCGGAACGGAAGGGCCGTCTCCATTGGATTGCTTGGAAATGCATCGGTGCTGCTTCCCGACCTGTTCCGGCGGGGTTTCCGGCCGGACGTGGTGACGGACCAGACGTCGGCCCACGACCCGCTGGTAGGCTATGTCCCGTCGGGATTCGACCTTCACGAGGCGGGCCGGCTTCGGAGTAAGGATCCGGAGGAATACCTGCGGAAATCATACATCTCCATATCTCGCCACGTTCGAGCGATACTGGATTTCAAGCGGGAGGGTGCGGTGGCCTTCGACTACGGCAACAACATACGGCAGATGGCATTCGACCACGGCGTTGAGGACGCCTTCTCCTATCCCGGTTTCGTTCCGGCATACGTAAGACCCCTGTTCTGCGAGGGAAAGGGCCCCTTCCGATGGGTGGCGCTCTCGGGTGACCCGGAGGACATATACAGGACGGACGAGGCGATACTGGAACTATTCCCCGAGGATACACACCTGCGAAGATGGATCGAGATGGCGCGGGATTCCTTCGAGTTCCAGGGTCTACCGGCCAGGATATGCTGGCTGGGATACGGGGAAAGGGCCAGGGCCGGAATCGCCTTCAACCGGCTGGTCCGCGACGGTACCGTCTCCGCTCCCATCGTGATCGGAAGAGATCACCTGGACGGCGGTTCCGTGGCCAGCCCGAACCGGGAGACCGAGGCGATGCTGGACGGGTCCGATGCCATCGCCGACTGGCCGATACTGAACGCCCTTCTGAACGTTTCCTCGGGGGCAACGTGGGTCAGCGTTCACCACGGGGGCGGGGTTGGCATCGGATATTCCATACATGCCGGCCAGGTGATTGTAGCGGATGGTACGACCCTCGCCGAGGAGAAGCTCGAACGGGTCTTAACCTGCGATCCGGGGACCGGTGTGATGCGTCATGCGGATGCGGGATACGGGCGGGCAAAGGACGTTGCCAGGGATAGGGGCGTCAGGATCCCAATGATGGAAAGATGATCCGACGTATGCGGCGGCACGACGAGGGTCCGGTTCACGAGCCGGTTCAACAATCAAAAAAAGATATAAGCGAAAAGAACGATATCGTGCTCGTTCAAAGGTGAATTCCATGCCCAAGCTTCCCCTGGACATTCTCAAGAGAAGGGTTTCACAGGAAATATCCCTGGCCAAGAGAAAGCTCATTCATATAGTCGCCATAAAGGGCGGGGAGATCGAGGAATTTCCCGTAACGTTGATGGTCACGCTGGTGGAAACGCCGGGGCCGGTCTGGCGGGATGATGGGTTGTCCCACAAGAACACGCATCAGTTCATGGTCACGATCACCGACTCCTATCCGTACGAGAAGCCCATCGTCAGGTGGTCCAGCGAGATATTCCATCCGAACATCAAGCTGCCCGATGACGGAGGGGAGGTGTGCACCCGCCTACTGGACGGATGGGGCTTTCAATCGAATCTCGTGAGCTTCGTGAAGGGCATCGAATCTCTTCTTTCCAATCCGAATCCACGTTCCCCGTGGGGCACAGATTCCTGCACCACCGCTGCACAGTATTTCAACACCCACGAGTATGAATCTCCGGCGGTGGGAGCCCGTGACCTCGGCCCTAAAATCGTACGCTAAGAATGATTTTACCGAACAAAGTAACGTAAATAAGAAATACGAAAAGCGTATTTTTCCCACCTCAACGGGGGTGTAACTCCCGAATACAAATGACATAATCCTAAGCAAGAGGTGAGATGAATGGTACAAGGACGATGTATGAAGTGCAAGAAGATGGTCGATATCAAGGACGGAAAAGAGGTTGTCACCAAGAACAACACGAAGATGCTCAAGGGCAAGTGCCCCAAGTGCAGCACAACCGTGTGCAGGATACTTGGCAGGGCTTAGACCTTTTTTGTCAACCGGTCCGATCCATTTCTTCAAATGCCCCAAGGGGCTGTGATTGTTGTTCCGGCCAAGCGGGAACAACATATTTTTTCTTTTTTTAGATCCGATAATAGAAGAGCATATCTTGTTTTGGAGCTGACCTCAATCGAGAAGCACCTTCTTCTCGTCCGACTCCACCTTGTCCGCAATGGTCAAACCCCGCCTCGCTGCCACCTCGTGAAGCTCCGCATCCCCCGCTGCAGCACTCCTGGCTATATCCCGTGAGTCGGATGTGTTCAATTCCAATAGAGCCTCCATTGCAGCAATTCTGTCCTCCCGCTCTACGGAGGTCTCGAGCATCTTTTGCAGCGACGGCATGGCCCTCTCGTCGCCAAGCTCTCCCAGCACCCTCATGACCAGTGGACGGATCTCGCGGTCCAGCGAGAAGATGATGTCGGAAAGCGCCGATGGGGCGTACCGTCTGCCTGCCACCCTTACCTCCTCGAGTAATCTGGTCGCGTCCCCTGTGGTGACCCTTGTGAGGCTGCGGATCTTGGGCATCAGGACATCTTCGAAAAAGGGTTCTCCCAGAGGCGTGTCAAGAAGGCGTGAGAACAGTTCCCCCTTTATATCGGCCTCCCTGATCTCCCCCAGATGTATCCTAGTCCTCAGGTAGATGAAAATGCCTCCAAGGATACGCTCACCCTCCGATTCGCTCAGGCTTCTTCCGAAATGGTCGCGGGAAGCCAATTCCAGCAGCTCCGGGGATCCGAGCTCCAGCAGCGCTCTGAGCAGTCCCTCCAGGGTGTTGTAATCGTTTCCGCCAACGGTAATGCTCTCGCCTCTCTTCCTTCTGAGCTCACGGAGCATCTTCTCGTCTTTGCCCTTACCCGTTTCACCGTGTCGCTCGTCCTTCCCGTGATCTTGGATAGAGGCCGGTGGGGCCGGGGTGTGTACTATCCTCCTGCCGGCGCCACCCCTGACGGCTGGCAGGGAATTCAACCTCTTTGCCAGAACGCTTATCATTCTTACCGCAGCCACCGGGTTCAATGCGAATTCAGATATCGTTCCGGGGGCGTCGCTGGACAGACCTGCGATGCACTCTTCCGTGTTGGACAGACGTATCTCGTGTCCCTTCACCGTTCTCAGACCCAGGAAACCACCTTTCACGGGCACATCTTCGAGGGAAAATACCGGATTATCCTCAAGTATATGGAGCAACCTCTTTCTCGGAATACCCATTTCCTTTGCCAGAATTTCTACAACGGGAACCGTCTCCCCCTTTCCGCCAGAGCGCCTCCGTCTGACGATACGTTCAAGTATCCCATCGAACTGCTCACGGGAGAGTCCATCCCGGACCGACGGGAAGCGGAATCTATTTTCCTCAGACCAGAGCTCAAGTTTTCCCGGATCCCTTGAACCAACGCAGGAGGAGTCCCTGCGGCCATAGAGGTGGTCGCGTTGCGCTATAGCGACCAGATGAGCGCTGCCTACCTCACCATCCACCGATGGGGGTATCTCGATCTTGATCTCCTTTTCCCCGGTCCCGGGAGATTGGACATGACCCTTGACACGGTAGACCCGTTCCTGACGGTCCGATCCCGGCCAATGCAGTCTATAGTCATCTCCCGGAACGGTCAGGATGAGGTCCATTGCAACCGGGCTATCTTCCCTGTTGATAAAGCGCAGCGGGAACCTTGTGATCCCTCCGGCCCTGGGGTCCGCGGTCTGCTCACGAGGCTCGATTCCGATACCCCGTCGGAACCTCTCCGCATTCATCCTTATGGCCGTGTTGCTCCTGTGATCGACGAGGGTTCTCATCACCTCGGTCATCACCCGTTCGACGTCTGTGGCGAACCTGCCAAGAAATCCCGATAACCATTTTCCCGCTTTCCGGATCCTTCCGGCCTGATGAACCATGGTCTTCTCGGCGAGACCCAGATACAGGTTGAGGTAGAATATGGAAACGTGAAGGTCGTGGAGGAGCAGGATCCCATGTCGTAACCCGTTCTTTACGACCAGGGCATCGATGTCATCAAGAACCCTCCGAAATGCCACCGAGGCCAAAAGGCTCAGGGACATGGATACCATTTCCGGGGCAGCGTCGTCGCCCTTCTCACCCGTCTTCCCTTCTCCATTTTTGTACGCGAGAGCATTGCAGGACTTCTTTATCCGGGCCGGGTAATTTCCGGTGGATAGCAGTTCGTCCAGAAGACGGCGGTTCTTCTCCAGTGGTCCGGTGAAATCGAGATCCCACCGCTGCGTTCTTTTCAGTGCGGAATAAGTGTTCTTGAGGAGTTTGCCGCCCTTCTGTCTGTCCGATTCGGCCAGTGTAAAATGATCGAAGAGGAGTGGAGGCGCCCCTTTACCCAACTTCGCCCGGCTGAAAGCCTCGGCGAGGATGTTCTGGCAGAGATATTCGTCCACGGCCAGCCTCTCCCCCATCATCTTTCTCTTCGTACCCCTGGGCATGCTCTCGAGCTTCATCCGCAGTCGTTCTCTGTGGGAACTCAGAAGCGTTTCCACGTATTCCCCTGCCGTCCGTTCTCCCTTCCCGACCTTGAACGGAGCAAGGGCGCGGTGCTTTCGGGCGATAAGGCGCGTCGTGTTCTCGAGAAGATACAGAAGGCCCTCTATATTCTCCCGCATCTCACGAATATAACCGCGATCCATCCCCATACCGGCAGCTGCCACGGGAAAAAGCTTACTCTCGAGCTCCAGCATCTCCTTGGGATCATCACCGGGCAATCTATCGTCCATGAGCAGTACCTGAATGTCGTTCTCAAGTCCAATTATCCGAAGACGGCCGAAATCTGCCGTATCGCGCACCTTCTCATCCGGGAAGAGATACCTGATCGGACCCTTTCCCGCGGGGGGGTCCTCCGATTCCGCAAATAGAGTAAGGGACCTGGATGGAAGGATATGGAAAAGGAAGGGGACCTGCTCCGAGAGCAGGGTATCTTCGTCCTCCGTATCGAATACCCGCACCGTCATGTTCACGGGTCCTCTTTCCATGGTCTCGTCGAGATGAAGAACCCATTCCACGACCTCCTGCGTTCTTCCACCGCCGGTATTACCACCGGTCTCAGCACCGATATCCAGCTTTCCCCCGATCGATCCGAGTTTCTTTCTGCGGAGGTCGTAAAGTTCGGCCCTGGTCGGATAGGTGCCCCGGGGCATTCTACCGTCTGATGCAAAGAGCCCGCGTATCAGTACATCCTCACCGACAACATAGCCCACCTTCGAGGTAGCGGCGCCCACAAAGGTCATATGTCCCCCGGCGGAAACGGTAAATTCCACGGATTTCCGGACGTCCGCATCTCCGGTGATATGCATGAACGCAGAATATCTGCCCGGTCCGAGCTCCACGTCCCGTCCGATCTCATACGAGAAAAACAGTCCCATGGAGTCCCTGTCCGGCTGACCGTCCAATGTCAGGCTTTCCTCATGCTGCTCCAAAATGAGTTCGCCATCCCGTTCGATCCCCGCCGACATGTTCAAACTTGCCGTCTCGGAACCGTGGTTGACGAGTTCCCCGGACACGGTTATGCTCTCCCCGGAGATCATCTCAGGGGGCTCCACCGAAAGTTCGAATATGCTGACGTCGATCCCGGGGGTCAGGGAGAGGACGTCCCGGACCAGCCTCTCAAGCTTCCCACCCCTGTGACGGACGTTCAGCTCCACGTCCAGGGATCCGCCCCTGGTGCCCCTGGGCAGTCGAACGGGGATCGCTATCGTCGTTGTCCCCCCGACGTCCGCATCGATCTTTCCCAATCTTGCGGCTAGCTTCCCATCCCCATGAACGACCTGGCCCCATATCTCGACCTTCATGCCGGACCCGGGGCCTCTGAGGCCCAGTTTGAGCGTCACTTCCTCGCCCTCCGACACGCCGTATCTTCCGGCCTTGAGGCCCAGGAATTCCACTTCCGGGAAAGCGGGGGAGAAGTCAAGCCTTCGTTCCGGTAGAATGGTGGAATAATAGATGCCGTGCCTGACGGTGGCGTCGATCTCGTATCTTTTCCGCAACGGTTCGGTGAGTTTGATCTCCAGGGTATGTGAACAATCATATCTATCGGGAGAAAAGGTTCTTTTTCCTGCACCTTCCACCTGACCGCTCACGTCGATGGCGACCTCCCCCGGAACGTCGTCCTCGGGAAATCTGAAACCCAGAACGATGTATGCGCTTCCTTCATCCGAACCGGGTGTTGCCTCGATATCGAGCTCCACCTCCGGTTTGGCGCTTCTCGTGAATACGTCTATACGGAGAGATATTCGTCCTGGATCATCGGATGCCATGGGGCCAACCCTTTGTAGAATGAGTGGATGATACTTTTATGACACTTGGATAATACGTGGATATCATATGGATGACGTTCAATACCCCGAATCAGGTTCCGATCCATATGCCCGAAACGATGTTTCTCAGAGTGGCGATCCCCGAAAGACCCGCCAGGTAGCTGGTCTTCGGGTTGGAGATGGATGGGTAGTTCTCCAGGGCCATCTCGAAGTTCCCGAACCTGCCGGAGACGGTGAGGGTGTGATGGTTCCTTGTGGCCTTGGGGTCGGCTATCACCTTGACGCGCGTACGGTCGAAACCGATACCGGACAATGATATGGCAGCCGCCACGTTCACGTTCTGGGGGAACAGTTTGACCGCCTCCCTGGCACTGCCCTCGAATACCACGGCGGGCTCGCTCAGTTCCGATAGATCGATACCGATGTTGTGGATGTAATCCGCGCCCTCGAGGCTGCGGACCGACTTTGTCGTCCTTAGCTCCACGGTGTCGATGTGGGCAACCCCGGCCGACTTCAATCCGTCGATCCCCGCAACGGCTCCGGAGGGCATATAGAGATGGCACGAATTCTCGCGAGTCAACCGTTTCATGCTCTCGTAGAGCTCGCTGTCACAGAAGACGCCCGTGCTCATGACCATCAGGTCCTTGCTGCGCCGGAGAACCGCCTGTCCGTACTGCCTGATGGCCTCATGGGAGGCTGCCTCGATGACGAGGTCGGACGCCTCGATGAGCTCGTCGCTTTCATCGAATACCCTGGCTTTCCGGATCCTCGCAGCTATCTGGCGGGTCCTCGTACCGACGATATCGAAGAGATTGACCGTAGATATCTCATCGATATTATCGCATTCCTTCGCGAGCATCGCTCCGATAAACCCGCAGCCGATGATACCTACATTCATACGACCACGTCGTCATTACTCTAGACGTGCGGTGAATCCCCTGTTTTGTTATATATTTTATCCCCTGGCTTTCCCCCTCGGTCCTATCTGACAGGTCTTCGGCGTCATGCGAGGCAATGGACCGTCCTTGTTTTCCGCACCCCAATATTTTTTCAAGCCCTGTCCACTCGCACGAACCTTACAGTACAATTTCGGGTATCCATCAGTTACACTTGATGCATCAGGTTTAAATATTTTTTACCCACATCCCACATTCCTACATTCTCAATTCATGGAGAGAATACATGGCAATCTTCGCACTCGACTACTGGGCGTTGGGATATTTACTGTCCGGCTTCATCATGATAGGGCTCAGCCTTTTGCTCCTCCAGAAGAAGCGCGATAATCCCGTGGTCCTGTTGTTCGCCGTGGGGGCCATTTGTGGGGGTCTCACCGCCATCATAGCAGCCATCATAGTTTGTATCACCGACGTAAAGATATGGCTCGGCCTTGCCTATGTTTATTACATCGCAGATATCCTGGCTATCACCTTTCTGTTTCATTTCTCATATCTGTACCGCAAAAGGGGCAAGCTTCTGAAGTACAAGAAGGCGTTCCTGGTCTATCTCCTACCTCTGATCGTCTTCACCCTCATCATTGCGAACCCGGACTTCCTGGATGCGGATGTGGAGAACAAGGAGAGCGACCTGGACGGACATATACTACCGGCCAGGGCCGATAACTGGCCCGGAACGTTCTTTCAACTCTGGGTAATGGTCATCGGGATCGCCACCTTCGTCAACTGCATCTGGATGTTCCGCCAGAAAGAGGACATGGAATTGCACAGGCAGGGTTCCTATTTCATGATGGCGTATTTCTTTCCATTACTGGGAGCCATCCTTACCAACTTCTTCAAGGGCGTCCTGGGAGTTCCCCTTCAGTTGAACACCGCTCTACTTCTCATGCCCATCTCCATGGGCATTCTTGCATTTGGAATTCTCAAAGAGAGATTGTTCGATATAGACCTCATAGTAAAAAGATCGATCCAGTACTCCATGGTAACATTTGCCCTTACGGGTGTGTTCTTCCTTGTTGAGAAGATGATGGAAGGTCTGGTCACATCAGAAACATTTGGCAGGTCAAAGATATCCGGTTTCATATCTGCCGGCGTTGTGATAGTGAGCTCCATGCCCATCAAGTTCATCGGCAAGAAATTGATCGAAAAGTGGTTCCCGGATGTGATACAGGAAGATCCTCTGGAAGCGCAGAAGGCAAGGGATCTAGAGATATATAGTGAAGTGCTGAAAGGAGTACTGGCCGGAGGCTCCATCGAGTGGAACGAGCGGAGGATGCTCGCCCAGCTCAGAAAATCCTATGAAATCAAGCTGGTTACACACAAGTTGCTCGTCGTCAAATTGAAAAAGGAACTGGCCGATGAAAAGAAGCGTAAAAGGAAAGAGGAAGAAGCGTACGACGAGGACGACGATGATGATGAGGACTACGATGAGGATGACGACGAGGAAGACGAGGAAGGGGATGATGAAGGGGACGATGAAGAAGATGATGGAGAGGAATGCACCAAATGCGGGGCCGAGATGTTACCTCCCTACAAGTTCTGTACGGCCTGTGGCAACAGGACTGAGGATAACGAGGACGATGAGGAGGATGAGGACGATGAGGACGATGAGGACGATGAGGACGATGAGGACGATGAGGAGGATGAGGATGAGGATGAGGATGAGGATGAGGATGAGGATGAGGATGAGGACGGCTTCGGTTCCGAACATATCTCCGGCGGGCCGAGCATGGGGCCGGTGATCGAGAGCGAGACCGAGGGTGAGGGGGAAAGCGAGGGGGACGATGAGAGCGTAATAAAACATTGTCCGAAGTGCGATGCGGTGGTACGAAATAACGATGTGTTCTGCATGTCCTGCGGCAACAAGATGGAGGATGCCGGTGCCGTGCGGGAGATTATCGAACCGGAGCTGATAGAGCAGTTCCAAGCTCCCCCGCCCCCGCCCCCGACGAGCTAGGAACGGTAAAAATCGGGAGACGTGCGCCGTAGAGAAGAATTGAGCCGGAATGATAGATCATTTTCGATAGATATTGTCGTGGTGGTCATAATCTTCGATCGTAACGGTTTTCAGATTTTCATCTACGGAATATACAAGTACATAACTCCGATCAACGTGGATGCGTTTCAAATGCTGCAACGGTCTTCTGAGGTTCTTGAAACGATGCGGGGCCCTGAGTATCTCTGAAATTTTCTTGCCTATGATCATTACCTTTTTTCTGTCCTTTCTGGCCAGTTTCAATAATATCTTTTCGACCGTTCTCCTCATTATCAACCGGTACATATTGTCAACGGTGAAAAGTACGACAAAAAGTCGAAGTTTTCAGCTTGACAATGTTTGCAGAATCGCAGCCCGGAGGGACCGATTCTGCTGAATTCTATTCCAGCCCGAAGTGTTTATTGAAGTCCTTTATCTCAACGGTCTCTTCTCGCTGGCGTTTTTCTATCTTCTCGACGTATTCCGGGCGGAGTTCCGGTTCGAGGAGTTCCTTCTCATATTCATCGATAATATGGCTGATCGCGTCCGACTTGTTCTTCAGACCGTATTTACCCTTTACCACGTTGATGACCCTGTTATGATGCTCATCAAGGACGATGACTGCCTGGACCATTTTTCTCACCTGATTCGATAATTCATTACATTTCGTAATATTATATTATATTTCATAACTATTTATAACTTTTCATTACATTTCTCGCTCTCAGATAACTCGTCCGTTCATTTATACCTTCACCGAGAAGAAATAACTGTACCAAGCGAATTCTTACTCCCCGCTCCCGTATCCTCGCAGAACCAGTGCCCGCCGTGCCGTTCCCCTCGATGTCGATGTCGTGGATTCGGAGGTGGGAACGAGGATGACGCGGTTGGGGGAGTGCCGATCACCTGTGAAGATCGGACCTGTGGGAGCGGAGCAAAAGGTTCCGAAGGAGGTGTGGAGGGCGGGACGAACGAGAACGGAGATGAAAGGGATATATACCCGACGAGACAATCTATTCCAATGGTACAAGGTGAAGGTATGAAGAAGTTACCTTTGGTTATAGTACTCGTACTTACCGCCTAATCAATGTGATGATTTAAAGGGTGAATGATATGAGTAGGTGAAAGCATGAAAAAAATCATCTTGATAATTATCATACTCATTGTTCTATTAATTGCACCGATAGGTTTTTTTCTAAATTTCCTCGAAAAGCCTCATGAACGGGGATATACCGGTCTTGAAAAATATGATGAAGCTAGAGAATTAGCAAATACCTCTTCGGAAGAGGTCTATTTGTCTAGAATTCTTTGCTTAGACCATGTAGGAGGAGGTCGTTTCAAGACCGTTAGATATGATTTTTTTGAATTGATATTCGATTATAATAATTCAATTTGTCTTATTCAAAAGTGGATTGTCGTTGATTTTAGTTATGGAAAAAATCCTGTTTTGGATGTGAGCCAGAGATCAGATGAAATGCCAATAAGCGATGCGAAATTCATAAATGTAACATCGATTTCATTTGATACTGATACCGCTTACGATATTGCATTGGAGAACTCAATCCTTAAAGATTATTTTAAAAAATGGGAAAAATCGAAATCAGCTACCGCTTTATCTTTAAGAGGTAGTATGAGTATACATGAAGAATGGAGTTTTCATTGGTATTATAATTCTCATCCTGCTGAAGAATCAGACATTCCTGCATGGGTTCAGGTTGATGCCAGAACCGGGGAAGTAACTGAAGTTATAACATATTAGTTATGCACGTGAGGCTATGAAATCTACGAAAGGAAATGTGATAACCAGCATTGTATGAAGATGGTTACAACTCTCATATGTGCCTATTCCATAAAGACCGTTATGCGGAAAACGTGAGAGTGTTTTGAATAGTATTTCAGGATCGAGCTCACCTTATTTGATACGTCATCCGACGTACCTCCCGATTCCCATAACTCTGCGATTTTTCCTTGAAAGCCCCCATCAAAGATACAGCACATACCTGAACATCAGCCAGAAATGGCACAGGCTGCCCAGCAGAACGAACAGATGGAATATACCGTGATAATCGATCCATTTTCCAGTGGGATGCTTCTTGTCGATACCGTAGAACACGGCCCCGATGCTGTAGAAAACACCGCCGCCCACCAGCCAGAAGAGGCCCATGAAAGGGATCGTCCTTGTGAGTGGATAGAAGGCGAATACCGCCAGCCATCCCATGGTGAGATAGATGATGATCGCGGACCATTTAGGAGCCCTGAACCATATGGCCTTCGACAGTATTCCCGCCACGGCGATCCCCCAGGTAACGCCGAAGAGGCTCCATCCCCATCCGCCCCTCAGCGGGACCAGGCATACCGGCGTATACGTCCCGGCGATGAGCACGAATATCATTATGTGGTCGATCCTGTGGAACACCCGCCCCGCCCTCGATCGGGACGGAAAGAAATGGTACAGCGTGCTGGCGGAATACAGAAGGACAAGGCTGCTTCCGAATATGGCGAAGGATACCACGTGCCAGGGACCGCCCTCCCTCGCGGCGAATATGACCATCAGCACCAGCCCGGCCACCGCCAGCAGGGCCCCTGCGAGATGGCTCAGCGCGTTGAAGAGGTCCATTTTTTCCTTCGCATCACCCACCGTGTTCATCCCCTTCCATTATTCCCCCTCGATGGTTTACCCCCGTTCATTTTTCCAATCCGATCCCCCATTATCTCCATTATCTCCATTATCTCCATTATCTCAATTATCCCACATGACCCACAGCATCATTCGCCACCCTTCACAGTTGGCCATCCCAGCTGTCTGACCCTTTCCTTCAGCCTGTCGAACATGCCCCCGCCCGAGCCCTCCTCCTTCCTGGACCTCGCCTCCATCCTCTCCCTGTGATTTCTCTTTACCCTGTGGACGAATGCCTCTATCCGGTTCCTGGTGTGCGTGTTGCCTAGGCCGTCGAAAACCAGGGACATCATGGGCACGTTCCCCGTCCTCTCCTTGATGGCCGGCAGCACCGCCGCCGTTGACGTGCCCACCATGCAGTTGAGGCAGAACACGTTGAGTATGCCGTCCACCCCTTTCTCGGCGAAGTCCATGTGCTTGGCGACGTTGAGAATTACCAGCAGCTCCGGATCACCCGGCAGAAGGCCGTCGATGTATTTCTCGATGGTCTCGAGGTCCGGTTCGTCGAGATTCTTGAGAATGCCCCTGAACCGCTTCTGTATGCGCCACATCTCCATCCTCATGAGCCGTGCCGAGGCCCAGGAATATGTCATGTTCCAGTATTCCCTGTACTTCCACGATCTCTTGACGCTCATCTCTGCCCCGGCCATGGAGATGTCGAAGATGGTGGGCGATATCCAGACCTCGCAGCCCAGCTTCTCCAGGAGCCGGAACAGCCCCGCGTTCGCCTGCGGGTTTATCCTGGTGTAAACATCGCCGGCCACGCCGATCACCGGTCTCGAACCGCGTTTCGCCGTCCTGACCTTCTCCATCAAGCCGATGGCCTCCGTTATCCCCTCGTGGGCCTTTCCCTCCGACAACCTCTCCACCAGCATCTTCATGGCCCTGTCGTATGCCCTGTCCGTTCGGTTCTTCTTGATCTCGTAAGGCCGTATCTCGTGGCGGAGCCGGAGGAGGTATTCTACCCCCACTATGCCCCTCCCGAGATTCAGGAGGTTCATGGCGCCAAGGCTCTCGTACAGCACGTCCGTGGTGGTTCCCATCACCATCACGTCGGAGCGTCCCACCCGATTCAGGTATCTCCGTATGGCCGGAACGTACTGGTTGATGAGGCAGGTGGAACAAGACAGCACCGGAAAGAGGTACGTGGCTCCCAAAGGCAGCTCTCCTTCCACCGCCAGACGCACTATGTCGCCCGATATGAGCTGGAAGGGATGGCACTGCTTTCCGCCCGATATCTCCGCGCCGATATCCAGCACCGATCTGTCCGGCAGCGGGAGTACCCTGGCCGTGAATCCCGCAGCCCGCAGAGCCCCCGCGAATGCGAAGGCGTGGTCCGAGAAGCGGGGGATGATATAGTGGCCGCCCTGCTTTCCCGCCGGGGGCCCAGGAAGGATCTTTCCGGTCGGGGTGGGCGTCGGCACTGTCGGGCCTCTCCTCTCCCTCCACTGCCTTACGCATTCGTGAAACGCCTCTATGCGCGTTTCGAGCCCCGCATCCGCCCTGTGCTCGTCCATCTCGAGAAAGAGGGCCGGCCTCTCGCCGAACGTCTCCTCGAGAAGCGGTATGGTGAAGGAATCCGGACCGCATCCGAACGTCGTTATCACCACGGGAAATCTATTCTCATCCTCCATAACACGCGCAGCTTCCTCGATCATCGACCTGTTGAAGTACCAACCGACGTTGTCCGGTTCTAGAGGACGCTCTTTATTTTCATCCTGATGCAGCTGGCTTGAAAAGGCCACGTCGAAGCCGGTCCCTGCCAGCTTCGACGGGAGGGCCAGGTTCAGGAATCGGTCCGCTCGGGTATAGGGCTTTCCGATGATAACCGCCAGCGGCCTCTCCCCGTCGGTTCCCGTATCAAGGATCAGCCGTTCCAGGTGTTTCTCGTGTCCCGATCTTGCCGTGGCATATGCGCCCAGGACGTTCTCTTCCGGAACGGAGAAGGAACGGCTCACCTCGCTTGCCATGGCCCTGAGTTCGGGCTCGTCCAGGAAAGGAACCAGGGCGAATGAATGGATCTCAGTATCCCTGAAGACCGATGATATCATGGCCGGCGCATGCTGGACGTAGGGGCACGGAAGATGACCCCACATCCTTCCCGGTCCGGGAACGAATATCCTCTTGATACCGTCCCGCACGAGAGAGGCGACATGACCGAACAGTATCTTCACGGGCATGCAGGTTTCGGCGGGAAGTCTGGAAAGGCCAAGTGAGAAGATCTCGTCCGATGTGGCAGGGGACGTGATGGTGTCTATCCCCAGTTTCCTGAAGAACAGATCCCAGAAATGATGGTATTCATGATAGAGAAGGGCACGGGGGATCCCGATCCTGGCCTTGCTATCCCGGTAGGTCCCGTCATGCGGATCGCGGTCATGAACAGGTTCCCCCCTTGCTCTCCGGACCGCCCGTTCCTGATCATGACCGGACGTTCTGGACGTCCTTGCCCCGGAAGCGTTCTTATCTGTACGATGTTCCGATACCCGGGTAATATTAGTATGGTCCGTTCCTCTGATCGCGGCCCGGTGCCTTTCGCTGTACCTGCCGCAGAGGTCGCCGAAATGGAACCTTCCCGCCTCTGTGATGAAGACGTTCACCTCGCACCGGTTCTCGCATCCCCGGCAGGTGAAGCTCTCCGTGTCACAGGAACCGCTCACGTCGAAGCCCTTGAAGGTGGTTTTAAAATCACCCTTCCCCGTTCTTTCCGCGGCCAGTGCGGCAACTCCCAGCGCCCCGGAGAGCTCGGGCCACGGATGCACCATAACCTCCGAGTCACCCAGTTTCTTCCTGAAGGCCTCCACCACGGCGGCGTTCTTTGCCACACCTCCCTGTAGCACGATCAGCTTCCCGGGAACCCGACCCAGGGCAACCCTTCCCATGTAATTGTCAACCACGGCCAACGAGACGCCCCGGAGGAGATCCGGGAGCGCGGCGCCGCGCTGTACGTGATGCACCAGGTCCGATTCCATGAAGACGGTGCAGCGATTGGCCAGTGGTACGGGATACTTCGAGGACAGGGCAAGGGATGCGAAATCATTTCGAAGGTCCACGCTCAAACGTGCGGCCTGTTCCTGGATGAACGAGCCCGTTCCCGCAGAGCAGGCCCGGTTCATCTCGAACATTCTCACCATTCTCCGGCCGTCCATTCGAATGAACTTGGCGTCCTGCCCACCTATCTCCATCACGGTATCCACTTCTGGAAAGAACACACTGGCACCGCGCGCCTGGGCCGATATCTCGTCGATAATAACGTCGGCTCCCAGTATATGTCCGACCAGTTTTCGGCCGGAGCCGGTGACACCTGCCGCCCGGACCTGCCCGCCGTCGAAGTGCTCCAATAAGAAGGCCATTATCCTTGCCGCGGCATCGAGGGGTTTTCCTCTCGTCATGGCGTAGACACGGGCGGCAATGCTGCCGTCCGCTCCAATTAAAACGGCATCGGTGCTCACGGATCCAACGTCAAGGCCCAGAAAGAATCCCTTCACCTCTGGGTCTGCCGATTCTTCCCCGCGGTCAATCTTTAACATCGATGTTTCTGGTGGAGTGTCCGGCGGTTCGATAGCGAATGATTCCAGTCCGTCGTCCTGGCGCCCTTCCTGGCTTGATAGTTCCCATCCCCCAAGGGCTATCCCGTCAACGGATCCCAGGTGGGCTTTTCGTGCGATCTTTGCGATCTTCCGAACGGACAATCTCTCGCTCTCCCATTCGGCTGCCATGATCCCGGCACCTATTGCTCCCATCAGATGCGGCATCTCCGGCCTGATGATGTCCTCTTCAGTAAGCTCCAGCAGTTCACGGAAGGCCCGGACTACACCGTCATTGAGCGATACTCCCCCCTGGAAGACGACGGGCCGTCTTATCTCCCGGCCTCTTATGAGGGTGGCAATGTAATTGCGGGCCAGGGCATAGCACAGTCCGGCGACGATCTCCTCGAGGGGCGTTCCCTTCTGCTGAAGGTGAATGATGTCGGATTTGGCAAAGACGCTGCATCTACCGGCGATGGACGGTATGTGTTCCGCCCGGGCAGCCAGCTGCGAGAGCTCCTCTATGGATATTCCCAGCCTCTCGGCCTGAACGTCAAGAAATGCCCCGGTCCCCGCTGCGCAAAGCTCGTTCATGGAATAATCGCCGGGACCCGATCCATCGACCTGTATGAACTTGGAGTCCTGTCCTCCGATCTCGATGACAGATGCTTCGCCCCCCGCCTCCCGGAGGGCCGCCATACCGTGAGCAACGATCTCGTTGACGGCCGTTATACCAAGCTCTTCCTGTACTATCTCCTTCCCGCTGCCCGTGGCCAGGACGCCCTCGAACCTTTTTATCCTTCGGGGTCGGGCAAAATCATCGATGAGCTCGCGGAGGACCGAATGGAGGGCTTTTTGGGGCCATCCCCTGACCCTCCTGTAGCGCCACCAGCATATCCTCCGGCGTTGGTCCACAACAACCGCATCCAGACTCACGGAGCCCAGGTCAAGTCCAAGGTAGAATCGATCCTTCATCGGTACCCCTGACCCGGATTTCGATCCGTTCTCTCCACCAGCTCGATCCACCCGTTCTCGGCATCCAACCTGACGAGGTCTCCAGTTCCAATAAGCTCCGCAGGGTCCCTTTCCGGGAGGCACGCAAGGGGCACTTTCGCCAGTATCGCTCCCTCGACCAGGTTGTAATCCGCCATCTTCAGGTTGATTATGGCCGCTGGCTGCCGCCCCACCTCATACAGGGCCATGAGCACCACGCATCCCCCGGAGGAGCCCTTGGTCTCCGGGTATATCAGTATCTTTCCGGCGATGTTCTTACCGCAGTGCTCGTGGTCCCTGGCGATTATCTCCGAGGTGTTCATATCCACGTCGCCCATGAAGGCAAAGGATCTCTTCATCACCAGTGCTTCTCCCACCACCGTCCCCTTTACCACCGGCTTGCATTTTATTCTTGCAGATACCGACTCGGTCTCCGTCATTTCTCACACCCCGTTTTGCCCGTTAGTGCCGCCCTAATGCATTCCTTCCTGTCCACCAGGACGGTCTCGCATCCGATGAGGTCCTTGACGTAACGAGCCATCTTGCCGGATTCCGTGGCCATGGATTTGATATAAGGAGTTGGTAGGCCGTACTTCTGGCATGTGCTGGTCCTCATGTGGGACTCCACGGGGCACGAATCGCAGACCACCCTGCCCCCCGCCGCCTCGATCATGGAAACGTAGCCCTGCCAGCGGGCGGCCATCTTCGTCATCCTGTTGGTACAGACCCACAGATCGACCCCCTTTGCCAGTTTTTTTCCGTCCAGCATCTCCGCCACCTCCCTTAACTGGTCGAGATTGTAATGGGGGCAGCCCAGGAGAACGAAGTCCACCTCTCCGCCGTCCATGGTGGCGACCTGCGTCCTTGCCTCGTAAAGCTCCTCGCGTCCCACGTGGAATCTCTCCCTCGGTATTTCTCCATGGAAGGCATCCTCCAGGGACCTCGCCTCGGCGGTCACACCGGGTATGTGATAGAGGCTCACGGAGCCGGAGGTGGCCAGGGTGGCACCCATTCCTATGAGGTTCTCCTGTTCGCGAGTGTGTATTCTATCGAGTACGGGGACCTCGCTTCCGACGATAGAGCCGATGTGGATGCCCAGAAGATTGTGGTCGAGGAAGCTTGAAAGCTCCTCCTTTTCAAGATCGATGTGGAAAAGATGGGTTCCCTTCCTGTTCTCCCGCAGCATGTATCCCATCTCGGGGTATTTTCCCGTTACCGCCGAGTATTTCGTGAATATACCGCCCCTGTTCGTCCATGCCCCCAGCATGGAGTTGAAGTATATGACGGCTGAGGACTCCACCGATGCGATGTGAGAATATTTGGGGGGGATAAAACCCAGCAGATACGGAGTGCAGGTGTAGGTTCCCAGTATCCCCATCCGCCGGTGGGGTTCCACAACCTCCAACTGCTTCCCGGCCAGTTCCTCCGGCACCCCCATCTCCCTCCACTGGTCGAGGTCCATGCAAAGCGTGGAGGATGTCGTGGGCACTCTCACCCTGGGCTGCTTCTCCGCGTATTTTACCAGGCCCTCCACGCTGCCCTCGTATATGCCCATCTCGGCGGGATAGTGAACATAAGAGATGTCCAGGAGCCTTTCGGCATCGAAGGCATCCCCGAACTGCACGATATAGTCCAGGGCCTCCGCTTCGGCCTCGCCCATACCGCCCCCCAGCGTCATTTCCTCTTCTCTGGTAAGGTGCATTTTCTCATGCTCCTGGATATGATGGATAGTCGGACATAAATGGGATACGTTCCTATTACCCTCAACCTGTCCTTAAAACTTTTTGCCCTAAACGTCGATGGGTCGAAAACAGGGCTCTGTTCTCAACCAGAAAACGATCCCACTCTTATGAAGCCCCTTTGATTCGGATGGTATATATCATTATGAACACATCCATCTAATCGTCTCAGATACATTTTTCCGCAACCTTTTTAGGTAGGAAGCGTTATAATCTGTTAGGATTCTCTATTCGCCATCTTGGTTGTGATAATAATGAAAAGAATGATACTTGTGTTTACCATGGTCATCGCCCTGCTGATACTATTCTCCAACAGCGATGATTCCGCCCTGGAAGGGGAGGAACGGAAAGCCGGAGCCGTCATCGATCAAATCGGAATCGACGATAATAGCGGATCTATCCAGACCACGCGGGCCAACAACTGGTTTTCTAATGTAGTTGATAATGAAGGCATGTTGGGATTGCACACATCCCTTGCACTTGATTCGAACAAATATCCACATGTCAGCTACTACGATTTTTCGAACACGAACCTAAAATATGCTTACTATGACGGAAGTCAGTGGAATACGGAGACTGTGGACAGCGATGCGCATGACGTGGGTAAATATTCGTCCCTTGCCCTTGATTCGAACGATCTTCCGCACATCAGTTACTCATACACCAGTGGGGCAACACATCACCTCAGACACGCCAAATACGACGGCAATCAATGGAGCATTGTAACTGTTGATACCGAACTAAACAATGTGGGATGGTACACATCCATCGACATAGATTCCAACGATTACTCACATATCAGCTACTGGCATCGTGGCTCTTCGAACCTGAAATATGCAAGGTGGAACGGCAGCGCCTGGGAGGTAAGCACGGTTGACCAGTTGGTGAGCGTCGGTACATATACATCTCTTGCCCTCGATTCCAACGACAGGCCCCATATCAGCTACTACGACGAGGACGGCAACAAGAAGGACCTAAAATATGCACATCACAACGGAGCGAGCTGGCAGTTGGAAAGGGTAGATGAACCGGGACAGGTGGGGGAATATACGTCCATCTGCTACGACGACCAGAACAGCCTGGTTCACATCAGCTATTACGATGCCACCAATACGAACCTGAAGTATGCCAAGAAGGACGGAGGTGCCTGGTCCAACGAGACGGTGGACAGCAACGGTGCAGTGGGTAAATACACCTCCATCGCGGCCGACAGTGCGGGAAAGGTCTATATCAGCTATTACGACGAGCCCGCTGCCAACCTGAAATACGCCACGAACAACGGCGGGAGCTGGACCCTGACGACCATCGATGCGGATGGTTCCACCGGGCAGTATTCGTCCATTGCCCGGGAGGACGGCGGCCAGGTCCATATCAGTTACTACGATGCCACAGATATCGATCTTATGTATGCTTCCACTGACTTCGATCCACCATCATCTCAGCTCAATCCAATATCCCCTTACTGGACCAACGGCACTCCCTTGAACGTGAGCGGGAACGCGAGCGATATGGGCGATGCCGGCGTTGGAAGCGTCAAGCTGAGATACCAGTACAGCAACGACAATGCGAGCTGGGGCGCCTCCAACGATTTCGCCACGGACAATTCGGCTCCGTGGTACTGGCTTTTCAATTTTCCAGATGGAGCGGGTTATTACCGGTTTTGGTCGGTTGCCACGGATAACGCCGGGAACGCCGAGCAGGACGGCCAGGCCGATACGGAATGCGGCTATGACCCGGACGCTCCCCAGCTCACGGATCCTGAAATACTCAACGGTGACAAGTACAAGAATTATTTCAAAGGCGGCATCGACGTCACGTCCGACGTGACCGAAGCGGTATCGGGAGTGAACATCGATTCGAAGCAGGTATCGATAAACGGAGCGGGATTCACGGACAACGGCGTCACATATTACGACGGGAAGATCCGCTACGAAGGCTATGACCCGAATGCGAACTTCACGATCCAGTTCAGAATATCCGACGTTGCGGGCAATACAGTGACCAGCGCATCGGAGAGTTTCAATTATGATGCATATGGACCTCAACTCGATAATCCGGAGGTGTACTCGGGCAATCTCCACAACAACTGGTACGATGGTAATATCTCCATACGGGTCTCCGTGTCCGATCTCGGCAGCGGATGCGATAGTAATGAGAGCTGGTATTCCCTGGACGACGGGAATACGTGGATTCAGGCGGATTATGATGGCAATTACATATACAAGAACGGATTGAGTCCGGATCAGGACGTCAACATCAAGTTCATGTCAAAGGATTACCTTGGGAACGAGAGGACCTCGGACATGCTGGAGTATCGATTTGATCCGGACCCGCCGACCTCATCCGTAAACCCGGACATCCCATTCTGGTTCACCGAGCAATTTACACTTGGCGCATCGGCCGACGATTCGGGAAAGAGCGGCGTGGAGAACGTAACCTTCTTCTATCAGTTCAGCGCGGACAACATTTCATGGACCGGTTGGACCTTCTACTCTACCGATGAGCATGCTTCGTGGGATCTGAACTTCACACCAATTCGGGGAAACGGTTATTACCGGTTCTGCACCATTGCGAACGATTCCCTGGGAAACAAGGAGGATTTCCCCGCCAATGCGGACGTAACCTGCGGGTATGACGATAAACCACCCCTTGTGGACCAGGATAGCTGCCCGGACAACTGGACCACCGGAGACCAGTACGAATTCAGGTTCACACTGCTCGATGATCTGGGCATAAGCGGGGCATGGATCTCCTGGCAGCACGGGAATATGAGCGAACAGGAAGTCATGCTTCAGGACAACGGGGATCAAACGTGGAGCCATGTGATAAACCTGGACCACAGCGTAGATGATATGAACTACAGCATCAGGGTGGTGGACCTTGCGGGAAACAAGAAGGCATACGGGCCGGTCGATGTGACGGTAAGGGACAACGACCGACCAAACCTCATTGGCTACAACGCACCTCAGAGATGCACGACAGGAGACGAGTTCACGTTCACGGTGAACGCGGAGGACAACATCGACGTCGAGGATGTGTCGATGGAGTGGTCCCACGGAAATGCCGGGGGCAACCTCAGCCTTCAACGCCTGGATGATACGACATGGGAGTGCTCGGTGACCACAGATGTGGGTAGCATCGAGGACCTGACATACCAGATATTCATAAGGGATACTGCCGGTAACTACCGTATCGAGGTGCCGCACTATCTACCGGTAAAAGATAACGATCCCCCGGGATTCCAGGGCGATGAGAGCGGAGATAACGCCACCACGGGTGACAAGTTCTTCTTCGTGATTTTGCCCTTCGATAACATCAAGGTGAGCGAGGTTCTCGTGAACTGGAGCCATGGTGAATTCAACAATGTTTCCCACTACCTGCGAGATGACGGGAACGGGCGATGGACCGGGAACATAACCCTTGATCTATATTCCGTTTCCGAGCTGGAATACTATGTCCGGATAGCTGACGATGTGGGAAATTCCATCGAGACCCACCATCGCTTCGTGCCGGTCAGGGACGATGATACTCCTCTATTCCAGCATGAGACCATGGAGGAGACGCCGCGAACCGGGGAAACGTTCAATGTCACAATGATCCTAAAGGACAATATAGCGATAGATAAAGTATGGTTCAAGTACACCTTTCAGAATCGGGAGCAACTGGAGAAGATGATGGCGTTTGAGGGGAACGACACCTGGAAAGTGGAGATCTTCATCCCCCAGGTCGCGCACGCGATAGAGTACCATTTGATTGCCGAGGATGGCAGCGGGAACAGGATGGATTCCGTCGATCACGTTGGAATGATCGTGAAGGATGTCGAGGACGTTATCACTCCCGTAGCGGTGATAAATTCCCCCGTTGCCGTCGACCAGCATCAGGAGGTAGCTTTCAACGGACATGGCTCCGCCGATAACATGGGTATCGTGAATTTCACCTGGAGGATAGAGTATGACGATGATCAGGTGATCCTCTTTGATGTTGAGGCATATTTCGTATTCCACAAGGCAGGTACCTGGCCTGTGAGTCTCACCGTATTCGACGCATATAACAACGAGAACACGAGCTGGACGGAGATCCTCGTACGGGATATAACGCCGCCCTTTGCCGATGCGGGAGAGAATGTCGAGATAGGACAGGGCAAAGAGGTCGTGAGGGCCGCCAACGTCGATGACAATGTATGGGTGAAAACGGTGATATGGTCCTTCGATTATGATGAAAAACCCAGGGAGATCCGGGATATCGAGTTCCGCTGGTTCTTCGAGACCCCGGGTATCTACAACATCTCGCTTGCAGTAAAGGACGAGGCGAACAATATCGCCATCGACTTCATGATCGTTACCGTGCGGGACACCGAACCTCCGCATCCCGTCGTCTTCCATGGAGAGAGAAAATTGAAAGGGGGAGAGAATGACCCGAATGCCACGCAGGGGGACGAGATAGTCCTAAATGGTGATGCCAGCAGGGATAATGTGGAGATAGTCGAGCACAGGTGGGTGATAAAGCTCGGAGAGGACGAGGAGGTCAGACTCGGAAACGAGTTACGCTACATATTCGACAACGCGGGCAGATACATCATAATACTCGTGGTGAAGGACGAGGCGGGGAACGACAACGAGACACGATTCGAGATCGATGTGAGGATCAAGGATGACGAGAACCCTGTGGCCCATGTGAATTGGGAGGGTGAGTACATCGAGGCCAATGATAGATACGAGGTCAAGAAAGGGACCACCATCCTGTTTCATGCGGAAGACAGCACTGACAATGTCGGTATCGCCGGTTTCAAATGGGTGGTGAACGGCCCGGCGGGACACAAACAATTCACGGGTGTGGACATGTCCTACGAGTTCCGGGAAGTTGGTACGTACGCTTTCAAGCTTACCGTAACCGATGTGGGAGGGAACCAGGATATGTTCGAGATGACCTTCGAGGCGATGGAGGAAAAACCCGAAGGGGCCGAGGTTGGACCCATCACCAACACGGACGGGGAACCCATCGCCGGAGCCACGGTAACTCTTGATGTGGACGGGGAGACGTTCACTGCGGTTACGGACGAGAACGGGATCGCAGTCTTCGACACCAGCTTCCGGGACGTTCCCAAGGGTGCGAAGTACATTGCCGAGAAGGACGGTGAACGGATAGAATGGGAGGAAGGCGAAGCCAGACCCAACTTCCTCAAGTCGGCCGAGAAGGAAGAAGGAATTCCCGTACTATACCTCGCCATCGGCGCCGTTGTCCTGATGCTTATTATAATCATACTATTCCTGGTGATCAGGAAACGGAAGAGGACGGGAGACGGGGGCGCGGAGGGAGTAGGTACCACAGCGGCCCAAGGGGAGGAGGAAGGCGATCTGCCGGAGGAAGAAGGAGGGTTTGAACCGGTCGACAAACCTCCGGCGGAAGCCCGGAAGGGAAAGAAGAAGGAGAAACCCGGTCGGAAGAAAGCGGATGCCAAGAAGGCTGGAAAGGGCAGGAAAAAGCCCGGAGCTAAGGCCGCGATGGAAACGGAACGGGTAACAGAGACGGATTATGAAGATGACGAAGAAGAAGCGGAGGGAGAAGCGGAGGATGAAGCGCAGGATGAGGCCGAGGAATGGGATGACGGTGATGTGGAGGGAGAATGGGACGGGGAGGACTGGGATGATGAGGAGACGGATGACGAGGAGGAGCTGGAGCTTCCGCCGCCGCCGGAGGACCTCAAGGACCACCTCGGTGCCCTGACCCTGGAGAAGGTCTCCTCCGGGATAAAGAACATACTTCCGGGGTACATTATAACCGACAAACTCGGTGCCGGCGGTTTCGCAACGGTTTACAAGGCCATCAACAAGGACGGGGACGCCGTCGCCATCAAGATGCCCAAGTTCCTCGACGAGACCATCGACAGTTCGGTTCTGAACAAGTTCCGGGCGGAATCGGACATATGGAAGAAGCTGAAGCACCGTAATATCGTCACCTTCCTCGACAGCGACATTCGCCCTGTGCCCTACATGGCCATCGAATTGATGGAAGGGGGCAACCTTGGAGGCCTCCTGAAGGACCACAGGCTCTCGGTACAGGAGGCAAAACCGCTTATGCTGCAGATACTCGACGGTCTTTCGTACGCTCACAGGATGGCGTCCGTACACCGGGACATCAAGCCCGAGAACATCCTGTTCACGAAGGACGGGATTCCAAAGATCGCCGACTGGGGTATCGGCAAGTTCATGGCCTCCGAGAGTGTTTCCCAGTCCATCGGTACCAAGGGGACCTTCCTGTACTCCGCCCCCGAGCAGTTCGACAAGGAGACATACGGCGCGGTGGACTGGTCCACCGACATCTTCCAGATCGGGGTGGTGTTCTACGAGATGCTCACTGGAATCAATCCCTTCAAGGCCGACGAGCTCGCTGCCGTGATGGGACGAATACTCACCAAGCAACCCGAGCCGCCGAGCTCGCTGAATCCCGAGATACCGCCGGAGCTGGACGAGATCGTGATGACGTGCCTCGAGAAGAACAAGGATGACCGGTGGCGTAGCACCGATGTCCTTTACAGCAAATTGAAGGACATGGAAAAGCGGAAGCAGGGGAGCATCAAGAAATATCGAAGGTCCCTGGAAAGGGCTCTTCGTGACGGAACCATATCCGATGACGAGGAGGCCATGCTGTCCGAGCTGCGGGAGCACATGGGGATCACCGATGCCGAGCACAGGGCCATGATCGATGACATCTCGGGAGAGATATTCAAGATCGATGCGTGAGATATTTTAACTCGTAGTATCGACCGGAACCGCCCAAAATGGGGGGTGAGCAAATCCGTTAAATGGTAATTTTATTTTTCTTAACAAAACTAATCCGGTATCGGACAAAATTTCGAAAATATATGAAATCTATCAATAACAGATAAAAAGAATATGCGGTATTCTATAGGGTCAGCAAGATTATCTTTCCATTCCTTGGAGGTTCATATATGTTAAAGAGGTTAACCGCAGCGATGTTATCGCTGATATTGATCATGACTATCCTGACCGCACTGGATATTCCGGTTCTCGAAATCCTGGACCCGACCTTCGATGCCAAAGGCTCGCAGATCCACGTTGGCCCCGGATGGTCGTACGCCACCATTCAGTCAGCCATCAACGCTGCGAATCCAGGTGACGAAATACTCATCCATCCGGATACATATCACGAGAACATCGTAGTAAACGAATCGGTCAATCTCATAGGTACAGACGTGGGTGACAAGATCATCGACGCTCGCGGTCAAGGAAATTCCATTATCCAAATTCAGAGCATGAACATTCGCATCACGGACCTGATAATCAAGAACAGTGCCAATTTAAATTCAGGGATATACGTGACTACCAGTGCCCGCAATACCTCCATCGACAATTGCACGGTCAGCAATTGTTACCACGGGATCGACGTGGACACCGTCTTCAATATTGGGATAAGGGACACCAACATTACCGATAACAGCTTCAATGGCCTGAGGCTCGTGGATGTCAGCAGTGGCTTCGTGGAACGCAACGTGTTCCACAACAACTCGCAGGACGGTATCTTCATCTCTTCAGGCGCCAATGCCATCACGGTGGAGGATAACACGATAAATGAGAACGGTGGCAACGGTGGTAATGGAATCTATCTGAGAGATGCCAGCAACATACAGGTCATTCACAACACGATCAATGGAAACGGGAACAACGGGATCAACCTCTATAACTCGACCCAGATCGCCATGCAGAGAAATACATGCGAATCCAACAGCAATAATGGTATCAAGGTGGACAGGGGCGGAAATAACAACCTCGATAACAACATGTGCGACGATAACGGCCATGCCAGCGGTTGGGGATGTGGAATCTCCCTGGAGCGAACTTCACAGAACGCACTCAATTACAACAGGGTGAACAACAACAAGAACCACGGCCTGAAAATAGGCGATTGGCAGGCCTACACGTTCGAGAACCGGGCGGAGAACAACACGTGTCAGAACAACGGGGAGCACGGCATACAGGTAGAGCGGTCGAACAGGTCGGTCATAAAGAACAACAACTGCTCCTACAACAACAATCAGGGCTCCCATGGCATACACCTCGACTCTTCCAGTGCTGGGTTTATAGAGGAGAACGAGGTGATGTCGAACGGGGACGAATGGGGTGACGGCATCTACCTGTCCGGCGGCTCTCAACGCAACCAGATACTCCTGAACACGGTCAATGAGAACGCGGGTAGGGGAATAGGAGTGGAGGAATCCCATAACGTAACCGTACGCCAGAACAACTGCCATGGAAACAACGAGCAGGGCATAAATATCGGAAATGAGAGGAGCCCCTCGAACGACACAAAGATCGAGTGGAACGTGTGTATGGGCAACCGCGGGGGCGGAATAACCCTGGACGGTGGGAAGAATGCCCGGATATCGAACAACAGCTGCAAGGATAACGGCAACAACGGGATTCAGCTGGGGAACGGTGCGGCCTGTGCCATAATCAAGGACAACACGTGCAACGGGAACGAGCAGCACGGCCTCGATCTGAACGGCGCTCCCCACGCCAGGATCATCGACCTGGAGGTCCACGACAACACCTGGAACGGCGTCTCCCATTATGACGGTTCGCACGATGCCATATACACTGACGTATCGAGCCGGCGCAACGGTGGAAAGGGCATGCACATCACGAAATCGAACGATGTGCAGGTATTTTCATCGGACTTCTGCGAGAACGAAGAGGGGGGTATTATCGTCAACGACGAGGATGGGATCCCCCACAACGAGCACCTGACCATCAACAACTGCGATATCTCGAACCCGAATGATATAAACATGGTACTGAACAACATGAAATACTGCAACATCACCTTCAACAATATCCGGAACTCCAGCAGGGAAGGCATCACTGCCAGGTACCTCGAGGATTCCCAGTTCATATACAACTTTTTCACGGATAACAACGATGAGGGCATCAGGTTCGAGAACGACGTTGTCCACAACAGGGTATTCTACAACTTCTTCATCGACAACAGGCCCGGCCGCGAGGAGCCT
Organism: uncultured archaeon; assembly: GCA_964423515.1. Taxonomy (GTDB): domain Archaea; phylum Thermoplasmatota; class Penumbrarchaeia; order JASLWR01; family JASLWR01; genus CAYRFL01. The sequence continues at coordinate 31,307 of CAYRFL010000015.1, forward strand.
CAGGCCACCGATTCATCCAGGACCAATCAATGGGACGACGGTACGGAATGGGGAAATTACTGGAGCGATTATGAGGGGCGTCATCCCGACTCCTTATCCCGGGGTGGAAGGACATGGCTCCGGCCCTACGAACTGCAGTCGTTCAACCGGGACGTTTTCTACGACCGTTTCCCGCTGTGCAGTCCCGTCAATCGGGGACCGGTATACAACGACAGGACCGAAGAATACAACTGGACCATCGAGGAGGCCCTGGAGGCGGCCGAACCGCATGATACGATAACGATCCTGTTTCCCGGTTATTACGACGAGGAGAACCTCGAGATCAACGTGGAAGGCCTATATATCAACAAGAGCACCAAGGGCGAGGTGATCATCAACGGAAGCCGGGAGGAAAAGGGATTGACCGTCAAGGCCAACGGGTGCATGATAGACGGCATTGGGTTCGAGAACCATTCCAGGGGAGTGGTGGTGGACGGTGTGGAGGATTTCACGTTGATAAATTCCCATTTGACGAACATGGAGGAGGCTGCCATCGAGATCCGGGAGACGAGGGACGTGCAGATATCGAAATGCGTGATCTACTCACCGGCGTACGGACACAACTGTGGGATACAGATCGGGGACTCCGAGGAAATCTTCATAAACGGTACGAAGATACGGAACTGGGATTGCGGTATCCAGGTACGGGACTCGAGGGACGTGTCCGTGGAAAGGAACGATTTCCTGGAATGCGGCCAGGCGATAACGTTCCGTGAAACCGGCGAGAGCAGCATCCAGGAGAACTTGATCGAATCCTGCAAGAGCGGGATATGGGTGGAATCCAATGCAAACGGGAACTACATTGCCAAGAACACCATCAACAATCACGACAACCGGCCCGTGGACATGATCGGCGAGGACGCCAGTTACGGGATCATGATCGCCATGGGCGCCAAGGACAACGTCGTAGAGGAGAATGTTATCGCGGAATGCAACCTGGGAATCGGCGTCGTCCTCTGGGCAAGTGACAACGAGATCAACAACAACATCATCAGACAGTGCAATCTGGCCGGACTCTCGTTCTGGATCAGTGATCTGCCGAACAGCGCTTCCGGGAACCGCATATTCGAGAGTAATGTTGGCATATGGATAAACTCCAGCAGCAACTGCGATATCAGCCAGAACGTCCTTCGCAGCAATACAATGGGCATCAAGATCGACAACAACACCTTCGAATTCGATATGGACGGGTCCTCGGGGGATGATCCCCCGTACCTGGTGGAGAACGGCTCCCATGACAACGTCATCAAGAACAACGAGATCGCCCTGGGCGAGTACGGCATCGTGGCCAACGGAGGTTGGGACAACCACCTCTTTCACAACAACTTCGCGGACAACATAAACCAGACACAGCTCCCGGAGGGTTCGCTCATATGCGAGATGGGAGACATAGTGGGAAATTACTGGTCCGATTACCAGGGACGGGACGACGGTACGGGCGGGAGGAATGCCGGTGATGGCATGGGCGATACCGACCTGCCCCACGGGGGTATAGATTTCTATCCGCTGATGTCCCCGGTGGAAGGTCCGGCCTACATGGGCGACATGCTGGAGTTTCTGGACCATACCGACAGGTCCGGGGCCTTCGTGGGCAGACAGTTCGTCTTCAGGATCGAGGTGAAGGCCGGCGAGCTGGCCGCTCCCGACCAGGTGGTGATAGAGTTCTGGTACCCCAACGGGATGAGGATGCGCGAACCCATGGACCGTGAGGAGGGCAACAACTGGACCCGGGATCTCGTCATAGAGAACTCCGTGGGAGAGCTGCACTACTTCGTCCGCGCCTCACCGGAGGATTCGGACCGCTGGGGTTACGGACCGACCTGGTCCCTCGGCCTCAAGGACGACATGCCGCCAGATATAATCATCATCAATATCCCCGAGACCGTGGAGTTCGGTGAGAACCTGACCTTCGAGTTCGACGTGTTCGACGGAGCCGGGATCGAGGACGTATCGCTGGAATACTGGATCGGTAACGGCACGCGGGAAAATATAACCTTCACTCCTCCCGGTCCCTTCAGCCATACCATGTTACCCGATTCTCCAGGCATACTCCATTACATAATAAGGGCGGCGGACGAGTTCGGCAACGGCAACAAGACGGAGATCGGAGACGTTCGCATCACCAAGGATATCGACCCGGCCGATTATTTCGGAGAGGACGGGAGCCAGGATGAGGCCACCACCGGGGATCCCTTCACGCTCGGAATCGAACTTAAGAACGTGGAATTCCTTAAAAAGGCAAATGCCATGGTGGAATACGACGACGGCCAACCATTCCATATCGTGATGGATGTCCGGGCCGATTCCAACAGGACCATCCACGTCCCATCCGATGCCACCGTTCTCCGGTATCATTTCGAGGTCATCGACGTTTACGACAATCCCCACGTGAGCTTCGAGCCCAAGGAAATATCGGTCCAGGATAACGATGACCCGGTACTTCTGGAGGACATGACCCCCGTTGAGGTGGGCTCCCCAGGTGAGATAATCTTCGAGGTACGCGTCGTCGACAATATAGGGGTCGAGAGCGTCAAGGTGGAATACTGGTTCTCCTCGGGAGGTAACGAGATAATCCCATTGGAGGCCTTCGGGGAGAAGAACGTCTACAGGAGCAAGGCCGTTACCATCGACAATGATCAGCAAAAACTGTTCTATACGATATCAATGAAGGACGATTCGGGCAACATCAACAACACCGGTGAGATCGAAGTGGATATCACCCACGGAGGCGGCGGAGGCGACGACGATGACGACGGTGGGGACGGAAGCGATACCGGTGGCTTCTTTTCCTCAAAGGGCGGCATTCTGATAACCGCTATCCTAGTGGTGCTGTTCATCATAATCATAATCGTGATCGTGGTCAGAAAGAAGCGGAAGAGGAAGGAGCCCGTATCGGACGATAGGGATCCGGTGAAGGAGGATGCCGTAGATGCGCTCGAACGGAGTGATGAATCGGAGGATGAGACGGTGGAGAAGGGGGAGGAGCCTTCCGCAGCCGCCCCTGCCGCCATGAAGAAGGGCAGGAAGAAGGCAGGCGGAAAGAAGAAGGAGAAGAGGGAGGCGAGAGTGGATAAACCTGCCAAGGCACCGCAGGCCAAAGCGGATGTCCCGGAAGAGGAGGACGAGGATGACGATGAGGGAGAGGAAGATTATGACCAGTGGGACGATGAGGACGCGGAGGAATGGTCCGCCGACGAGGAGGACGAAGAACCCCCGTTACCGCCCCCGCCCGACGATTTCAAGGAGCATCTTCCAAGCCTTACGCTGGAGGCCGCATCCACTTCAATAAAGAACATTCTTCCGGGTTACATAATAACCGACAAGCTGGGCGCCGGCGGTTTCGCCACGGTGTACAAGGCCATAAACAAGGACGGGGTTGCCGTCGCCATCAAGATGCCGAAGTTCCTGGACGAGACAATAGATTCCTCTATCCTCAACAAGTTCCAGGCAGAGGCCGACATCTGGAAGAAGCTGAGGCATCCGAACATCGTAACGTTCCTCGACAGTGATATCAGGCCGGTTCCCTTCATGTCCATCGAACTGATGGAGGGTGGCAATCTCGGTGGGCTTCTGGCGGATCATCGTTTATCCGTGGACGAGGCCAAACCACTGATGCTCCAGATACTGGACGGTCTTTCCTATGCCCACAGGATGGCCTCGGTGCACAGGGATATCAAGCCCGAGAACATACTATTTTCCAGGGACGGCGTGCCGAAGATCGGGGACTGGGGCATAGGCAAGTTCATGGCCTCGGAGAGTGTTTCCCAGTCGATCGGCACCAAGGGTACCTTCCTCTATTCCGCGCCGGAGCAGTTCGACAAGCAGAACTACGGCGAGGTGGACTGGTCCACCGACATCTTCCAGATAGGGGTAGTCTTCTACAAGATGCTAACCGGTATAAATCCGTTCAAGGCCGACGAGCTCGCTGCCGTCATGGGCAGGATCCTCACCATCAATCCCGAACCTCCAAGCTCCATAGACCCGGAGATACCGCACGATCTGGACGACATAGTGATGAAGTGCCTCGAGAAGAAGAAGGAGGAAAGGTGGAGAAGTATGGATGTCCTCTACAATCAGCTCAAACAGATGGAGGACAAGCGGAAGGTCAATCTCAAGAAGTACCGCAAGATGCTGGAGCGCGCAATGGCCGACGGCAGTATTTCCCAGGACGAGGAGGCAATGCTCACCGAGTTCAGGGAGCACATGTCTATCTCAGAGCGGGAACACGAGGCGCTGATAGAGGACATCTCGGGGGACCTGTTCGTCATAGAGACGTGAATGCAGGGGATTGGATCGATCGGCTATATTCGGTGTTGCTGCCACTTCGGAGTTCCGGCCAGCAGGTGTGAGGAGTTTCCGTATTCACGGCCGGAACGTGCGATCTGTCCGATGCCGAAGGACCGCATCGATTGTGCATTGGACATAGTTTCACCCCATTCGTCTTGTATTCCGCTCGCCATTACCCTATGTTTTTTACCCCATAGGAGAATTTTATAAAGGAAAACGGCGATAATGGAAATCATCATTGCCCCTATTGGCATTCACACAATTGAGGTATGATTATGAAAGGACATACAATTATACTGTGTACAGGGATACTGTTTCTTCTCGTATTCTCCGGCATGAACCTACTCCCTCTCCCCTCCGGGGAACTGCAAACCTCATCCGTCAGTAACATGGCCGATACATCCGGTGCCGTAGCCGAGCCGGGTATCGCAACCAGGGGAAACAACTGGTACATACGGGTCATAGACGACCAGGGTGACGTGGGAATGTACTCGTCTATCGCTCTCGACAGCTCGGACACGCCTCACATCAGCTACCTGAACGACAGCGGCAGGGACCTCAAGTACGCCACCATCTCACAATGGGGCTGGATGAACACGACCCTGGATTTCGGTAACGTGGAGGGCTATTCCTCCATCACCCTGGACAGCGGTGATCAGCCGCACGTCAGCTATCACAACGATGGTAACCTCAAATACGTTTACCTGAGTCAGGGAGGCGGATGGACATATGAAACCGTGGATTACGGGGGCAGCCTGGGCAATCATTCCTCCATCGCCCTCGATAACAACGACGATCCGCATATCAGCTATTTCGATCACGGGCAGAAATACCTGCGGTACGCCCGTTACGAGAGCGGTCTGAGCCGATGGTGGATACGAACCATAGATACCGGTAATTACCTCGGGGAATACACGTCCATAGAGATCGAGGATACTGCACATCAGTTCGCTCATATCAGCTACTATGACAGGATGAACGGATATCTCAAGTACAGCAAGAACCAGACCGGCGGGTGGAATACCAGTGTGGTGGATGGGGTGGGCTATTCGGTGGGACGCTATACATCTCTGGAACTGGACAGCCGAGATCAGCCACATATAACCTATTTCAATGAGAGCAACAGCAAGATCAAATATACGAATTTCGACGGGAGCCAGTGGTCCTTCCAGAATCCGGACCAGCAGCCCCAGGCGGGCCAGTTCACATCCCTCGCCCTGGATTCCCGGAACCACCTGCACCTCAGCTACTACGATTACAGCAACGACGACCTTAAATACGCTTACTATGACGGCAACGGGTGGCAACAGGAGATCGTGGATTCACCGGGAAATGTTGGTCTCTTCACGTCCATCGCCGTCGACAGCCACGATATTCCCCATATCTCATATTACGATCTCACGAACGGGGTTCTGAAATACGCGACGATCGACAACGTTCTGCCGACCGTTGAGGACACGACCCAGGGGGATCCCACCACCGGAGACCAGTTCCTGGTGCAGGCGACCGTGCAGGACAACATCGAGATGGATCGGGTGCACCTCGTCTGGAGCCACGATCAGGTGGGAGATAACATCACAATGCACCGCCGGGGAAACACGTGGGACGCCAACATCCTCCTTTCCAATTCCACCCAGCCTCTCGTCTACACCATCAAGGCCAGGGATCGGGCGGGGAACTGGAACGTCACCACGGAATATCAGATGGAAGTGACCGACAACGACGATCCAGAGGTGTTCGACGGGAGCCCCCGGGAGGGTTTCACGGGGGACGGGTACAACTTCAGCATGATAGTTAGGGACAACGTCGGCCTGCGGGAGGTCTATGTGCAATGGGAGCAGGAGGGGCCCGAAAAAAGGGCGAATATGACCCCCGGGGCGGACGATCTCTGGGAGGGAAGCATCATTCTCGATGGAGGCAGTCTAACCATGGATTACACCATATTCATCGTGGATCACAAGGGGAGCCTCTATCAGACCGCCCCGATAGAGGTGACCGTGCATGATAACGATCCACCCGAGTTGTATGATGTGACCGCGGATGAGCTGCCCGGAACGGATGGGAACTGTACGCTTCACGCAGCTATCCGGGACAATGTTGGAGTCTCGACCGCGTCCATGAAATACCATTTTCTGGATCCCGCAGGGACGGAGATGGCCTGGAAGGAATCGGAGATGTCGAGGCAATCGGGCGACGAGTGGATCGCTGGTTTCTACGTCCCCCCAGATGCCGCGATCATGAAATTATTTTTCCTGGCATACGACGAGTACGGAAATGAACTCAACACGGATATACACCCGGATATCGGTCTTATAACGGTCAATGTCACGGACACCATCCCACCAGCGGTGGATGCAGGCGGGGATATGACCATGCCGGAAGACACCGATGTTGAGTTCGACGGCACGGGTAGTTCCGATAACATCGGCATAATTAACTGGACATGGTTCGTTGATCTTGGTGACGGCAGCGAGATATATCTCTACGATGAGGTCTCATCCTTCACCTTCACGGATGTGGGCCAGTACGAGGTCAGTCTCAACGCCACCGACGGGGCCGGGAACGACGCCGAGGATTCCTTCACCCTTCACGTGACCGATGCCACCGCACCCGTGGCAGAGGCCGGTGACAACATCACAATAAATCAGGGTGAGACGGCCCGTTTCGACGGCCATGGGAGCTACGACAATGTTGGCATCGTGAAATGGACCTGGACCTTCATGTACGAGGGCGTTGAGATCACACTTGACGGGCCGGAGCCGGAGTTCGGGTTCGAAGTACCGGGAACGTACGATGTAACGCTCACATTGAAGGATGAGACCGGTTTGGGTTCGGAAGACCACGTCGTTGTGATCGTATTGGACACCGAGAAGCCTTTCTTATCTGTGAAGGTCAACGATATGAACATAGACCAGGACGCAGAGCTTGAGGTGGATGCGGGCAGTACTGTCAGTTTCAGTGCGGAGGGTAGTACGGATAACGTCGACATAACGGAATACGAATGGGTGGGCAGCGGACCGGGGGATTTCGAGATCAGGCTGGTGGGGATAGCACAGCAGTACAATTTCGACACTGAAGGCAAGTTCTCCGTCACCCTGTTCGTCCGGGATGCCGCGGGGAACGAGGAGCAGCTGGGATTCGTGATCAATGTGGTGACGAGCAGCGGTCCCGTTGAAGGAAAGGTCACGGCGAGAATATTCATCGAGGATACGGAGGTATCCCATGAAGGAACGTATCAGATAAAGGTGGGGACGGCGTTGACACTGGACGGTACGCACAGCGAGTCCCGGAACGGTGATATCGAAGGCTACCAATGGCTCATCCGTTCTCCGGGTGGCGGCGAGGATAACGACGGGGGGGACATCTGGGGCTTCACCTTCAACGAGGAGGGTACCTACGACGTCGAGCTGACGGTGAGCGACGACGAAGGCATGACAGGTACAATAACGATATCTATCCGATCATCCCAGGAGGGGGCGGTGGGGCTGACGGTGGGTCCTGTTCTGGACGTTGATGGTACGCCAGTGGTCGGTGCTACGATAAGTTTCATTCATGATGGAACGCGGTACGAGGCCGAGACCGACAGCGAAGGGATGGCGGTCTTCCGCGGATATACCGATGGAGACATCCCCATGGGAACGAAGATAAAGGCCGACAAGGACGGCGAGACCATGGAATGGAAACGAGGTGAGACCCCGCCCAGGTTGGGTACGTCGGGAGGTGACGAGGAAGGAGTCCCGCCAGCGATCATGGGAGCGATCGCCATCGTCGGCATAGTGGTCATCATAATACTTCTTATACTCATCGTCAAGAAGAAAAAGCGGCGAAAGGCGGCCGAGGCGGAGATATCGGTCCTGGAGGCCGAGCTGAGGACCATGGGGAGGGGTGAAAAGGAGACCGGCCGGGTCGCGCCGGAGGACGTTGAATCCGAGTCCGGCGAAGAAGACGACGAACGGGGTGATGATGGGGCCGTGAAGGGGAAAGAGATACCTGGAAAGCAGGCTCGGAAGAAGGACGGGAAACGCGGAAAAGCGCCAGCACATGAAGAATCGGTCACGAAGGAAGCGCCCCCGGAACCGGAGGATGACTACGAGGAGGAAGAGGACGAAGATGATGCCGAGGATTGGGACGCGGACGAAGAAGCGGCCGAGGAATGGGATGATGCGGAGAGCGATGATGAACTGGAACTGCCTCCGCCACCAGAAGACCTGAAGGAGCACCTTCCTTCCCTGGAGCTCGAGAAGGTCTCCTCCGCCATCAAGAACATCATTCCCGGATACATAATAACGGACAAGCTGGGCGCCGGCGGTTTCGCAACGGTGTACAAGGCCATAAACCGGGACGGCATTTCGGTGGCCATCAAGATGCCCAAGTTCCTGGATGAGACGATAGATTCATCCATCCTCAACAAGTTCCAGGCGGAGGCCGACATCTGGAAGAAATTGAAGCACAAGAACATAGTGACCTTCCTCGACAGCGACATCCGTCCCGTGCCGTACATGACCATCGAGCTGATGGAGGGCGGCAACCTCGGCGGTCTTCTGAAGGATCACCGGTTATCGGTACGGGAGGCCAAACCCCTGATGCTGGGGATCCTGGACGGTCTTTCCTATGCGCACCGTATGGCATCCGTGCACCGGGACATCAAGCCCGAGAACATACTTTTCACAAAGGACGGCGTACCCAAGATAGGAGACTGGGGTATCGGCAAGTTCATGGCCTCGGAGAGTGTATCACAGTCCATAGGCACCAAGGGGACCTTCCTTTACTCCGCCCCGGAGCAGTTCGACAAGCAGACCTACGGCGCGGTGGACTGGTCCACCGACATCTTCCAGATCGGGGTAGTGTTCTACGAGATGTTGACCGGTATAAACCCGTTCAAGGCCGACGAGCTCGCAGCCGTAATGGGTCGTATCCTCACGGTGAATCCGGAACCCCCTAGTTCCATCGATCCCGATATCCCGGCGGAGATCGACGAGATCGTGATGAAGTGCCTCGAAAAGCAAAAAGAGGACCGCTGGAGAAGCACCGACGTTCTCTACAGCAAACTCCGCGACGTGGAGAAGCGAAAGCAGGGCAATCTCAAGAAGTACAGGCATTCTCTGGAGCGGGCCCTCGAGGACGGCAAGATATCCCGGGACGAGGAGAACATGCTCGGGGAGCTGCGGGAGCACATGGGGATCACGGACGATGAGCACGCGGCTCTCATAGCCGAGCTCCAGGGGGACGATTTCAGTATCGAGGTATAGTCCGAACGGGCCGTGTCCCTCGCGATCATGGTGTAAAGGCGTCCATACTGGCCACCTTTACCAGGAAGACGGTCACTTTTTTCCCGTCTTCACCCGAGAATGGTGCAGACGCCTCCCGCACACCGGGTGGTGGTATCGCATACGTTCCGAATTCTCAATACATGGTCCAGCATCGGCACCAGACGGAGAATTTTATTAAGGAGGAAATCTATAAAGAGGCCTTAACTTACATTTTCGAAACTCCCGTTTGACACAGGTGATATTGATGAGACGAATGAGGGCTATAATCTGCTTGTTGACGATCGCGTTGATGCTCATATCCATTTATACTATCGTTCTACCCCCCGGTACGTACCTGAATGATACTTACACAAGTGTTGAAACCGCGGGAGAACCCGAGGAGAGCATAATCCCGGAGACGAGGGCTGCCAACAATAACTGGTACACGACCACGGTGGATAACTTTCAGAGCTGCGGACAGTTCTCCTCCATTGACATCGATTCCCAGGACTCCCCGCACATAGCCTACTGGGAGAGCCAGGATGACGTTATCAAATGGGCGTTCTGGAACGGGACCCATTGGGATCACGTCCTGGTGGATTCAGGGGAGAACGTCGAGGGATATACCGCCATCGCCATCGATCACCGCAACGATGAACCCCACTTCAGCTATCGATGTACCAACAAGATAAAACATGCCTATTACGGGGGAACCCCCATACAGATGCAGTACGACGATGTGGATACGGGGGACGTGGGAAGATATTCCTCCATAGTTGTAGATGGAAGCAGCAAGGCCCATATCAGCTACCTGGATTCCACCGATTCCGATCTCAACTACGCGAAGACTAAAAGACCAGCTCCTGGTTGGGACATCGAGGTCCCGTATCCCGGCCCTTCTCATGGGGAATATACCGATATATGTCTCGATGCCAACGAGTATCCTCACATCAGCTACTACAACAGGAGCCAGGGCTCATTGCAGTATGCCCACAAGGTCACTCCGTCCGAATGGCAGAGAGATACCGTCCATGATGTCGGAGATGTGGGTCAATGGACGTCCATCGCGCTGAACGGCAATGTTCCGGTCATCAGTTACTACGACGTCTCGAACGGCGATCTGCGGTTCGCGGACAATAGCGGCGGCGCCTGGTCCAAAGAACAGGTGGATGGGGCCCAGGGACAGATGGGAGAGTATTCCTCCATCGCCGTCAATTCCCAGGGAGTGATCGGCATCAGCTATTACGATGCGGACAACGGGGCGTTGAAGTACGCATACCATAATGGTCAATTCTGGAGACATGATGTGGTGGATAGCATCGGCAACGTCGGATTGTACACATCCCTCGCATTCGACGGCGGGGACCAGCCGCATATCAGCTACTACGACCTAAACAACGAGGACCTGAAATACGCTACAATAGACAATGAGAAACCCAACATCGACGATCAGTCGAACCAGTCAACATCCACGGGAGAGTTGTTCTATTTCAAGGTCAATGCGTCCGACAACAGGGAAGTGGGGGAGGTTCACGCCTATTGGACCCATGGAGATGACTCCGGAAATAAAACCCTACACCGCGAGGGGGATATATGGGTCGGAATAATTCATCTTAGGGAGGATAAGAGTCCACTGAAATACAACGTTTCCGTATGCGATGTGGCGGGGAACTGGAGGGAAGCAGTGTTGAGGACCGTCGATGTGATCGACAACAAGGTACCGGCGCTTCGTAACAATCACAGTCCCGACCAGGGGACCACGGGGGACAACATCACGTTCACTATCGAAGCCTATGATAACATTGGTGTGACCGGTGTGGAAATCGGATGGTCCCAGGATGGGGCAAGTGACATTTTTCACCTACGGCAGGGCCGCAACATCACCACCTGGTCAGGGGAATTCCCTCTCAGACACGATTCGACGGAGACCTTGATGTACACCGTTAAGATACGCGATGGCACCGGCAATCCTTTCACATCCCAAGAGTTCAACGTCACCGTCAGCGATGACGATCCCCCGGGAATGGAAGGCGATCATACCCAGGGGGATCCCGAAACGGGTAACAATTTCGACATCGAAGCCAGGTTCCAGGACAATGTCGATTTCAGAGAGGTATTCCTGAAATGGGGATTCGATGGAGCAATGAATGAAGGACCCACCCAGATGTCGGGGAGACAAGACGACCTGTGGGGATTGACGATATCGATCCCTGAGAATGCCCGATCCCTCGATTATTTCTTCAATGCGTGGGACAACTCCGATAACGAGAACGACCTGGGTCACAAGTATATGGACGTCATCGATGTGATCGAGCCAACGGCGAGTGCCGGAGATGACCAGACCATCATGAAGGGACAGACTGTTTTCTTCAACGCCGATCAGAGTTCGGATAATATCGATCTGAACAACTTTACCTGGAGAATCTTCTACGACAATGAGAATATCGAACTGTACGGGATGTACCCGGATTTCACCTTCGAGTTCCCGGGAACGTATGACGTCGAGCTCACCGTTAAGGACTCTTACAATAATCCGGCCGTTGACCATGTCTCCATTGAGGTGCTAGAGGCATATTTCGACTTTCAGGTCAAGTTCAATGGAAATCATATAAATGACGGCGACAGTCACGAGGCTGAGGCGGGTTCCGAGGTGGAATTCCATGGGGGCGACAGTACCTGTACTTTTCCGGACAGGAATATCGCCCAGTTCCACTGGTTCAGCGGCGACGAGGACTCCGGAGATAACGAGATCGATCGGGGAGATGCGGTATTCCATCATACATTCAACACCCCGGGTACATATCCAATCAGGCTTACGCTTACGGATTCGGAGGGAGGGACGGGCAGCATCACCTTCGATGTAGTGGTGCTCGGACAAGAAGATAACGAGGCGCCCCAGGCCATCATCTATATCGGGGATACCCATATAGGGCAGGACCACGTGGAAGGGATAACGGTCGGGAGCAAGTTGACCCTGGATGGCAGCCGGAGCGGGGATAACGTGGGGGTGGTGAGCTGGAAATGGACTTTCCACAGACACGAAGGCGAGACGTCCGAGCATGACGGTAATAACGTGGTGTTCGATTTCGGGGAGGTTGCACGATATACCGTGACATTGACCGTATGGGATGAAGCGGGAAATGAGCATTCCACCAGCTTCGACGTTGACGTTTCCAAGAGCGACGATGAACCTCCAGTTGCCAGGTTCCAGATAGACGGCGGTGGGATGAACGACGGCGATCAGAAGGAAGTCGAGGTGGGAACAGAGCTCACTTTCCATGCCGGGCAGAGCTCGGACAATACGGGGATCGACGTATACGAGTGGACCATCTCCTTCGAGGATCAGCACCAAAACTTCGAGGGCGACCAGCTCCAGCACAGGTTCGACGGGTTAGGGGATTATACCGTCACATTGAGGGTGGCGGACTTGACCGGGAACGAGGATTTCATGTCAGTGACAATCAAGGTCAGCGACAGACCGGTTGGAAAATCCATCGGCCCGATCAGGGACCTTCATGGCGATATCGTTATCGGAGCGAGGGTAACGCTCAAGATGAATTCCCAGGAATACGAAGCATTCACGGACGATCAGGGTTACGCGATATTCGATAATCTGGAAGGCGATATCCCCGGTGGAACCCAAATTTTCGTGGAAAAGGACGGTATGCAGATGGAATGGAATCACGGCGAGGGCATCCCCGCTCTGGGCTCCCAGGGGGATGATGGGGACGACGAGGGTATGCCCCCCGAGGTGATCATAGCATTGCTGGTCCTCATCATCATCATCGTAATCGTAATCATAATCGTAAGGAAGCGAAAGAAGACGAAGTCCACCGAGGAGCGTCTCGCCGAGCTCGAGAAGGGAAGGTCCACCGAGGAGCGTATAGCCAAGCTCGAGAAGGCGACCAGAGCGAAAGAGCCCAAGGCGAGGAGCGATACCGAGGGGCCCAAGGCGGCAGCACCGTCTCCCAAGAGACCCGAGAAAAAGCCCAAGAAAGGGCCGAAGAAGGGCAAGACCAAGGAGAAAAAGAAGGAAGAGGAGCCTCGACGAGCTGCCGCGAAGCCCGCTGCTGTGGTAGTAGAGGATGACGAGGAGGAATACGTCGGAGACGATGACGACGAACTGCCGCTCCCACCCCCGCCGGAGGATCTCAAGGAACACCTGGGAACGCTCAATCTGGAGGCGGTCGCCGGCCACATGAAGAACATCATACCCGGATACATAATAACCGACAAGCTGGGTGCCGGCGGTTTCGCAACGGTGTACAAGGCAATAAACAAGGACGGGGTCGGGGTCGCCATCAAGATGCCAAAGTTCCTCGATGAGACCATCGACAGTTCCGTACTGAACAAGTTCAAGGCGGAATCCGACATCTGGAAAAAATTGAAGCACAAGAATATCGTGACCTTCCTAGACAGCGACATAAGGCCCGTGCCCTACATGACAATCGAACTTATGGAAGGCGGCAACCTGGGTGACCTCCTCAAGGATCATAGACTGTCGATACAGGAGGCCAAACCCCTCATGCTGGGGATATTGGACGGTCTCTCCTACGCACACCGGATGGCGTCGGTGCACCGCGATATCAAACCCGAGAACATCCTGTTCACCAAGGACGGCATACCCAAGATAGGAGACTGGGGCATAGGCAAGTTCATGGCCTCGGAGAGTGTTTCTCAGTCTATCGGCACGAAGGGGACCTTCCTGTACTCCGCACCGGAGCAGTTCGACAAGGATACCTACGGGCAGGTGGACTGGTCGACAGACATATTCCAGATCGGAGTGGTATTCTACGAGATGCTCACTGGCATAAATCCGTTCAAGGCCGACGAGCTGGCAGCGGTGATGGGCCGCATACTGACCATCAATCCTCCACCTCCGAGCTCCTCGAATCCCGATATCCCGCCCGAGATCGACGAGATAGTAATGAAGTGTCTCGAGAAGCAAAAGGAGGACAGGTGGAGGAGCACCGACGTACTTTACAGCAAGTTACGGGACGTCGAGAAACGGAAACAGGCCAATCTGAAGAAGTACAGGAAATCCCTTTCACGAGCTCTGAGCGACGGCAAGATCTCCTCCGACGAGGAAGCGATGCTATCCGAGCTGAGGGAGCACATGAACATCACCGACGCCGAGCACGAGGGCCTTTACGGGGAGATAATGGGGTAGGACCGGTACTATCGGTTATCATGTTTCAGGGAATACCTATTCTCCGGAGCCCTCGTCGCAATTGTTATTGATATATCGACTAATTATAATCGGTAACTTTTTGTAATTGTGGGTTTTCTTATTCTGTCCATCTTTTTTTTCCGAAAAAGGAGCGTGAGATAGATGAAGAGACTAATAATGGCGGCAACGATCCTGGTATTGATGATAATGCTTTACTCCGGAGAGGACCTGTTCCTGTCGGATCGTGGACGTACCTCCAGTACGGATATTGACGCAGTGCTATACGACGGTGTTGACAGCTCTTCCGCAAAAACGCGGGATAATAACTGGGAGATCCGGACCGTGGACTCTGTGGGAGACGTCGGAAGATATCCTTCCATCGCCATCGACTCGGACGATCACCTGCACGTCAGTTATTTTTATGATACGGGTGACGATCTGAGATATGCATACCATAACGGAAACAACTGGACGATCGAAACCGTGGATTCGTTTGGGATCGTTGGGAAGAACACCTCTCTCGCTCTCGATTCCGACGATCATCCACATATCAGTTATTTCAACGAGACGGGTGGGGATCTGAAATACGCATACCACGACGGAACCCAATGGAATATCGAAACCGTTGATTCGTTCGGTACCGTTGGAAAATACACATCTATCGCTCTGGATTCGGACGATCACCCGCATATCAGTTATTTCAATGATACGGGTGACGATCTGAAATATGCATACTATAACGGAAACTCATGGATGATCGAAACCGTCGATTCGTTCGGGATCGTCGGAAAACATACATCCATCGGCATCGATTCATCCGATCATCCACATATCAGTTATTTCAATGATACGGGTGACGATCTGAAATATGCATACAATAACGGGAGCTATTGGATCATCGAAACCGTTGATTCGTTTGGGGCCCTGGGAATATACACCTCCATCGTGATAGGTCCCGACGACAATCCGCATATCAGTTATTGCAATGCGTCAAATACCGATCTTAAGTACGCATATTTCGATGGAAGCGTGTGGAACACAGCTACTCCGGTGGCGCGTGGAATAATCAACGGGCCCACATCCATCGCCATCGACTCGGGTGACAATGTTTTCATCAGTTATTTCGATGACGCAAAAGATGATCTGAAATTGGCCCGCTACGACGGGGAACAGTGGCGCAACGAGACCGTGGACTCGGAGGGACTCGCCGGTAAATATTCCTCACTTGCCATCGATTCGGGTGACCATCTGCATATCTGCTATTATGATGGAACGAATTTAGATCTGAAGTACGCCCGTCATGACGGATACTGGTGGCATGATGAGGCAGTGGACTGGCAAGGATTCGTTGGGAAATATACTTCCATCGCCATTGATTCCGACGATCGAGTGCATATAAGTTATTATGATGAAACATCGGAGGATCTGAAATATGCATGCTATAACGGATACAACTGGACAATCGAAGCAGTGGATTCGTTCGGGGTCGTAGGCATGTACACTTCCATCGCTCTGGATTCGGACGATCACCCGCATATCAGTTATTTCAATGATACGGGGGGCGATCTGAAACATGCTTACTATGACGGGAACGACTGGAATATCGAGACTGTCGATTCGAATGGGACCGTTGGCATGTACACATCCATCGCTCTCGATCCGGCTGATTACCCGCATATCAGTTATTTTTGCGACTCTAATGATGATCTGAAATATGCCAGCTATAACGGAAATAACTGGACCATCGAAACCGTCGACTCGTTTTTTGACGTGGGGTATTTCACCTCCATTGCCCTTGACAGCACTAATAGGTCTCACATCAGTTATTATAACGCCACGGGGGACGATCTGAAATATGCATTCTATGACGGAAACCAGTGGCAGATCGAAACCATTGACTGGAGCGGGGACGTGGGAAACAGCTACACCTCCATCGCCCTCGATTCCGGCGATCACCCCCACATCGGTTATCGTGACAATACGAATGACGATCTGAAATACGCATACCACGACGGAAACCAGTGGCACAACGATACTATCGACTCGCAGGGAGACGTTGGGGATTACCCCTCGATCTCCATCGATACCGATGATCATCCGCACATCAGCTATTACAAGGGGGATGCTCCTTACGAAGGCTTGAAATACTCATACTATGACGGGAACAACTGGCATAATACGACAGTTGACGGAGAAGGGGACGTTGGAAAATACACTTCCATCGCCCTGGATTCCGGCGATGCTCCTCACATCGGTTATTATGACGATTCGAGGGACGATCTCAAATACGCGGTCATTGACAACGAGGATCCCACTCTCGATTCCGATGACAGCCCGGAATCGGGTACAACAGGGGATTCATTTATTTTCGACATATCCGCGTCGGACAATAAAGCCGTTGACAGTGTCAACGTTACGTGGTCACACGGCAACCTTGGTGGCAATGTCGCAATGAACGACGACGGTGACGGAACGTGGAGTTTTAATCTCACGTTAGATCACAGCCTGGACGATCTCAAGTACTCCGTACAGGTGAACGATACGACGGGCAATTCCTACCGTCAATCTGAGCAGACCATCAGCGTCACCGACAATGACAATCCGGCCCTGGATTCCGACGACAGTCCCAATGCTGGAACGACAGGAGATAACTTCGTCTTCGATGTCACGGTATCTGATAATATTGATGTTCAGAGTGTGAACGTCACGTGGTCCCACGGAAACCTCGGTGGAAATGCCCCCATGAACGACGATGGGGACGGTACGTGGAGCCTTACCATCACCCTCGATAATGGCCTTGGCGATCTGAGCTACCGCGTACAGGTGAATGACAGTTCAGCAAATTACGTTAGGCAGGCCGAACAGACCGTTCAGGTAACCGACAATGATGATCCGACTCTCGATGCCGACAACAGCCCCGCCTCCGGGACAACAGGAGATAACTACGTGTTCGATGTGACTATCTCGGACAATATCGGAGTTGACAGCGTTAACGTCACGTGGTCCCACGGCGATCTCGGTGGTAATGAGGTCATGAACGATGACGGAGACGGCACCTGGAGTTTTACTATCACCCTCGATAACAGCCTTGGCGATCTGAGCTACAGCATACAGGTAAACGACACGTCAGGGAATTACGTCAGGCAAGCCGAACAGGCCGTTCAGGTAACCGACAATGACTACCCAATATTGATTTCCGACGACAGCCCCAATGCCGGGACGACTGGGGATAGCTTCGTCTTCGACGTTACCGTATCAGATAATATCGCAGTAGACGGCGTTAACGTCACGTGGTCCCACGGGAACCTCGGCGGAAAACGCCCCATGTACGACGATGGGGATGGCACCTGGAGCCTAAATATCACCCTCGATGACAGCCTTGGCGATCTGAGCTACAGCATACAGGTGAACGACACGTCGGCTAATTATGTAAGGCAAGCCGATCAGACCGTCAGTGTCACCGACAACGACAACCCGTCCCTGGATTCCGACGACAGCCCCAATACAGGGACTACGGGAGATAATTTCATGTTCGACGTCACCGTATCTGATAATATTGGTGTTCAGAGTGTGAACGTTACGTGGTCACATGGAAACCTCGGCGGCAACGCGGCAATGACCGATGACGGGGATGGTACTTGGAGTATAGCGATCACTTTGGATCACAATCTCAACGACATGACGTACTCGATCCAATTAAACGACACCTCCGGCGTCTATTTCCGCAGCGATATCGTATCAGTCAGCCTCATCGATAACGACTTCCCCTACGTCGCCAATGACAACAGCGCGAAAACAGCCAATACGGGTGATATGTATAGCTTCGATATTATCCCATTCGACAACATAGGAGTGTACAGTGTTCAGGTTGAATGGACCCACGGAAACCTGAGTGGAAACGATGCAATGAACGATGACGGGGACGGAACGTGGAGCCTCAACATCACGCTCGATGACAACCTGACCGATATGACATATACCATCCAGGTAGGTGACGTGTCCGGTTCATCTCAGTACAATGCGACGGTGAACGTCACGGTGACGGACAACGATGTGCCGATCCTCAATGAGGACGACAGCCCGAACGCAGGCACAACAGGGGACAACTTCGTATTTGACATCACGGTATCGGACAACATTGGGGTTGCCAGCGTTAACGTCACGTGGTCCCATGGTAATCTGGGTGGTAAAACGGCAATGGTCGACGACGGTGACGGTACATGGAGTGTGACTATAACCCTCGATCATGGTCTGAGCGATCTGACGTACTCGATCCAGGTGAATGATACATCCGGAAATTACGTGAGAAATGCAACGGAGACCGTCAGTGTCATGGATAACGACGATCCATTATGGGATTCCGACGACAGCGCGAACGCAGGCACCACCGGTGACAACTTCGTCTTCGACGTCACGGTATCGGATAACATAGGAATTGACCGTGTTTACGTCAATTGGGCGCACGGCGCTCTCGGTGATAACGAATCCATGACCGACGACGGCGACGGGACCTGGAGCTTCACTATCGTGCTCGACGACGATCTGGGCAATCTGACATATTACATCTGGTTCAACGATACGTCGAACAACGAGGTCAACAACGCCACGGAAACAGTGGTCGTTACGGACAATGACGATCCCGCACTAATTCTAGATAAAAGTCCGATAAGCGGAACGACCGGAGACCAGTATACCTTCGACATAACCGTATCGGACAACATAGCAGTTGACAGCGTGAACGTCACCTGGTCCCACGGCGATCTCGGCGGCAACGTTGCCATGATCAACGACGGAGACGGAACGTGGAGCCTCAATATCACCCTCGATCACAGCCTCGGAGACCTTTCCTATTCGATCCAGGTGAACGACACATCGGGCAATCACGTAAGAAACGTAACGGCGGTCCATATAACAGATAACGTTAACCCGTCTCTGATCCGCGATAACAGTCCCGGGACCGGCACGACGGGTGATCAATATACATTCGATATAGCCGCATCTGATAACATCGACGTTGCGAACGTGACGGTGGCATGGTCTCACGGCGGCCTCGGCGGCAATGTGTCAATGACCGACGACGGCGACGGCACGTGGAGCCTGACCGTGGTCCTGGACCACAGCGTGGGCAGTCTGAGTTACCGCGTGGAGGTTAAGGACACCTCCGGCAACTACATCCGCAATGCCACGGAAACGATAGAGGTTACAGACAACGACGCTCCCACTTTCCATGGCGACCACAGCCCTAGCAGTGGCACCACCGGCGATACGTACCGTTTCAACGTCACGGGTTCGGACAATATCGGGATAGTCTCAATAAAGGTCAATTGGTCGCACGGCAGTGCCCAGGGTAATTCGACCCTGACGGAGGGAAAAGGATACTGGGCAGGAGTCATCGATCTTGAGAACGCCATAACCCCGCTTACCTACAGGATATTCATTATGGACGAGGTGGGAAATCTCTATACCGGGGAGGTCACCACCGTCGGGATATCGGACAACGATCTCCCTGTCTGCAATGCGGAGAACATGACCATCGACCAGCACCAGGCCGCAGCATTCAACGGAAGTATGTCCATCGACAATATCGGAATCGTTAACTATACCTGGAATTTCGAATATGGATCGAAGGACCATACCCTGTACGGAGAGAACCCGAAATTCACGTTCCATTCCGTGGGAATATACAATGTGAGCCTCAACGTTACCGATGCTGGCGGGAACCACGCAGAGAATACCTTTACGGTCACGGTTCTGGACATCACTCCGCCCTCGCCCGATGCCGGCGGGGATGTGGAGGTATTTACGGACGTCGAGGTCACGCTCACGGGGAATGCCACGGATAACGTGGCTGCCGAAAATTACACCTGGGCCCTCACGGTGGATGGAAAGGAACATTTGCGTTACGGCAGGACGTTCAGATTCACCTTCCGGATCCCCGGAATGTTCAACGTAACCCTTACCGTCACGGATACGGCGGGGAACCACGCGAACGATACGGTGGTCATTACCGTCGTCAAACCGGATATTCAGGGCCTTCTGCTGGGCCCCTTCCATTGGCAGGACGGAGAACCCATAGTAGACGCCAGGTTAACCCTGGAGAAGGGCACTAGAGCCACGTACACGGCGATCACAGATGTGAGCGGCAACGCCCGCTTCGGGGGGGCCGTTCCCTTTGGCATATTCGATTGGGTACTGTCGAAGATCTTGGGGGGAGATAGCTATACGATACTGGATGGAAGGATAGAGATCGACGGAGCGACCCCCACGAGCTCTGCCTGGTGGCCCGCCGGCGACAAGGACGGCATCACCTCGCCCCTGTCGGAGGAGGAGTACGACGAACTTCACGATATCAACCAGACACCTCCCGAGAAGCCCACCGGGAAGACCGAGGAGACCTTCATCGAGAACGTGGATCGGACCGTATACGTGGGCGACGAGGAGGTTGAAGTGGAGGTAAAACAGGTGTCGAACGGGACCGTCACGGCCGATATTGGCATTGCGTCGAACGTGTTATTAGACCAGAACGAGGAGGTCTTGGTGGATATTGACGGGGACGGCGTTAACGATCTGAAGGTCACCTACAAGGGCGACGACAGCAACGGGAATCCGAAGATAGAGTTCGAGGACATAGAGGTATCCGTCGATAAACAGGCCGACGTCGATGATGAAGGATATACAAGGATCATCATATTCGGAGCCATTGGAGCCGTTGTTGCACTTGTGGTGCACATGCCTCCGATTTCCAGGGCACCGAAGAGGACGATATGGAAGAGGAGGTGGTGGATACCGGGCTCGATCCCGAGAGGATACCGGAACAAACAGACTCTGAAGATGAGATCGAGCATGATGAAGACATCGATGAGGCGGAGGAACGGAGCGGTCCGGAAGATGGCGCGGGCGAGGAAGGGGCTGCACTGGAGGAAGATGTAGGCGAGGATGAAGAGGAATGGGATACTGGAACCGAGGAGGAAGACGAGGAAGGGGACGAGGAAGGGGACGAGGAAGGGGACGAGGAAGGGGACGAGGAAGACGTATGGGATATGGAAATGGAAGGCGGGGACGAGGAAGGCCAAGAGGAGTGGGATGCAGGCGCCGAGGAGGAGGATGTGGATGTGGATGTGGATTCCGGCGTGGATACCATTACCACCCAGGAAAAAGCACGTGAAGGGATCATGGAGCATCTTCCGAATCTGGAGCTGCAGAAAGCTCCCGACAGCCTCAAGGGCATGATCCCCGGATACATCATTACGGACAAGCTGGGCGCCGGCGGGTTCGCAACGGTATACAAGGCAATCAACAAGGATGGCATTGGCGTGGCGATCAAGATGCCCAAGTTCCTCGACGAGACAGTCGATTCCTCCATTCTGAACAAATTCCAGGCGGAGGCGGACATCTGGAAGAAATTGAGGCATAAGAATATCGTGGATTTCTACGACAGCGACATTCGGCCCATACCCTACATGGCAATAGAGTTGATGGAAGGCGGAAACCTAGCGGGGCTGCTGAAGATGCGCAAAATGAGTCTCGAGGAGGCAAAATCGCTCATAATACAGATAGTGGACGGCATATCCTACGCGCACAGGATGGCATCGGTGCATCGCGACATCAAGCCTGAGAACATCCTGTTCACGTCCGACGGAGTACCAAAGATAAGCGACTGGGGCATAGGTAAGTTCATGGCCTCGGAGAGCGTCTCGAAGAGCATCGGAACCAAGGGGACCTTCGCTTATGCCGCACCGGAGCAGTTCAGTAAAAAGAAATACGGGGAGATCGACTGGAGCACCGACATGTTCCAGCTGGGAATACTTTTCTACGAGATGCTGACCGGTGAAAATCCTTTCTTCGACGAGGACCCTGTAATGATAATGGCCAATATCACCAGCGAGGATCCAGAGCCGCCCAGCTCACTGAATCCGGATATACCTCCCGAACTGGACAACATCGTAATGAAATGTCTCGAGAAGAAGAAGGAGGATAGATGGAAGGGTGACGTACTGCTGCACGAGCTCAGAAGCATGGAAAAGCGGAAGCAGACCAACATAAAGCGGTACAGGCGTTCCCTTGAGCGAGCATTGAAGGATGGCAGGATATCCGAGGATGAGGAAGATATGCTCGCGGAGCTGCGGGAGCATATGGGTATCACCGACGATGAGCACGACGACCTCGCCCGCGAACTCCAGCAGGAACTCTTCGTCATCGATGTATGATCCGGCCAACCCAGCACCATTGCTGGGGTTTCTGTCTCGAGCTTTCCAAATGGACATTGGGAAAGGAACAGAAAAGGTATTATTGAAGCAAGTTCATTCAGTACTCCATCAACGGGGGAACCCATATGAGAGAACACAAGGCCAAACTCATCTTTTCACAGCCGGGAAAGGCACCCATCGTCGTCAAGATCGACGAAGAGCTCGTGCTCAAGCGCTCATCGGAGACCTTCTCCGTGGTATGCGAGAAGGATATCAACACCTACGATATGGGGATCTTCGACAGCAGCGTATCGGGGGGAAAGGGACATGCCCGTATATTCTGGGACGGCGGCCAGCTCTACATTCAGGATATGGGAAGCAAGAATGGCACATATATAATGAGCGAGGGGCAGAAGATACCTCTTCGGGGATGGCAACCAAAGAAAAGGCATGACATCTTCCCATCCGAGCCAGTACCCATTAAGAGGAGCTACGACATAATGCTCGGTTCCCTGAAGTTCCACGTCGAGGTCAAGAAGAAATCCAAGAGCGTAGTGGAGCAGCATATTCACGGTGATTACATTCGCGAGGGAGCCTCCAAGGTCGCCATACACGACAGCGTGGTACAGAGGTCGAACATCGGCGCCGACATACACGTCAACGACGACCTGGACGCGCTGGGTGACAAGATAGGCCAATCCGTGGGAAGCGCGGTGCAGGAGTCCGTTCAGGACACGGTGCAGGATACGATGCACAAGGAGGCCGAGTGGCTCGACAAGCGGAACCAGCACAGGGCCAAGGTCCTCCGTAAGGGCCAGCTGGAGCTCAAGGGGCTCACAGAGGAGATGTCCAAAAGCATGGAGAAGCACTTCAACTCTATTCTCAAGGAGCTGCCCTATCCCCTGAACCTGGAGAAGAAGAAGCTCTCCATACTCATGCATTACGGATGTTACAAATGCGGTGCTCATACCGGACTGGTTAAGGATAGAAAGTGGACGAAATGGCTTCATTTCGCCATCGGAGGTGCAATGGCGGGGGTCGGCATAGCCACCTTGAACACGGAGATGGGTGTCAAGGGGATAAAAAAGTTGTATTCCGACTTCACCCAGTCACCGCTGGAGAGGATACCCAAGGAAGGTTTTCTGCTGACAACGGAAGAGCGGGACAGGATGCTCTCTCAGCTGCGAGATTCCAAGGTCTTCGATCATCTTCATTACTGTCCTGCCTGCGATAACTGGGTATGCGACAAATGCTTCGATTTCGACGCCCTGGCATGCAAGAAATGCTCATAGAACAGAAAGGATAAGGAGGGTGTTCCTCCATTGAGATGGACAGAGGTTTTCTCTTACCGGAGCCAATAATCGTCTGGACCGATGAGGTACTTTCATGACCGTGAGCATCGAAGAGCTTCGCGACAGATTCGTCGGTTCTCTTCTCGGAACCCACGTTGGGGATTCTCTGGGAATGCCGGTGGAAGGCTTCAGCATGGACCGTATACGTGGCAGCTTCGGCCTCGTGAACGATCTTCTGGATTCCCGCCTCGGGATTGGGACGTACACCGACGATACGCAGATGATGATAGGTGTGGCGGAATCCCTTATCGAACATCCCGAGTTCAACGGCCATCACATGGCCTGGAGGTTCATCCGGAACTTCGATATCACCAGGGGCTACGGCCCGGTCACCGTTCAGACCTTGCTCTTTATTAGAAAGGGTACTCCCTGGGATCGGGCCGGTGAAATGGTATTTCCGGAAGGATCATACGGGAATGGCTCATCCATGAGAGTGGCACCCGTCGGGCTCCTGTTCTCCGGTGACACCGGACGCCTCATGGAGATGGCCCGCAGTAGCTCC
>CAYRFL010000016.1:0-52229 GCA_964423515.1 uncultured archaeon
TCTCACGGTTCTCGTAACTCCCCCAATTTCTCTTCCCAAATATCCGCTCAAACCTCACCGATACACCCACACAAACCCCACGCCACAACATATCTCACCCTCCGACAAATGTCCCCTCTGGCCCCCCCTCACCACACGGTACAGCATCCCTGCCCGGACACTCTCACCCCTTGACTACCATCCCTTTCATCACAACCCTATCCCAATTCCGAACTTCGAGGGTTACACACCCAAACCGTCCCCAAATTCGAGAGTTGAATCGTATACGAGCATCGTGCGTTAACTCTCGATTCTCGTAACCCGAAGCTCATGCGTTACACACGCAGATCCTTCCGAACTTCCCGTTTCATGGCCAGCGCTCAGCGCTGACCACGAGGGCTTCCGCCCTCGTTGTGGACTACTCTATTAACGTTTATATTTTGTACGGTGCGAGCTCGCGCCCATTTCATTCCGTTGCATCGAAGATACAACTGCGCCTGTAAGCACACTTGGTGAAGGCGCAGCAGAGCCGAAGGGTCTGCGTAGTGAAACGTGCGCCCGCAGGGACGTACCCACTTCGTTCCGTTGCATCGAGTAGATGCAACTGTACCCGTAGAAAGCTACCAAGCTTTCGAGGGTGCAGCACAATCTCTGATTGGGCGGAATGAAATGGGCACCCTCGGCAGGTATGCCTACGGGTAACCCTGCGGACATGCGCCTACACCACCCCTTGCCTCCCCCCGGCTATCGAGCTCGCTTGACTTAAGAGAACCCATCTAAAGATATTATCGTATTTTTAGGTTTACTCCCTCACAGTTCCCGGCACTTCTTGTAGAGCTTGACGATGGCCTCCACGGCCGATTTCGCGCGGTCTATCCGCTCCTCTGCCTGGAGCCTCGACATTCCCGGACCCGTTATCCCGAGCCCCACCGGCTTGTCCGTCTCCAGGG
This sequence comes from uncultured archaeon, assembly GCA_964423515.1. Classification (GTDB taxonomy): domain Archaea; phylum Thermoplasmatota; class Penumbrarchaeia; order JASLWR01; family JASLWR01; genus CAYRFL01. The sequence goes on from CAYRFL010000016.1 coordinate 930, forward strand.
AAAGATCGATGAGCTTTCTCGATGCATGTCCCATGACCACCTCGTCATGCTCGGTCTCCCCCTCCAGGACCGCTCCAAGGGCGGCCACCCCGTCCACGTCGTCCCTCAAGAGAAGCTTCTTAACGACAAAGGGTATGTCGTACGTGCCGGGGACCGTCACCACGTGGGTGACCTCGGCCCCAAGGAACTCGGCGTGGGCCTTCGCCCGCTCGATCATCATGGACGTGATATCGAAGTGGAACTCCGCAGCCACTATACCTATCTTCATGTTCTGTCCTCCTTGTTCTATTGAATTGGACTATAGCGTTATCGACTCTCTCCTTTTTCTGTATCGAGGATCAATGTCCCCTGCCCGCGTGTCCCCCTCCGCCTATCCTTCCCACGCTGACGTAGCCCTGCCTGCGGCCAGTGCCGGCCCGTTTCTCCAGCCTCCCGCGATCGAAGAGAAGCCAGTAGGCGTTCTCCGCATGTTCCGCCGCCCTACTCCTGGCCAGTTCCGAGAGCTCCTTCTCGCTGTCGGCCTCGTCCTCGTGGACGAACACCTCGATGATGTGCGTGTTCGTCATGAGCTGGGCCCGGATGATGCCGGTGGACGCTTCGTGGGCGCACATCCTGTCGATCTCCTGTCCCCCGGGCATTCCCAGCGCCATTACCAGCTCGCAGCCCTCCTCCTCGATGAGTATCTTGCACTCCACCGGAAGGTCCTTGATACCTGGGACCGTCCGTCTTATTATCCGGAAGCCCGTCCCCATGGACCTCAGCCGCTCCACGGCGCTCCCTGCCATGTCCACCCGGGCGAATGTCGTATCCACTATACCTATTCTCCTCACCACCGTCTCACCCGCCCTCGATGCTCTTCATCTTCTCGTTGAAAAGGGCCCAGTCTATGATCTTTCGTATTATCCTCTGCGTGCTTTCCAGGTCCGAGGCGAATTTCTCCAGCCTCACCACCCTGCATCCGAGCCCCCTCTTTTCGAGCTCCCTGCCTATCTCCTCCTCCCGGTGGACCTGGTCGTATCCCAGGGCGATGATGTCAGGCTTCAATCTCTTCACCGTATCGTAGGGATCTCCGCTTCCTCCCAGGACCGCCTCGTCCACCACACGAAGCTCCCTTATGAGGGCCAGCCGCATTTCCGCAGGCATCACGGGGGGATGCTTCATCCTCTTGGCCGTCTCGTCGCATGCCACCACCACCACCAGTCGGTCCCCGAGCTCCCTGGCTGCCCTTAGATAATAGATATGTCCCATGTGGACGATGTCGAAAACCCCTGATGCCATTACGTCTACCATATGGGTTCCCTCGTGGATCGGACAGGGTTCGGGAGACCTATCCGGGTCCCCTTTCATACCCGCAATACCGCCTCCAGGCGTCGATCACTTCCTTTCCCTCCAGCCAGACGAAGCCGTTCTCCCCGGCGTATTCCCTCGCCTCCTCCTTGGAGCGGGCGCCTCCGCCGTCTCCCATCATCTCGCAGATTGTGGCGGACGGAATGAGGCCCGCCATGATGACCAGTGCCGTGGAAAGCTCGGTATGTCCCTGGCGTGTTTTCAGAAGGGTTCCGGTGCAGTTCAGGAGATGTATGTGGCCCGGGGCGCGGAACTCCCTTCCCATGGCAGCGGCGGCCTCATCCGGGGTCACGTTCTCCGTTTCATCAATGAGACGGGCGAACCTGGAGACCGTCAGGGCCCTGTCCCTGTCCGTTATTCCCGTATATGTCTCCCGGTGATTGATGGTGACGCTGAACGATGATATCTCGTCATAGGGAATATCGTTGGGGACCATGTGCCCGAGCAGTGGAAACCTGTCCGACATGGATGAGAAAAGCTCGCTGAGATAGGGCATGCCAAATCTTTCCGCTGTCTCACGGGTCACCGTGGTGCATATCAGTCCGCCCCCGTCCCTTCTCATCCGACTGATATCGCCGCCTCTCACGAACTGGGAGGGGATAACGAAGTCGGTCTCCTCCTCCCTCCCGTCGCGATCGTACACGAGTACGAACTTACCCTTTCTGAGGCCGTCCAGTGCTTCTCTCATTGCACCGGACAGCTCACTATCCGTCCAATATTCACTTTCATCATCGGTTTCATTACCCAATTGATCCACTTCGACAGATATAGACAACGGTCACAGCCCCTCGATGTATTTGAATGGTCGGAATGTCCGCATCATTTATCTTTTTTTGGTAATTACCACTTTTTTGGTAATACGTTGCCGACATCAAGGACCATTTTCATCCGGCCGGGGATATTTATGGAATAACTATAATACTTTCCTTCAGATTTTCCGATGGGGTGGCAGGGGCAGTCCGGGGGATACTCTCATGAGTTCGATAACGGTGATACTGGTCCGTCCGAAGTATCCTGGCAACATAGGTGCCGTCGCCAGATGCATGTCCAACTTCGGATTCGAGAAGCTCGTGCTGGTGAACCCGGTGACCGTGGACCAGGAGGCCAGGAACAGGGCCAAGCATGCGAACTACATACTCGATGATGCCGTATCGACGGGATCCCTCGAGGAAGCGCTCGCTCTCTCCGATCTGAACGTTGGGACCACGGGCATCGTCAATAAGCGGCAGACGGGGCACATTCGAAATCCCCAGACCCCCTCGCAGCTGTTCGAGAGACTGGAAGGCAGGGAGGCGAGATTGGGTCTGGTCTTCGGAAGGGAGGACACGGGCCTTCTCGACGAGGAACTGATGAAAATGGATATGCTGCTCTCGCTGCCCACGAACCGACAGTACCCGGTGATGAATCTCTCCCATTCGGTATGCGTGGTCCTCTGGGAGTTCCACCGAAGGGAAGTCGATCCGGGACGCTTCATAAAGGGCCTGCGGGACAGCAGCGCTCTCGAGAGGGAGAAGCTCGTGGAGACGTTCACCGACCTCATGGACGCCCTGAACTATCCCCCCCACAGGAGGGATAATACCGAGATTCTGTTCAGAAGGATGGTGGGGCGCTCACTCCCGACGAAATGGGAGTTCCATACGCTAATGGGCGTGCTTTCCGGGGCGGTGCGTCGTATACGCCCCGGAAACGATCTTGAGAACGAAAAAGAATGATCATCACGGATGGTCGATTCCACCGAATCACATATTACCTATCTTCTGGAATTGTAACAGGTCCTCGGTGGAGAGCTTTCCACCCTTCTTGAACTGCTGGAACAGGTCCTCGGCGTCCTTCTTCATCTTGTCCTCGTGCACCTTCTTTGTGACCTTCTTCCGCCTTCGGACCAGGTTGGCGATTATCTTGTCGAGATCCCTTATGAGCTCCATGTACTGCGTATGTCCCCTGTGCTCCTCGTCGGCGGCCATCTTGTTCTTGACGAATTCCTTCTGCTTCCTGTCCGCCTCCTTCTGCAGTTTCTTCGTCACCTCGTAGAGCTGGATCATCTCCTCATGGTTCTTCTGGGCCTCACTGGCGTACTTCTCGACGTTCTTGTGCTCCTCTTCGGCGATCCTTCGGGATTCCCTGCACTCGATTATAAGCTCCCGGGTCTTCTCGTCCTTCTCGAACTCGTCCTCCCTCTCCCTGATGGTATCCGCCACCGTCTTGATACGGTCTATGAGATCCCTCTCATCGTCGGGCTTGAGAACCTGGGTCTGCTGCTGATGCTCCAACCTCTTTAACTCCTTCTTCATCCGCCTGAAGGACTGCCCCTTCTGGGGTTCCATCTCCTTCTGGGTCGCGGATATCTGCTTCTGGAGCTTCCTGTATTTCTTGTTGTTAACATCCCTCTCCCGCTTGGACTCCTTGACCTTCTCGTTGGTTGAGTTCCTCAACTCCCTTAGCTCCCGGGTGCGCGCGAGGTTATCCCTGACCTGTTTATTGAGCTTGTCCCTCTCGTCCGCCGTCTCCCTCGTCTTCTGGTTCAGTTTGTCCCTCTTCCTGCGGTGAACCTCCGCCTTGATGGACAGCTCCTTGCGCTTCTCCTTGAGCTCCTCTATCATTTCCTGCATTGTATCTGGTCCTCTCGGTAATATCCCGCATAAAAAAACGTCAATCATTATCCGTGCTCATTAAACAATTGAATTGTATCTCCTTTCCGATAAAAAGGGCCGTGACAGCGGCACCTGAATGAAATAAGGGCTTATTAAAACTTTCTGCCATGAGAGATTCAAGGAATCACAGTATGTCCGTATCCCCCTCGAGAGCTCTCTCGATGAGTCTTTCGTATTCTCCCTCGTCGATGAGCCCGTCCTCGAACTTCTTTGCCAACCTCTCGAAGATATCCCCATCCTCCCCATCCTCTACCTCCTCCTCTTCATCGACCTCCGGTATCTCAACCTCCTTATCTTCCTCGGTTCCAGGGGCTTCCACGGTCTCCGGCTCCGCATCTTCGCCAACCTCGATCTCGGCCTCGGGAAGGTCCTCATCCTCGGCCAGCAGCATTACCCCGGTGACCTCCACTAGATCATCCATGTCCTCGGTATCCCCGGCGAGAACCTCCACCTCCACCATGGGGATATCCTCCACCTCCTTGTCCACTGCCTTCTTCAACCAATCCTTCTTCCTCGAGTGTACCTGGCCCATAAGATCATCGCCCACCTCATCGCCGGGCATCCCCTGCCTCTCCGTTTTGCTTTCTCCGGCCTCATCCTTCCCGCTCTTCGATCTCTTCTCGATCAATTCCTCCTCGGAGGATACGTCGGAAATCACCTGTCTTTTCCTCTTCTCCAGTTCCTCCTCCAGCTTCCTGCTCTTCTTCCTCTTCAACTTCTTTTCCAGCTTTTTTCTCTTTCCGTCGGCTCTCTCCTGGGCGATTCTCTCACGTTCTTTCTCCTTGATGAACTTGAGATAACAATTTGCGCACAGGGGGCTGTCTCCTTCCCTTCTCAGGCCGCGAAAATCCCCCTCGCATGTCGCGCAGAAGAACTCTCCGCAATCCATGCATCGAATGCTCCTGTTGTCCGTATTGATAATGTTCCTGCAGTACTCGCAAACGGACGTCGCCCTCTTATTCCTCCTCTTCCTGGCCTCGACGCGGAAGCGATCCGTGTATGCATCGCCGAACTCGGTGGGATCATGATCCTCCCCCTCCTCCTCCCCTCCCTGCTCGTAGTAGGAGGATTTCATATGCACGCTCGGAGGCCAGCTCTTTCTCCGCCTCTGTTCCTTGTACTCCTTGAGGAATTCCATCTCGGCGGCGGTCTTGATTATCATCGTCGAGCGCAGTCCAAGAGGTCCCAACCTGCGTTCCACGTAGTATTGTTCCTCACCCGAGTCAGTCCTCGGTGGCGGCTCCTCATCGGGCGGTTCTTCCGGTGTCTCGGCCCGTGACGGTTTGACCGTCGTGCTGGGAGGTATATTTTCCCCGGGCTGGATCTGTCTCGTGGTTCCGGCCAGGGGGGCCGGCGGGGCTGTGCTACTAGCTAAGGATTCGGGTTGCGGTGCGGGTGGTTCCGTTTCCCGGGGTACTGTCTTTGGTTCCTTCACAACAGGTTCGGAAGGTGCTGCGGCTGCCTGTTGAAAGGGGTGCTCGGCCACAGGTTCGGGAGTCTCGGTCTCCTTTACCTCCTTCTGTTCCTCCTCCTTTGATTCAGTACTTGCCGCCCCGGTCGCCGCTTCAGCCGGACCGGCACCCGTGGAGGATTCCTGGGCCGTAGATTCCTCTTCCTTCTTGACCGGCGCGGCAGGAGCGGCAGTGGCAGGTAGGCCCACCGGTTCTTCCTTCTTCGGGGCCAGACCGAGAACTGACCGGTTCATCTCGTATACGCAGGCTTCCCTGTTCGCCAGGGCGGACCCGTTGTTCGGATTGATCTCGATGGCCTTCGAGAAACATTTGGTGGCGGATTTGAGGTCGTTCATACTTCGGTAGGCAAGGCCCATGTTGTTCCAGGCCCCGTCATGAGCGGGATTGTTCTGAAGCGCCTTCATGTAGAACTGGACGGCCGTGGAGAAATCCCTCTTCGTGAAAGCCTCGTTGCCTTGATTCTTCAGCGCCTCCGCTTTCTTCCTGCCCTCATCCGTAACCACCTGTGCGCCTCCCCCAGCAGCACTCCTTCTTCTTGGGTTCGTCTCCTTGTTGCAGCTTTGACAACGAATATAATCGTCACTGTTCTGGGCATTGCAGACGGGACATTTGATCATGGAAAAACCGTTTCCTGTCACGGGCCAATGGCGAAGGGAGTCTGTCTTCTTCATTTTGTGGCCAATACTGGACCGCTTTTAGGAAAATTGAAATACATTATATAAAATTTATTAAAATTTATTTCTATAGTGACACGTTGGAAAAAATATAAATGAATAGAGTTGCTTAGAGCGCGAGGTGGTGAATAACATGATATTCACTGATGGAAAGGTACTTGTTTTGGGTGTCGTGATATTTCTCATCGCCATCTCCGGCTCGCTGGTCTTCGGAGAGGACATGGAGGTGTTGGCAGAGGTTGGCGTGAAGGTGATGGATTGGGAGGACTACGACAAGCTGGAGGGGGAGGTTACCCTTGTTCAGAACTATGCCAACGAGGGGGAGGAATTGAAGATACCACACAATATTACCGATCTGAACGTCTGCAGTATATCCTTTCGCCTCACCTGGACCGACGAGGAGGACGTGGGGTGGATAGGTCCCTCGCCCAACCACGAGAATCATCCCGATGAATTCACACTCTCGGCGGTCGGCCCCGACGGGAGCGTCAAGGGCTCGGGCAGCGCATCCAATCAGCATGGGATGGACGGTCTTTTGGAATTGACCCTCACGGTACCGACGCCCATTGTGGACTCCCTGAACGGCACGGGTGATTGGGACATCACAATAACGGTCAATGCGGGCGATCACGAGCCGGCGAGGATAGGACTTTTTAAGTTCCTCGATAACGGCAACGATTTCACCCTCGAGATTTTCCACGAATACTATTCGAAACATTAATGGAGGGTCATTCTGGTCAGCGACGATTTCGTACCCCATATCAAGCACGATCAGGTCATACCGGAATTGACCTTGCGGGCCCTGCTCGTCGGAGCTCTCCTGACGCTGGTGATGGCAGCCGCCAACGCCTATCTGGGTCTGTATGCGGGAATGACCGTGTCCGCCACCATCCCGGCAGTCGTCATGGGACTGGCCGTATTGAAGCCCATGAAGGCCAACATACTGGAAATAAACCTCTCCAAATGCGTGGCGGTGGCGGGGGAATCCCTCGCGGCAGGCGTGATATTCACCATACCCGGTCTCGTGGTCCTGAACAGGATGACGGAGGGAAGGGCGGGCTGGTCGGACCTCATGGGTCCCGGCGGTTCGAACATACTTCTCACAATCGTGATAGCCCTCATGGGCGGCCTCCTCGGCGTTCTGTTCACCATACCCCTTCGCAACGTTCTCATAAAGGACCTGGCCCTTCCGTTCCCCGAGGGAGTGGCCTCGGCGGAGGTGCTGAAGAGCTGCGAGAAGGGGGGCTCCGGCATGAAGATAGTCTTCGGGTCTCTCGGACTGGGGATACTCTTCAAGTATTTCGGATCTCCCTTCGGCCTGAGCCTGTGGAAGGAGAAGCTCGAGGGGGTCCTCGGGCGTGGCAGGCTGAGGGCCTACGGCGGCCTCAATCTCTCCCCCGCGCTCCTGGGAGTGGGGTACATACTGGGCCTCAAGATAGCCAGCCTCGTGTTCCTGGGCGGGGTGATAGGTTGGATACTGATGATACCCATCATCGGCCTCATCAAGGGGTGGCCCACATCCGGTCTCTATTACGGGGAAGGCGGCGCCCTTGGCTCCGTCATGCAGACGTGGTTCGAGAACACGCTATACGTGGGCGTGGGAGCCATTGTCACCGGCGGCATCTGGACGCTGATAAAGATGAGGAAGGCCATCGTAAAAGGGGTGGGTCAGGCGATACAGAGCACCAAGAGCTCGGGGACGCAGGAGGGCGAAATAAGGACCGAGAGGGACTTTCATCTCCGACTCTGGTTCTTCGCCGTGATAGCTGTGGTGGTAGGTATAGTCTATTACATCGCCACGGAGAACATACTGGCCACCTTGATCGCAACCATCATGATGTTCGCAGCCACCTTCGTGTTCACAGCCATCGCCGGGTACCTGGCAGGGGTGGTGGGCTCATCGAACAATCCCATATCCGGCGTCACCGTGGCCACGCTCCTATTTACAGCTATCGTTCTTTTCCTGTTGCCCGTGGACAAATACGTGGGAATGACCGCGACCATAATCGTAGGGGCGGTGGTATGCGTCAGTGCCGCCATCGCCGGGGATTCCATGCAGGAGCTGAAGACCGGGCAGCTCCTTGGAGCCACCCCCTATAACCTTCAGATCGCGCGGTTCCTGGGTGTCGGAATAGCAGCCCTCGTGGTCCCCTTCGTCGTCTTCACCCTGGACAAGGCCTACGGGATCGGCAGCACCAGCCTCTCCGCCCCCCAGGCCACGGTCATGGCCACCATTGCAAGGGGCGTCTTCCAGTGGGACCTGAACTTCCTGATGTTCTTCATCGGGGTCGGGGTCGCGGTGGTCCTCATCCTCCTCGATCTCAGCGTCATGGCAGTTGCCATCGGTATCTACCTGCCCTTCACCCTCACGCTTCCCATCATGCTGGGAGGCGTGATCAAGTACCTCACCGAACTGACGATAAAGAGGAGGGTGGACCGCGTTGGGGGTATCTCGAAGAACGATAGGGAAGGTATTGTCCGCAGGATACTCGATAGGACGGAGACCCACGGTATACTGGTCAGCTCGGGTCTTATTGCGGGAGAGGCCATAGCGGGGGTGTTCATAGCCATATTCTATCTGGCGAACTTCAAACCGAGCGTATTTACGGACCCTGCGGGCTGGCCGGGCTTTCTGGTCTTCGTTTACCTTGGCTTTCTCATATGGTACTTCGTCGTCAGGAAACCCCTTGGAGCCGACGACGTGGTGGAGTTCTCATCGAGCGAGGGAGAATAATACTGCTGCGGATCGAGATTCAACAGGTCGCGGAGCATCCCTCGTCGTATCGAAGCTCTTCAAGGTGGCGCGAGGGATAAGTGATCTGGGAGACTGCAGGCATTTCGGTACTAATTCATGATGCAGCGGGCATTGGAGAAGTGAATCTGCGAGGGACCGTTCCATGGGACGAGAAGGCATGAATGAAGGCGTTGAGAATCTCCTTTCCATGGTGCCTTTTCGAACGTGCCGATGGTACGTTTCCCCGGCGACGGGAAAATGCACCATCAGGAAGAACAGGTTCAGGAAGGAGCCGAACGCCTATCAGAGGTTCTTCATGCGCATGCTGGGAAGATCCGATTTCATCAACATTCACCTGGACGAGCAGGCGTCTTATCTACTGCGTATCATGAACGGACGGAGGGATGTTCGTACGCTGGTGGAAATGGTTGAAAAACGTTTCGGCAGGGGGGTGGCCCCGGTGGAACAACGGACGTCCATGCTACTCTTGAACATGGAGAGCAACGGCTTTATCAGGCTGAAGGGGGTGAAGTAGATCGGGGGAGGTCTTATAACCCTCACCACCGATTTCGGCCCGGGGCTTTACGTTGCCCAGATGAAGGGGCTGATACTCTCTGTGGTACCCGATGCAAGGATCGTCGATATCTCTCACGATATTACCCCCCAGTGTATCCCGGAGGGCGCCTACGTCCTCCGGACGGCCTGTCCCTGGTTTCGGACCGATGGGCCTTCGATACACGTATGCGTCGTGGACCCTACCGTGGGTTCGGACCGCAAGCCCCTATGCGTGGTCACGCGGGACGCCGTATTCATAGGTCCGGACAATGGCGTGCTGCACCCGGCGGCCCGGCTCTCCGGCGTGAATGAGATCTTCGAGATAACCCACCCCGACATATTCTCTGAGAACATATCATCCGTGTTCCACGGAAGGGACGTTTTCGCACCCGCAGCCGCAATGATACTTGACGGCTCCTCACCGTCCTCCATGGGTCCGCCACTGCCTACCATGGTCGAACTGGATATATTCGCCTCGGATGTGTGTGAGGGTGACGGAGAAGTGCGGATCATGGCCAGGGTGCTCCATGTGGACCGGTTCGGCAACATCGTTACATCTCTCGGAAAGGAGGTCTTCGAAGGCGCACTCCGCCATCATCCCGTGGACAGGATGACGGTAAGGTCTGGTGATCACATCCGGGATGTGTCCTTCAGAAACGCTTACTGTGGGGTCCCCCATGGCTCTTTCCTTCTTACGGGCTCCTCCTCCGGCCAGATAGAGATAGCGAAGAGGAACGGGAATGCGTCGAAGGAACTCGGTTCGGGTTCGGACATAAGCTTCGGGGAGATCGAGATAGTGATCTCCCGGCAGTCGTAGGTCCCAATCCCGTTGCGGTAACGAAAACTCCCATCTTATTCCCAGAAATATTTGTAACGTAAAACCTTTTAATTGATAAGGATAATGAATTCACATGGACCTCGGTGAAATGGCGATCCTTGGTTTCTTCATCTTCACGGGATTTTTCTTTATCGGAGTGGTGATCTGGAGCATCAGGACCCTTCGGAAGAAGGATGATCCGCCCACACCCGTTCACATTCGTCCTTCCGGGTTGAATCAGATGCAGGAGAGCTATTCCACTTCTGCGAACCCGATGGCCCGGCAGTACGGGACATATCAACACGAATCCCCTTATGCCGACCACTACCAGTACGGTTGGGGAACATACACCCAGCAGTATCCGGGACAGAGCGTTTACACCGAGCAGTATCAAGGCCAGTCCGATTATCAGGGGCAGAATGCACCCCCCGATCACCATGAGGCATATCCTGCGTATCCGGATCACCACGAGCAGTATTTCGGGGAGGTGACCTGGGATGAGGCCGGAACGGAAATGGAAGTGACCTCACCTGACCCTCCGCGCGTCGTCACGAGGTCGCCCCGCATCGTATCTAGCAGTTCCGCGGACGGGCCCGATTCGGCTCCCGAGAGCGATCGCATTCCCCCGGGTCCCCTTGCGCTTCCGTCCGCCGGTCCCACGGCCTGGTCCGGCACGGATCCGACTCCACCGGCCGGTGTCTTCTCGGACGGCCTGCGGAATATCGCCCAGATGGTGGGTGCCTCCCATGGGACAGGTTCCCCGGGATATCCCGCCTTTGCTTCCTCTCATCCGGGGTCGCTGGGTCCGGGTAACTTCGCCCCGCAGGATTTCTACAGTATAAGGGATTATTCGTACTCCCCCGATCCGGCCTCCCCCTCGATGCCGGTGGAGGTGGAGGATTATGATTCTGGCGATGCACCCCTGCCTGTCCTCGCCCCCGTGGAGCCTCCCTCGGTCCGGGTGGAGAGGAGGGAAAAGCCCTACAAGCACTTCATGGACGAATCGACGAAATGCAATATATGCCTGGGATATATCAAGACGGGGCTCCCTCTCATCACCTGCGTCTGCACGAAGAGCTATCACCCCTCGTGCGCCGTCAGGATGGGATACTGTCCCATATGCGGCAGCGATCTGCTGAATTACGAGGACAGGACGTCAGATCCCTCGTCAAAGAGCGGCTCCTTCGAGAGGATACGTGAGGCATTTCAACAGCTTGAGGAGGTCAAGGCCGAGGTGGGCGAGATGCAGGTAACCGACATCATGGGGCCTGTGGATAAATCCGTTGCCACCCTGACCGAGGGGCAAAAAGAAAAGCTCAGGGAGTTACTTAGCAAGTACGACACCACCGACAGTGTAAAAGCATCCGGTGGAACAGTTCTGGACCTTTGATGCCCGTATCATGCAGAGCGTTCCCTGCCACCCTGCTCCGTTCCGCCCTTTTTCATCCCGTTCTCCCCCTTATCGGTAACGTCCTCCGATGCTAACTTCTCTTCGATCCTGGCAAAGGCGATGTTCCCGTGAACGTTCTCGATCCTGGCCAGGACCCTCTCACCCTTTCTGGCCCCGTTCACGAATATTATTCGTCCCCCCTTCTTGGCCAGGCCGTCGCCCTTTTTACCGATGTCGGTGATGAACAGTTCCAGAACCATGTCTTTGGATATGTCCATCCTGCTACCCGATGTTTTGGAGGTCCTGCTCGTCCTCTCTTCCCTGTTCGCCAGGTTTTCCGGGCATACCATCCTGCGGGAGCAGTTGGAACATTTTCCGTACCGTCGGTGGTTGCGGTGCACGTCTCCGCTCACCATGAGCCTTCCCATGGTGGTTACCTTCTCGACGAGTATGTTCTCCAGTTTCTTGTCGTAGGGGATCTTGTATCGATTATCCTCCTTGTCACCGTACTGGATGAATCCGTGAGGTGGCCTGATACCGTAGCTGTCCTCCACCAGTTTCATGTAGGCGGCAAGCTGGAGAATGTGGGAAAAATAGGGACCGCGCGGTATCTTCCCGGTCTTGACCTCCTCGGGGATGAAGTATCCTTCCTGCTCGAGAATGATGTCCGGCTTACCCGATATGTTGAGCGTCTTACCGACGAGGGTCTCCTCCTTCATGTCCATGAAATCCACGTAATCGATCCTTCCCTCCTCGATGCCCATCTCCTCCCGTATCTTCCTCGCCTGCTTTGCGTTCCTCAGGAGATAGTACAGTATGAAGAAAGCTCCCATGAGCCAGATCAGCGCGATCACCAGGAGCAGACGACCCAGCATTCCTCTGAGGTGAGGGGAGAGGTTCTTGATGTAATTCATGGCAAAGCCGCTGCTGGCCAGGAAAAGGGATATGACCACGAGCCATATGCTTCCCTTCCTGTACTGTTCCCTCCTCTTGATCAGTAGTCGAAGGAGTTCGGATGCACTTAGCAGGGAGGGGTCCTTCTTGAAGAACTTGAGGTAGAAATCAGTGTACTGTTTGGATATGAATGTTACCATGCGAACGGAGGAGTAGAAGAAGAAGAGCGCTGCGGAGGCCCAAAGGAGCGAGGTCCAGGCCAGGACCTTTCCCATGGCGGTCATATCGTAATACGTGACGAGCACGGCGAAGATGGCGAGACCCGTCGCTACGATTGCGGATGAGATCGTCTTGTACTCCCCGTTCTCTGTGAAGATGGCTGGCCCTTTCTTTTCCCTGTTCTTTCCCCTCTTCTTTCCCCTCTTCTTTCCCCTCTTCTTTCCCTTCTTCCTCCCACGCTTACGGGGAACCTTCTTGTTGAGATAGTAGAAGAATATCAGGGATAGCGCGAGCCAGAATATGGCTCCGAATATGAACAGGTAAATCTCCACGTTGCTGGGGAATAGATTGATTATTATACCGCACAATCCCAGGGCCAGAGCCACCAGGAAGAACCACTTGGCGATGTCCCACCTCTCGGAGCTTTCGTCCTCCGACCATTGAACGGGCTCGTCGCTGTCCCTGGTCTTGAAGGGAGAATAGGCCTCCTCCTCGGGGGTTATGCTCCGATACCGTTCCTTCAGTTTCTTTATTCTGCGGTCCTTGTAGACCACGGTGACGAAGAACGCGAAGGCGAGAAAAAGCCATACGATGGAGAATAGATTGAGATAGAACGATATCATGCTGAGGTACTTTGGCACCGCCGACAGATACAGCAGCAATGAGAAACCGCTGAGCATTATCACGACGATGCTGAACATGACGAGGAGGAACTCGTAGCTTCTGGACCTCTGATCCCTGAGGAATACCTTCCAGGCCGTGCGGGCAAGCTCTTCGTGTTTCCTTATGCCCTTTCTGACCTGTTCGCCTCTCGCATCCTCTCCCTGAAGCTGCAGCCACCAGCTGAGCGGACAGAAACCGTATCTTTCCAGATCGCTGGCGGATATACGCTTCTTTCGGTGGATTTCCTTCCCCGTTTTAACGGATGCGCCTTCGATAATATCGCCTTCTATATTTACGGAAAACCGGTGGACTATGGTCTGTACAGAGGTCCGGCCAGAACAATATGGACCTTTGATAATTTAAATCTGTGGGTATTTTATCTATTTACCGCGCCTCTTGTTCGCCCTTATGGACGGTCTGACCTTCTCGGCCCCCTTGCCCTTGTGTCCCAATCCGCGTCCCTTCTTCCCGGCGGATGTCAGGCCCCTGCCTGCCCTGTCCTTGTGTTTACCTGAGGTCAGCCATTTGAGGTTCTTGTCGGATTTAATAACGGGGTGGTGGGGGTCCACAAGGATCACTTCAAAATACTTGGCCTTCCCGTCGGAACCTACCCAGTAGGAGTTCAGAACCTCCATGTTCGGATGCTTCTTGGCGGTCCTCTCCTCGGCTATGCGCTGAAGGCTCTTGCCCATGGTAATCTTCAGAACGCCCTTTCGCTTCGCCCTTCTACCGCCCTTGATGTTATGCTTTCGAAGCCCACCCCTTCTTACCCTTGCCCTGGCGACGACTATGCCCTGCTTGGCCTTATATCCGAGCTCTCTGGCCCGGTCGAGCCGCGTGGGGCGTTCGATCTTTTGAATCGAATTCTCCCTCCGCCATTTGAAAAGCCTTTCCTTGTTCTGTTCCCGGATCTCTCCCTTCCTCGGCGTCTTCCACGCCTCTGCGATATACTTGTACATGCTCTTGGACATTGTTCTCACCCTTTCCGGATTCACCCCGATGGGGCACATTTCCTCCAGATAATGGTTATATGTCGGGTTTCTTTCCCTTTATGGTTGGGAATGAGCTCGGTTAAACGCCGTTCACCTTTTAAACGTTTTTGTAAAGAATGGACTTTCGTATGTTTTGGTTTTTTTAGGGATGATGTGTTATCCCAAGGTACTTCAATCCCGCTCAAACATACTTTCTTCGAGAGCGTGCGAGCGAAGTGATTGCATGCTCTCGCAAGAGTCCAATATCAATTGTAATGTTTAGGGTCGATGTTTCATCGACCTTGGGCAGCAGGTACTTGATCTCGGTCAAGTTGAGGGCTATTGCCTGGGCGATCTTGTTCTTGGTTTCTTATTCCATCGGTCTTCCGATCCTAGTTGCTGTTCTTCACCGATGCTTCATCGAATCCGCGATCCCGTACAGTAGAAAAATCACTCCCAGACCGAATACCGGAACAGAAACCCCCGTCAGAAATCTGGCCACACCGTCCATATTCCCCATATCCGTCCATCCCAGGAAAGAACCGACCAGATATGCCATAATTGCACCGAACGACAGGTAGAAGCCCCTCAGCTTGGCGTTGCGAAGGAGTTTCGGCGTATCCCGAGTAGAGCCCGAGGATGCCTTTTTGCCCTTCCCTCCGTCCCTGCCCCTGTCCTCGCCCTTCTCCCCCTCCTCCGGTGAAGCGAGCATCCTCTCCTTTTTCAGGGTCTTTTTATTTACGTGGGAGCATTTTGGGCAGCGGGATTCGTACGAGAGGTCCTTCTCAGCAAAGACGGTCAAGGCGCTCTTGTAACCATAGTTGCACTTCTCGCATCTCACTGCGTCAATGACCTGACGGGGGAACTCGGCCATGTTGTGCTCACTGCTCGCTGTATTCGAAAGGAGGGGGCTCACCTTTTCCTTCTCACTGCCAGCACCATTGCCGCGGCAAGAAGGGCGGTGAATAGGATCATCATTCCGAAACCGGGGGATTCCTCTTCCTTCTCCTTATTCGGGATCGTGAAGGTGTACTCCTCGCTGGTTTCCTCGTTACCCTTCTCGTCGGTTACCGTTATGGTGTAGGTGATCACCGAGCCAGCCTCGAAGGGGCCGATGCTGGCACGATACCGGTCCCCGCCGGATTTCTTCATATCCGCAGAGTCCGCCCCCTCCTTGTCGCTCTCGTAGTCCAGCTTGACGGAATCCACATCGTGGTCGGCCTCGACCTCGGTATTCACGGTTATGGCTGACTCGTCGTCCGGCTCTTCGGGAGCAATCCACACCCTGACGAACGTTATGGTGCCGTCGTCATCGTCATCGTCATCATCGTCGTCGTCGTCATCGTCGTCATCCCCTGGCTCCTCCAGCACGGTGAAGGTTTGTTCCTGGGACGTTATGATGACTCCCTCGGAGTCCTCGGCAGTTATCTCGTACCTGACCTCGTCACCGTCGTCGAAGGGGCCTATTTCCAGTTCGTAGTCCCCACCGTTTTCCGTCATGTCCTGCGGCCCCGTGCTCTGGCTCCCGATATCGTACGATAGGGTAACCGATACGAGCGGGTACTCTGACGAGATACTGGCCGTCACCGTGACCGTGTCCGATGGAGTGGGCTCCTCCGGGTCATTCTCTATGGAGGCGAACGTGATCATGGATGGGGTCTCGGGGAAGCCGCCGTCGTGCTCCGTCGTTTCAGGAGTGGCGGACTGGATGCATCTGAAAGTTAATAGATTGACATAGTTACCATCTGGAGGTGGCCTCACGTCATGATCGGAGGTATCGAAAAGGGCGGCAACCACTGAAAGATTGTCCGGATTAATAGGCACTGTGGAATCCTGTTTTATCTCCCACGAATCGCTGGTGTTGAACCAACCGTTCTCTTCGATGGTTTGCCGTTCGTCCTCCAAGGCGTACCCCCTGAAGACATGATCGCTGGAAACGTTCATATCGAGATGCGAGCTGTAAGCCCATACACCATTTTCTATGACGAAAATATATAGGCTTCCGCTAATGGAGGACGTTCCAACATTGTTTGCCTTGATCTCATAGTCGAGAGATGCTTCATTTATTTCGAAACGAACCCATAGAGTGGCCTTCTTTACGTCCCTTCCGCCGCTAGCATCGATCTCACTCCATATCTCCGTGGAAGCGCTGGGATTGAGTTCATTATACCCACCATCGAATATCATGTTCGGTACGCCCTCCCGTATATCGTCCTTGTAATGGGCATACCTGGCAGTGCTCTCGGCGGTGGTGAGATCGTCCTCACCGGGTATGTTCTGGTGAAACACCACCATCTCGAAGGGTTCACCATCGATGTCCTCCGCATCCTCAAGGACCTGGTCCACCGCGGGATGGGCAGTGTCCATGCATGGAGCGCAGGAAAGAGAGGTGAACCACTCAAGTAGAGGCCTGTGGGTGTAATCGTTCGGATATTCCATCTCCTGGGCCACTGCTTCTTCATATACCGGTATGCCGGACAGGGCCAGCAGAAGAATAATCAGTGCTATCGTTATTCCGTTCGCCGTACCGTGACGGGCCGTGCTACCTGACATTTTACCACCTCGATTGTAACTAAGATGAAATATAATACTCCGGGCATTTCACCGCTACCGCTCCATTATCGCATTTGGAATATATATTATTTGGTCATATAATAAAGGTCGGCCCCGTGTGGGTGCCCGTCATCTACCGCTTCCGGGCATCCATTCGTCCTCCCTTTCCCTTCGGCGATAGTCGAGATAATCGATGAGATCGGAGAGAGGCATTCCCTTCGCCCATTCGAGCAAGTAATTGCCGCTAGCGGTGATCTTCACCGTTGGGATCCGCGAGTATAGCACCCGGTTCCTTCTTTCGAGGCCTTCCAGAGGAAGGGTGAACAGGCGCCACGAATCGCCCCGGACGTTCTTGAAACGGAATGCGTATATGGGAATTACCCCAGTTCTCCCGCAGACGCTCCGAAGCCTCTCGGCCTGCTCCTTGAGCTGCTTGCTGTTGAGGTATATCTTGTTCTTGATGGAAGATTTCACCTCGATGGGAAAGGAGATATCCCCGCGAAGGGCAGCCAGGTCGACACCCAGCGAGCCCGCGGCCCTCAGAACCAGAAAAGGTTCCTCCAGTATCTTCTTGAACTTCCGCTTCTCGATGAGGTTCATGGAAACGCTGGCCTTCCGGACCTCCTTGGGATCCCCCCGCAACAGGTTTACCAGTTCCCGTTCGTATTTCAGTGACATGGTCTCACACCCATCGATCGATCTGATACTCGGACATCCGGGAGGAATATACCCTGAGGCCGATATTCCGGTAGCGAAGATTTCTGATTAGAGAGCGGTGGATGACAGTTGTTGACTACCGCAATGCAGGTCCGCAACCTATGTGAAAAGGCGCTGTAGCATCCAGTGGGGGTTGAACTCCTGCAGATCCCCGTACTCCTGGCCCACACCCACGAAGACAATGGGTTTTCCCACCGCCTGGGCGATGGAAAGTGCGGCTCCACCCTTGGCGTCCGCATCGATCTTCGAGAGGATCGCCCCGTCGATGCCAACCGTCTCCTGGAACTTGATGGCCTGCTCCACGGCGTCATTGCCGGCAAGCGCGTCCCCCACGAATATGATGGCATGGGGCTGGGCCACCCGCTTCAGCTTCCCCATCTCGCTCATGAGGTTCACGTTGGAGTGCATCCTTCCCGCAGTGTCTATAAGGACGACGTCCTTCCCCCTGGCCCTGGCGTGCTCGATGGCGTCGTAGGCGATGGCGGCGGGATCGGATCCCGCGGCCTGCTTCACGAGCTTGACGCCCAGCCGCTTCGCATGCTTCTCCAGCTGTTCGATGGCTCCCGCCCGAAAGGTATCGCATGCTGCCATTACACAGCTGTAGTTGTTCTCGAGAAGCCTGTGGGCCAGTTTAGCTATGGAGGTCGTCTTCCCGGTGCCGTTGACCCCGACGAACATCAGTATAACGGGACGCTCGCAGGTGGCCACCACCTTATCGAAATCGAAGGGGTCCACGGCGAGTACGTTTCCGATAGCGTTCTTCAGGGCCCTGGTTATCACCTTGTCCATCGACAGCTCCCTGCGTATCTTCTTGCCCACGAGCTCGCTCTCGAGCTGGTTCTTGATCTCCTCCACCACCGGCGTGGCCACGTCGCTCTCGTACAGGGCCAGTTCCAGCTCCCACATCACCTCGTCCAGTTTCTTCTGGTTGATCTTCCTGCCGCCGAATCCCGCCTGGGTCCCCGTGACGAGCTCTCTCTTCTCGATGCCCTCCCATTTCCCCGTTTCCTTGCTCCGGGCAGCCCCGGCCCCGGGGGTCTTCTTCCTGACCCGCAGCTTCCTTCGCACGGGGGCCCCCTTCGGAGCCGAGGCGGAGGGTCCATTCTCCGGTTCCGGTCCGGGTTCCTCCTCCAGGTCCTTGCTGGCCTTCTTCAGAAATCCCTTGAGCTTGTTCTTCAAAGAATTGAACATAAGATCACCGTGCCCTTGCCAATGATTTAAGGATCGTCATCAGTTCGCTGAATTCGCCGCCGTGGACGGGGTTCACAGGAGGCTTCTCAGGTCCTCTATCTGGGCCAGGGTATTGGCACGCCTCTCCTTGAGCGCCCCTATCTTGTCCTCGTGCTCCCCGATGGCTGATTCCAGTTCGGCGAGCCGGGCGCCCAGGGTCTCGATGGCCCCCGGTATGGGCTTCTCCACCAGAAGGTCCGTTCCGATACGGATAATGGCGTTGGGGGACAGCTCCATCCTCCCCTTGATGAACGCAGAGCCGCCAATGGGTATGACCATCTCCTTGTGGTCTTCCCCAATATCCGCCAGAGCCTCGAGCGTTCTCACCGCCTCGCTCTGCTGGACCGTCGCGTTCGTCAGCATCTCCTGCTCCTCGAGGAGAGCCTTCGTCATGGTTTCCAGGGATTCTATGAGCTGGTAGAGTCGGCGGATGTTCAACTCAACATCCCGCCTCTCATGCTCGTCTAGCATCCTTTTCCTCCAACATCTCCTTGACGTATGTGTCCTCGACCTCTTCGGGTTTCAGTTCCCGAACGGACTCGATCTTGATCTTCTTGCGCTTCACCCTGTGCTTGGAGCCCAGCCTCGATTGAATGTTCTCGACAGCCTCCTCCTTGGTCTCGCAGGCGATCTCTTTCGTGAACGGCACGTACCTTCGCGCCATCTCGAACTGTCCCATGACTCTGAACGCTTTCATTCCACCACCAACCTCTTAACAGTGTAGGTTTTGACGGGTATTAGGATATTTAGATAAAAAATGTTCCCTTTGGATGGTCGGGATGGGCGATATTCGGATCCCGTATTCTCGTTAGATGAACTCTCTTCCATATGAGGGCTCGGTAGCCGGGGCGGGGAATAGGGGCGGTGTAGGCGCATACGAGCCCGATACAGTATTATTGAATGTCTACTGCGAATGACTGCGAAAAAGGGGGGCGCAAGCCCCCCATCGGTCGGTGTCCGCTTCGCTTCGGTTCCCACTTTGTTCCGGGGTATCAAGATACCCCTGAACCCTCAGCAGGCTACGGGTGCATCGGAGACACCCCTGCGGAGACCGCCGGCCGGGTCGATAATCGCCGCTCGGTTCAACTACTCCGGTATCGTCGGGATCCGTCATGGTACCCTGCCCCTGCGCGTACTTTATGTATCTTACGGCTCTCCTTTTGTGGCCGTGATGGGCGGTAAGGTAGCTGGGAGGGTCAATATCGACGAGTAGTGCGGGTGGATTTAGGCGCGATGCAGATGGACAAATGTCCCCACTGCCACCGACAAATGTTACCTCCACCGTCCGAGAAATATCCTCCACGACCATCGAAAAATTTTACCTCGTACCGTCCGATAAACGTCCGCCACGCTCGAAAACAAAACAAAAATAATCGATTGTGCTCTCGTTTTCATCTCTTGGGGGGTTTGAATTATTGACAGGTTCATGGACCTTGCTCGGGTGGATAAGGAGGGATAGTCGCATTATCCGGCGCCGGGAAGTATTGCTCCGCCGGTGGAGATTGCTGCCATTGTGGATTACTACTCCATTCATTCCCAGTATTGAGGGCTCCATTCTGGTAATATGATTCATCATAATGAACTGGTTGAGCGGGGTAGGGAGGCGGAGGTGAGGATGGGGGGCGCGGTACCGGCCCATTGAATTGACCTTGATTAACATTCGTTCCTTCAAATCCCGCATATTGATCCATGTTATTCTCTGTAATGACATTATTCGGATCGGGAGGTTCTTCCTCCAATGTGTTCTTTTTCCTTCTCTTCAACAGTACCATTGCGACAATTACACATATCGATATGACCAAAAATGCAGCTATTGTTATCCATACCCAAACAATCTTTAAGCTTCTTTCGTTGGTCCCACCAATACCTTCGGTATCATCATCGGAAGTAGTATCGTCGGAAACAGGTGGATCGCCCTTTGATTCGACTTTAAAGGTCAACGGAATACCGTATGTCAGGGCATTTCCGTGCTCATCCATTGTACTTAGATAAATCGTATTCTCGCCTTCGGATGCCGAAAAGAGTGTCGAATGGTTCTTCTCACCATCGCCGTTCTTGAACTGGTTTTTCATAGCGTAATAACTGCAATTCGTGTGATCCCAGCGAATGAACGCGTCCTCATCGGTGTGAATTGAAATGGTCACGGTCTTCGACGTTTGTATCTCATTCGGCAATCGGTCCAACAATTTCGGCGGAGTGGTATCGAGTATGATGCTGTCGCTGAACACCTCGGACACCTTTCCGGTTCTATCCCTTGCTTTAAGATAGACCGTCTTTACTCCATCCAGCAGTATCAATTCCCAGTCCTTGTATCTTGAGTATGGTTCCCATTCGTTACGGGGGAACTCTGGATAGTTGCTGATGAGTATCGCATCGAGATCATCCATTTCGTCGGGAGGGACTTCCAATGATAGATTCACCTTCGTCGAATTCGTGTATGGTACTCCATGATTGATAAGGATTGATAGGTTCGCTGGTGCCTTGGAATCGACCGTAAACGTGATGTTACGACCGTGATTCATTGAATTACCATGGACATCCGAGGCAGATACGAATATCTCATGATTACCTTCCCCAAATTCTACGGTGGTGGTATGCTCGCAGTTGCCTTCACCATGTTCGAACACGTTTTCCATTTCATCGAAACTCGTATTCGATTCGCTCCACCGTACATATGCATCCTCATCCGTTGTGACCTGTAACGTTACTTCAGCTGTATCCACAGTCTCCCGAGGTCCAACAGAAACTAAAAGAGGTGCTCGGTTATCCAGTCGGAATGGACCGACAGTATCCGATATTCCCGGATCGGAATCGGAGGGTGACACGCGTACATATATTGTAGAGGAATCGATGCCATACAAATCGGCCCTGGAATTCCATGTAAAGGTGTGGGGTATACCTCCTCCCGAAGCATTCAACGCAATAGGGCTTAGGCCTTCGTTGATGGAGGTGGCGGGATGGAACACGGTTCCGTTGGTGCTGTATTCGAATATGACATCAACGTTATCATCATCGCTGTCGAAAAGCGTGAACTCGATGGAAACGTTACCCCTCTGCACATCCATCGGCGTAGATACAGTGACCTTGGATTGACGGTTCAGCTCAATCTCGACTTTGGAAAGGATGCCCGTTTTGGTCCCATCCCTCGTTTGGAGATAGACCTTGTACTGAAAATATCTATCTCCATTATGACCATCCCTGATTGGAGTATCCGTAGATGAGTAAAATGATGTCGTCGAGCCATCGGGACCTATAAAATCCCCGGCGGCAAGATCCTCCTCGGAAATAGCACTTCTGAACTGGAACTTGAAGTATGTATCGCCATCCCATGTTCCGACCCAGCGAACGTTCTTCCAGAGTACGTTCACGTCCCCTCCGTCGAGCGGAGGTGAGATGTAATATCCCTCGGGACGATATGTCTTGTACGTCAGATTTATTTCGCTGAGCACTGGTATCTTTACCGATGATTCGGTATTGAACTCGACCCGATAATAGAAATCATCCCCAGTCCAGCCCAGTCCGGAGACATCTATGCTCCCGCCTCCGTGATTCATGGTGTCCCATTCATCGAACGTACCTTCCGAGTCGTACCAGTCCGTATTGTCCTTCGAGAACTGGACCTTCATGTCTGTACGGTCGGGTATCTGGACGGTGTAGCGGAAGGAATCCAGGGAATGTACATCTTCCGTGAGTATGTTCGCGGAAGTCAGGGTTCCCGTGGATTCGTCGTGGTTCCCATCCTGATCGGTCTTGACGAATAGTACTCTCGTTTTTCCATCCACAGTTGCATATCCCGTATAGGCGAAACCACCATCAATGGTATTAATGACAGAATGTGCCATGGAACCAAAATCGTACCTGTGGCTCCAACCCCCGTCCCCGTTGGCATCGGCCTGTATCAACCAGGCTTGTGGGTTTGGACCGTGAGAACCCGTGTGGGCTGCAATAACATAACCTCCATCGGAGGCCTGGCATACCGAGTAGCCACAATCCTCTCCGTTCTCACCGGCGGTTCTGCTCCACTGCTCGTGTCCATTGGCATTGGTCTTGATAATCCAGACATTCTCTAGAAGACCCGCCCCATTCGAACAGGTATAACCGGTCAGCACGTAACCTCCGTCCGCGGTTTGAGTCACCGAGTAAGCCTCGTCTTCTCGACTTCCGCCAAATGTCCTGTTCCATTCCTCATTGCCATCGTTATCGAGTTTGCACAGCCATGCATTACAGGTACCCATGGACATGTCCTTCGTACCGGCCACGATGAATCCCCCATCCCCCGTCTGTTCCACACAACTTGCCTTCTCACCTCCGGGGCCATTATATATGTATATCCATTGTTCATCGCCTTGATCATCAGTTTTCATTACCCTTGCTCCATCTCCGTACCCAGCAACAACATACCCTCCATCATTTGTCAGATCTACCGAATATGCCCTATCATTATCCGAAAAGTCATATAATTTATCCCAGACCTTGTTTCCATTATTATCTGTTTTGACCAACCAGAAATCATATTTATTTTCATTGTCGCCGGACCAGGCTGCGATGATAAATCCATCATCTACCGTTTGTTTAATTGATTTCCCCCTTTCCCAGCGATTACCTCCATCGATCGTATTATTCCACAAATGGGTGCCATCGGGAGCAAATTTAACCACCAATACTCCGAGAGGACCAACACCTGTTATAACGTATCCCCCATCCGTCGTTTGTTGAATACATTCGCCGATATGCAAGGAGTTACTCTTTGCATATGTTCTTACAAACGTCGGTATGAGACTGACCTCCCCATTTGTAGCGTTGTGATCGAGATTCTTGATGGTGGCGATACCTGTGCCGTCGGTAAAGTCGTCAACGACATGGACGTCACGTGTTGCCAGCATCAAATCTCCGTCAGGATTCAGGGTAACGTTGTGTTGGATACCCTCCGAGAAATCTGTTTCGGAGAGTATCGAAGGAGCTTCTATGGATGGTGAAAGTGCAGGTAGAATGATGGATATGACCACCAATAGCGCGATACAAGCTGTAAACGTGGTTGAACGACGTCCCATGATGCTCACCCGATATGATGATTTACACTTGGATTTCACATATTAACAATACCAGTTATACATTTCGGTATTATTAAATATTGACATGCGGTTTTTTCAAGACAGGGGTGAGATTTCTCTTTCGAAGAGGCTAACTTGTATCGCTCTTGATGATTCTGGTCAACGCATGGACGCTGACCACGAGGGCTCCCGCCCTCGTTGTTGTGCGTGCGAATATCCTTTTTTGTGTATTTGTAGCGGGCTCGCGCCCATTACATTCCGGGGTATTGGAAATACCCCTGCGTCCTCGGGGACGTGCCTACTTTGTTCCGGTTCCCACTACGTTCCGGGGCATCACAATGCACCTGAACCCAAGAAAATCTGGCGATTTTCTCCGGGAGGCACCCTTCGGGCGCTCCTGCACCCTCGGCAAGTGCCCGTTTCACTCCGTTGCATCGCTAATGCAACTGCATCCTCGGAAATCGAGGATTTCCTACGGATGTGCCTACGGGTTACCCCGCCGGACGTCCGCGTACACCACCCCTTTTCCCCTCCCCCCTCTATCGAGCCCGCTTAATTGATGAGAGCAAGTCCACCGAAAATCATCGACCCGGAATCCCATCTCCCCTCTACTACTACACCTTCCGCTTGAACTTTCTCTCCAGCTCGCGCAGCGTCAGCCTGATCATCGTGGGCCTCCCGTGGGCGCAGTACAGCGGATTCTCGGCCTCGTACATCTCGCGGAAAAGCTGCTCCATGGCCTTCCTGTCCAGGGGCTGCCCGGCCTTGATCGCGCTGCGGCAGGCGGTCATCTTCAGTATCTCCTCCTCCATGTCCTCCAGCGAGACGCCCTGGCCCCCTTCGGCGAGCCTGTCGATGATATCCATAATCAACCTCTTGGCTTCCCTGAGCTTGATGGAAGCCGGTATGTACCGCACGACGTACCGATCTCCCCCGAAATGCTCCACTCCGAACCCCATTCTCTCGAGGTTTCCCTTCCATTGACCGAATACGGTGGATTGCGACGGCCCCAGCTCCAGGTCCATGGGTATGATGAGCTCCTGCACGGCGGTGGAACGCTCCCTGTACTGCCGCGTCACCCTCTCCAGCATTATCCTCTCGTGAAGCGCGTGCTGATCGACCAGCACCAGTCCGTCCCGGCCCTGTGCAACGATGTACAGGTCGTGAACCTGGGCCAGCGGCTCCATGAGCGGGAGGCCCAGCCTGTCCGCGCTCTCCCTCCAGGCCTTCACGAAGGACGGCTCCCTTCCTCCGCCGTGGACGGAAGTCCCATGATAAGTGCCGCCGCCGTCAACCGGCCTCGAACTGCCTGCAGACTCCTCCATCAGAGTCGTCTGGAAACCCTTCCGCCCGCAGGATTCCGGGTCGGGTTCGCTCTTGCGGAGCACCGGCCCCCCATCTACACGCGGTCGGTCCATTTCATCCCGCCCGTCATTCAGCCTCCCGTGGAGCGGACCGGTACCCACCGTCTTTCCGCCATCCTCGCCCCGGCCCAGCGCCGAGCCAACCGCCTCGAACACAGCCGCATAGACCCCGTGGTCCGATGCGAACCTGACCTCCCTCTTCGTCGGGTGCACGTTGACGTCGAGCTGCTCGGGATCCACCCGGAGAGAGAGGACCGCAAAGGGGTGACGATTGCGCATCAAGGCTCCCTTGTAGGCGTCCTCCAGCGCCTCGCGCACCACGTCGCTGGTCACCATCCTGCCGTTCACGAAGAACCACTGCCCGGACCTCGTGGCCCTGGAAAGGGACGGGGGAGCCACGAAGCCGCGAACCCTCACCGGACCGGCCGAAGCACCCACGGGGATGAGCTCTCTTGCAGTGTCCGCGCCGAATATATGGAACAGGTTCTCCCTCTCGTCCTCCGCCGCCGGATAGTTGAGAGCCGTTCTCTGGTTGTTCTTGAGTATGAAATGAACGCCTGGATTGATTATGGCCTGCCCGGTGATGACAGTGATGATATGCTTCAGCTCGGTGGAGGCCTTCTTCTGATATTTCTTCCTCGCCGGAAGATTGAAGAAAATATCCATCACCTTCACGGTGGTACCCACGGGGGCCTGCTCGCTCTCGTTGTACACGAGCCTGCCGCCGGATACGAGAATACGCCTTCCCGTTCCGTCGCCGTTGGCGGCGTCATGGGCGTCCCCGGCGTCGGCAGCGTTCCTTGACAGCATCTCCACCCTGGAGACGGACGCGATGCTCGCCAGCGCCTCCCCCCGGAACCCAAGCGTTCCCAGGGAGTACACATCCTCGATGCCGTGTATCTTGGATGTGGTGTGCTTCTCGAATGCCAGCTCCATCTCCCCGGCAGCTATCCCCCTGCCGTTGTCGGTCACCTTCACGAGCTTCTTGCCGCCCTCCACGACGTCCACCTCTATCCTCTTCGCCCCGGCGTCGATGGAGTTCTCCACCAGCTCCTTGACCACCGAGGCAGGCCTCTCGATGACCTCTCCCGCCGCGATCTGGTTTATGGTATGCTCCGAAAGTCTCCGTATCTTGCTCATGGGCTCACCGCCGTGAAAATCGAAAGAAATCGAAGCGAATGTTACTCATACACCGTTCCAACCAATGACCGATAACATCGACTGTAATCCGTGATGACCCTTGCTGCGTTCACGGCCGGATGTCCAATAGGAGCTCCATGGCTCATATATCCCGGGTGTATTCGGTCTTCTTCCGTATATGTGAAACCACTCCCGTGGCGAAGGGGATCAGCTTCATGTGATCGGAGGAGTAGAATATCAGAAGGACCTTCGTCTTTTGATCCTTCCCGATGACCTCCAGGTGAATGCCGTATTTCCTCTCCGCATCGTCCTTGGCCCAGAACCGGCACAATCCCCTGTAGATGTTCGGATTGACCTCGGGTTTGAAGGCGTGAATGCCCAGGGACTGGATCGCATCCTTCATATCGAGAAAGACAGTAGCTGCCTTGTTCTCGATCAGGTCACTCTCGAGCTCGTAGCTCTCCATTGAGCTCACAACCACCCTCCAGTCGGTGTCGAATATCTCCTCCATCTGGAAGCGTTCCTTCGTGAGCTTCGGGAGGCTCATTACCACCTTCTTACCGGGCATGAGAAGCTCCAGGGTCTCCTTGCGGGTGAAATCGAAGTACGAAAGGTACAACGCCACCTCCGCCTTGCCGATGTTGAGGGAGGGCTCCAGGTAGAACTTGAATATCTCAGTCGACCCCGGATCCATCATCTCGCGGCGCAGGATCCTCTCCGTGGGCCTTAGTATCCCGTCCTTGGAAAGGCCTATGCCCAGTTTGATATTGCCCCACGGGGTATCGGTCAGATTGGCCAGCCTAATGTGGAATATCAGGCCCTCGCCGGACTCGTATGCAATGGTCCCCCTGTATCCAATCTCATCCTTCATTGACTCCCAGGAGAGCTCCTCCACTTCCTCTGCCTGGGCGTATTCCTCGGCCTTCTTCTTTCCATCTTTCTTCCGGAACCTGTCGAAGAATCCACACATGTATTTCACAACCTTTTTTTCCGATTCGATGCCCGATATCAGATCAAATACGACGCCTTTAAGAGCCAATTTCGTGAAGCGGACGAAGTGTTCCGTTCTATTCATGAAATTATATAAAAAACATTGTTCTCAATTCGTTCAAATCATAGACCGATAGACCAATTCAACAAAACCTCAAAATTTACACCCGCACACGTGAGGGTGGGACAGGTAAAACTACAGTATGACCTCGGAATTCTCCCCTAACACCAGGGTAAGGGACTCTTTCCCGGAACCGGTCTCGCATCCATGACGGGACGCTCTTATCATCGATCCCCTGCCGATAAGGCTCCCCGATATCCTTCGATCACAATCCACCTTTACGCCCGCGTCGAGAACGGTATTCTCGATGACTGCTCTGCTTACGGTACTATCGCTTCCCAGTGATACGTACGGACCGACAATGGCCCCCTCCTTAAGGCGGCAGTTATCCCCCATCACGACCGGTGGTATTATCCTACATCCCATCTCAATAACGATACCACGGCCGGGCTCCGATCCCCCCGTACCGTCCCCGGGCGTCATGCCGTCCAGCACCAATCGATTAGCTTCCAGTATATCCTCCACCCGGCCGGTATCCTTCCACCAGCCCGTTACGATACTTGCGATGAGATTTCCACCGGACCCCATCAATCCCCTCAGGGCATCCGTAATCTCGTATTCCCCCCGGCCCGAGGGCTCGAGTCCCTCGATGAGGGGGAATATCGCAGAAGAGAGAAAATAAACGCCGACCAGGGCCAGGTCCGAGACGGGGTTTTCCGGCTTCTCCACGAGGCTCAATATCCGTCCCTCATGGTCGAGCTGGGCGACACCGAAGCGGTTGGCGTCCTTCACCCTCGAGAGGAGTATCATCCCATCCGCTTCCGATGAGGAGAATTCCTGAACGAATCCTGCTATCCCGTCTCGCAGGATGTTGTCGCCAAGATATACCACGAACCTGTCACGGCCCAGGTATTGTCTGGCGCATTCAATGGCATGTGCGATCCCACGGGGGCTTCCCTGAGGAACGTAGGTGAACTTCGCTCCGAATCGGGTTCCATCACCCAGGAGCTCGGTAACCTTTTCCGGATGATTGTCCCCGAGCACTATGCCGATATCGGTTATACCGCAGCGCAGCAGATCTTCCACGCAATACAGTATTATGGGTTTGTTACCCACCGCTATCAACTGTTTCGGGCCCGTGCGCGTGATGGGCCGGAGCCGGGTACCCTTGCCCCCCGATAGTATCAATCCCTTGATGGTGACACCTCTCTTGTTCCCGTGACTCCCGGGGATTCATGTCCGGGTGCAATAAACAATGTGAGGGCATGGATGCCCTTTTGAGAAATTCAGCAGCCAGACACAGGGCTCCATTGAAAGCGATGTATTTATAGGCTTTGAGAAATCTTTCCACTGTAGGGGGCACGGGCGGTGGATGCGAAAGGAATGTTTGGATGTGAATAAAGGGGATCAGCAGATATGGACCACGGTGGGCGGGGCAGGAATCTGGAACGGCAGCTCTCGGAATAGGTTTTTTATGAAGACGGGAAGTAAGTGACCGTCTTCGTACGATAATCCGGACTCTCACCTTATTCTCACCTTCAATGTAATGTCATTTTAATGATAATCGGAACAATTTATTAATATGTGCATCCTTTTTAGATTCCAATCCGGCACCGGAGAGCGGATCGCGGGATGCCCCAGGAGGAGGAACATGGATTTCAGGATGGACGAGATTCCACAGGAGATACTCGACGAGCAGCAGAGGCAGCAGGAGGAGATCATCGCTGCATATCAGGACCTGAGGAACCGCATCATCACGGTGGAGAAGGAGGGGGTCAGTATCGGTCCCATAAAGATGAAGATGCTGGAGGCGAAACCCCTCATCGAGGAGAACAAGATCCATGAAGCGGCGCTGGTGAAGGAAAAATGCGAAAAGATGCTCATCACATGTATCAAATACCGCGACATTCTTGATAAGCTGGGAGCCGGGAAGAAGACGGTGGACCGATCCAGAAAGCTGGGAGTGGACCTGAAACGTTACCATATGATGCTTACGCAGGCGGAGGACCTTCTGAAGATAGAGGAGCCCGAGACCGCCCTGGAGATGATCAAGATCGTCCAAGATGAACTGGACCGGCTTCGGAATCTGCACGACGAGGCCTTCGAACAGCTCATCAAGGTGCAGAAGACCCTCACGGAAGCCAGGGAAGCTGGAATGGACATCACCAGGTACGACAAGAAGTTCAAGGGGATGGTGAACTGCATGGACGAGGGGGATTTCGGCAAGACCCTGCGAATGTCCTTCACCAACGTGTTCCCCATGCAGAACGAGGTGCGAGAAAAGAAGGCAAAGGATGATATCGAGGATTTCAGGGAAAGACTCTACACTGCGGAGGAGCAGGGCCTCGTCATCAAGAGGGAGAGGAAGATCCTTAAAGACATGGAAAAGGCGGTGGAGGAGGGGAACTTCATCACCTTCGAAACGCTCAAAAAGCACATGGAGAACTCAATAGACCTTGGCAACCAGTACCGGAATCGAGTGGAGGAAGCATTGAAGCAGACGAGGAGAAAGCTCAGGCAGCTGCGGGAGAACGGGATATGGGACGAACTGGTCATGGACATCTTCGAACAGGCGGAGGACGCGATGAAGGACGGAGATTATGCCTTCGTGGGCGAATGCGTTCACTACATCGAACCCGACGTCAAGAAGATGACAAAACTGGCGGAGAAACAGGGAATATCCCTCAACAAGGTGGAAGCGGTGGAACTGCTCGGGTCCACCAAGGAGCTGCTGCGAGAGCTCGAGGATATGGAGGTCAATACCCGTAACTTCAAGCAGGCCTTAAGCGATGCGGACGAGCTGTTCTCAAAGAAGGACTATGACCTCCTGGTGAACCTTCTGCAGCCCATCAACAAGCAGATGGCAAACAGCCGGGAGAAAGCGCTCGAGAAGCTTAGAAACGAGGTTTTCACCGTTCTCAAGAAGGTGAACGGAAGGATCGCCTTCCTCAAGGACGAGGGGATCGGATTGGGCAGGTTCGATGAGACCATGGACGAGGTACAGGAATTGATCGACGACGGTGACTTCCGCAATTCCTGGGCACTCCTGGACGGTCTCGACACCGATACCGCCACGCTATCCGAAAGACTGGAGACCTTCAACAGCCTTCTTCCCGGCTGCAGGGAGAGGTATGAAACGCTGGCGGGCAGCGACGGCTTCGACGACGTGGAGGACGAGTACGATTCGATATTCCACCTCAAGAGGAAAGGAGATCTCGAAGGCGCCATAAAGAAGGCCAGGGAGTTCATCAAGGGTCCCGATGTCGGATTCCAGGAACCCTCGACCGGTTTCACTCCGGGTGTTCAGCCCCCGGTGCAGCCCGGGACGGGCTATCAGGGAGGATATGCCGCTACACCAGGTGCCCAGTTCGAAGGAGCGGGGGGAGAGGTGGGCCCACATGTGCAGCGAGAGGAGGGCTATGGAGGTGAAACGCAGTGGTACTCCGGAGGTGAGAACGATTACTCAGAGGCCTTCGGGACAGGATACCAGAACACCGTACAATCGGGGGAGGCGGCATACCCGGGCGGAGGGGTCGATTATTACTGCAGCAGATGCAACAGCGTTCTTCAGTACGTACCCGATTACGAGGCATGGTGGTGCGGATACTGCCAGAGGTACGAGGGCGAGTGAATCCTCTAACCCTTGACCACCGCCAGGGGCGTCATTCTGGCCACCTTCTTGGAGATACCGAGACCGTGTGTTATGTTCACCACTTCCTCGATGTCCTTGTATACGTCCGGGGCCTCCTCGGCAGCCACCTTTTCAGAATGTGCGCGGACGTAAATGCCCATTCCGGCCAGGTCGCTAATCACCTTGCTTCCCCTGAACCTCTTTCTAGCAGCGCTCCTGGACGCAACCCTGCCGGCACCGTGACAGGTGGATCCAAAGCTCACCTTCTCGGCTTCCCTGGTGCCTCTGAGAAGATAGCTGGCCGTGCCCATGTCCCCTGGTATCAGGACGGGTTGACCGATATCCCTGTACTTCATGGGAATGGCGGAATTTCCCGGACCCAGCGCTCTGGTGGCTCCCTTCCTGTGCACTATGACCGTTCTCTCTTCCCCGTCCACACGGTATCTCTCCTGTTTTGCGATATTGTGCGCAACGTCGTAGAGGACATCCATTCGTATATCGCCGAAGTCCGCGCCCAGGACCTCGTCGAAGGATTCCCTGACCCAGTGTGTTATCATCTGCCTGTTTGCCCAGGCGTAGTTTGCCGCGCATTTCATTGCCTTGAAATAGCGCTCGCCGCCGGCCGATGAGATGGGGGCGCAAACCAACTGGCGGTCGGGCAGTCTCACGTCGAACGAATCAGATGAGAAATACCTTCCCTCCTTGCGGTAGCTGCGGGAGAGCTCGTTGATCTGGTCCTGGCATATCTGGTAGCCACAGCCCCTGGAACCTGTGTGGATCATCACCACCACCTGCTCCGGGGCGGTAATCCCATAGGTCCCGGCAGCCTCGGTATCGAGTATGTCCGAGACGCGCTGTATCTCCAGAAAATGGTTCCCCGCACCCAGGGAACCGAGCTGGGGCATGCCTCTTCTCTTGGCCCGTTCCCCCACCACCGACGGGTCCGCCCCCTCAAAGCTCCCGCCCTCCTCCAGGAATTCCAGGTCCTCCCGGTACCCGTAACCCTCCTCCGCCGTCCATACCGCACCCGTTTCCAGGACCCGGTCGAGCGTGTCCCTGCTGACCTTGACCTTTCCCTTGGAACCCAGCCCCGACGGTATGTTCCGGTAGAGAGCGTCGGTGATGGCCCTGACCTTGCTTCCTATGTCATCCACCGTGAGCCCCGTAGTGAGCATCCTCACACCGCAGTTTATGTCGTAACCCACCCCACCGGGCGATATGACGCCTTCATCAACGTCGGTGGCTGCCACGCCCCCTATGGGAAATCCGTATCCCCAGTGTATATCTGGCATGGCCAAGGATTCTCCCACTATGCCCGGGAGACTGGCCACGTTTACGACCTGTTCCAGTGACTCGTCCTTCAAAACATTGTCCAGAAGCTTTTCGCTGAGGAACACCAGACCGTCGGTCCTCATGTCCTCCTTGTAGCTCCTGGGAATCCTGTACGCGTATTCCGTCTTCCGCTCTATCGGCCCCATGAATCCCATACGATCACCCATCGTCCGTTACTTGATTTTCCCCATCCTTGAATGGCTATATATTGTCAATGGTGCAAAGTTCGAATTATTCGAAGTTTGCAGCTTGACAATGTGCGCGGGATCGGGGGGCGTAGGAAACAGCATGTTTGCGAGGGCCGATTCCGCTTCATTATACTTGTTTTTCCTTTGAGCCCCGAATGAAAACCGCAGGGCCTCGTGGGAAGTGAACTGTAACCAATAGGTTTATCAATAAAAATAAAGATATCGCTGGCCTGCGAACGGACGGGGGCGGGGGATGATATGTAAAGCAGATCCATGTATGCCCTATCCGGTTCCGGGAAGATCACTGGAGGTCGGCCGATGAAGAAGGGAGATATCGTATACGTTGATTTCGACGTCAGGATAAAGGAGTCCGGCGAGTATTACCGGACCACTCGGGAAGAGGTTGCCAAGGAGAACGATATGTACGACGAGAAGAGAATGTACGGGCCCGTGCCCGTGATCGTCGGTACCGGATTCGAATCCGTAGGCTTCGACAATGCTCTTCTGGAGATGGAGCTCGGGGAGAACCGAGAAATAAACGTTCCCGAGGAAGAAGCTCACGGCAAGAGAGACCCTTCCCTTATAGAACTGGTGCCCCTCCGTACTATATTGAAGCTGCCCCAGTTCAAGGAGAGGGAATCCTATCCCACCCCGGGAATGCCCATCGTCCTTCACAACAAGGAAGGTTACATCAGGATGGTGGGGGCCGGAAGGGTCCGCGTGGATTACAATCATCCCCTGGCCGGGAAGGAACTCGTCTACAACATCAAGGCCGTGCGGAAGACCGAAACGGACCAGGATATCGCCCTGGCCATATTCGACATGCACTATCCCACCAGAGCCCCCCCGGGGATCGAGATGGGCGAGGACATGGTGAGCATCGTTCTCCCGGAGATGTGCAAGTACGACAAGGTCTGGCAGGGAACGAAGTTCATGATAATCGCGGCTCTGCGGGAGCATCTGAGCACTGCGAACTTCCAGCTTATAGAGGAATACCGGCAGCATAAATCCACGGCCGACGACAGCGAGGGAGAGGAAGGATGCGAGTGCGGGCATGACCACGGGGACGGGGAGTGCTGCGAGGAGAAGGAGGGCGCGGAAGACGAGGCAGACGATAACACCGGTGACGAGGTGAACGATAGCACCGATAACGAGGGGGGCGACGGGGCGGATGAGGATGCCGGCGAGGCCGGAGAAAAGAATGTGTAGAACCTTTTTCACAGTCGTTGTTCGGATGGTACCCCCGGGGAGAGAACCCGGTGGCAGGGGGATGTTCCACGTAGCTGTCGGTGGGCACGTATACGGGAACATTATGAATTATTGGTGAGCCTATGAAGATTACACGGGTATGCACGTATGTTCTTCTCGCGATATTTCTGCTATCCCAGCAATCCATGGTCCGGGTGGAGGGCAACACGACGCACCCTTCGAGCCGCGGTAACGCCCGGATAGTCTGCAACTGGATGTACGCGGATGCAGTGGGGGAGGCCATGGACGAGGCCTCCGAGTCCATACACGTGGCGATGTATCTCGTTGTCATACAGGGAACGGTGGAATGGCTCATCGACAAGCTCGTGGAAGCCCAGGAGCGGGGGGTGGAGGTGCTCATCCTCATGGACAACGATAACGATGACGAGGGTGAGGAACAGGAGGAGGATTTCGCACTCTCGTTTCTCGAGGGAAAGGGGCTTACGGTCAAGCTCGACAGGGACGGCAAGATGGTCCACTCCAAGCTCATCATCATCGACAACAGGACCGTCATCATGGGATCGACCAATTGGAGCGACAACTCCATACATAACAACAACGAGGCGAACGCAAGGATCGACGATCCAGGCATGGCCGCCTATTTCGAACGGTATTTCCGGGCTGCTTGGAACGACCCTTCCGAGGACTTCGATCTGGGGATCGAAACGCACGACGGCATGACCCCCCTGGTGGACAGGGACTATCTGCCGAACGTTCTTGACGAGATCGGATCAGCCGGTACCAGGATATACCTGCTGCTCTACGCCTTCAAGCTGTCCGATTACGACGACGCGCCCCAGAACCAGCTCTTCGATGCCATCGTGAATGCCTCCAGGCGGGGTGTGGACGTCAGGGTATGCCTCGAGTACAGCGACTGGGAGGATTACATCAACGAGATGAACCAGTACACAATAAACAAGTTCATATCGCAGGGCGTTAACGCCTACTTCGATGACGACTGGCAGATCACCCATTCGAAGCTCATTGTGGTGGACGACAGCACCATCCTCGGCTCCACCAACTGGGCTTACAGCGGCCTTAGCTATCATCATAACGCCGACGTCATAATACGCAAGTCCGGCTTCACCAGAGACATGGTGGAGTTCTACGGGGACTTCTGGGAGGTCGGGGGGGACGGGACCGGCGAAGAGATGGTAGTATATCAGCAGATATCGGAGGATGAGGTGGATGCGGGTAGCGTGCTGGAGATAAGCGGATACGTGAACCGGGACTGGGACCGACTTCCGGGAGCAAACATATCATGCTGGCTCGAGGACGCCGGGGGCAGCCTAAGGACGGACAGGGCCGAGACCGTGACCGATGACAACGGTAAATACTTCGTTTTCATTACAGTACCGGACGAGGCGGGGGAACTCATACTGAGGACGAAGGCGGAGTACGGCGGCAGTACCGTGACCGAGAGCAAGGGGATCACGATAGTGAAGAGCGGGGGCACGGGAGATGGAGCGGGGCTCGGGGTCAATCTGCGCCTCCTCATCATGATAGGAGTTTTCATTCTGGTATTGGGAATACTCGTTCTATCGGTACTGAAGAAGAGGGAACAGGGTTCCTGAACGTCGGGACGGATACAACGACGATAATAATTTTCGACAAACTCTCTTCAATATGAGGCTCTCGTTTCCCTCTTCGAGCGCAACTGCCTCGCCCGTAGGGTTACGTCCCGAGGGCTCAGGAGCGTCTTCAAGGTAACGCCCTTGAAGGCTCAAGGGTATCTCCGATGCCCTGTAATGTAATGAGAGCACGGAAGGTGTTCCGTGCGATCCCGGTAGCGGGGGTGGGGAAAAGGGGTGGTATACGCGAATACCCGTAGGCACACTTGCCGAGGGTGCAGGAGCGCCCGAAGGGTGTCTCCGGAACGAAGTGGGCACAAGCCCGACATCAAAATAATTATAATTGTTACATAAGCACTCCAAAACGAGGGCGCACGCCCTCGTGGTCGGCGCCCGCTTCGCTCCGGGGCATTCATTCAGGGTGCCAGTTAAATCCCGCTCCACCCTCGATACTACAAATTCAAGAATACACAAAATACTATCCCAACAAGGCCCAACAATCGTATCGAGCCCTTGCACGTCGGTCCAATCCAAAATCTACTAAATCTCGCCTTCCACACCGCAGTGAGGGCACTTTATGGCGAGGGGTCTCTTCCCGGTATCCTTCACCGCGAAGTCCTTCTCGCACTGGGGGCACTCGAGCTCGAGCTTTACCGCCTTCCTGTCCTTGTCGATCTTCTTTTTAGCCTCGGTCCTCTTGATGCTCCTCTCGAGCTGGTCCGGGAAGGCGTTCTTGCTCTTGGCTAGCTTGATGAGGCATACGACGGAGAATAACGACCCGACTCCCAGGGACGTGAGGCCAAATAGGAATCCCATGG
Organism: uncultured archaeon; assembly: GCA_964423515.1. GTDB lineage: Archaea > Thermoplasmatota > Penumbrarchaeia > JASLWR01 > JASLWR01 > CAYRFL01. Next base: position 37,211 of record CAYRFL010000016.1, read on the forward strand.
CGAGAAATATGAAAACTAGCTTGTACCCGCTTCGAAGGAATGTGAAAACTGCGGCTACACCCAGGGACAGGTTGAGAATGTACCATAGGGCGATTATCGTTTTACCACCGAACGCGCCCTCGCTGTCAAGGACGCCCCCGCCGTAGAATACCCAAACGAGAAGGGAGACACCGACAAGCGTCAGAATCTGCCCAACGATCAGCCAAACGGCCAGGTTGTTCACCTTTTTAATGTCATCTTCCGAAGGCTCTACGTCCATCACCATCTATTCAACTCCCCGCTCTTTCCATCTATGAATACGTACCCAGGTCCGGAGGGGAATCCCCGGCAAGGACTGTTATGGATGTCGTTTTCTTCTGGTCACCAAATGTAGACTGGTATTTGGCTTCAATGTTAATCTCACCCTGCTCTTGATTCGGGCCCAGATGACAGTTCTTCAATGATAAGGTCACCAATCCATTCGAATCGGTCACATCGGAATCGAGAACACCCGAACCGGAAATCACCACGTCAACATTCGACATTGGCTTATCATTGTCACCAATGCATTTTATTGTGATCTTCGAATCGAACATGTATTCGTCGGGTTTATGGGAGGAGGATAATTCCGCACCCGCGTACCAGTGCTCCCCCTTGGGTGGCTGGAAAGCGGAAGCGTTCGTGTCCTCGGTCCAGTTGCACCATATCTTGTGCTGGGACCATCCATCCACCTTTATCGGATTTACCTGGATCGTGTTCAGGTCCGGTTTGGATACCACCAGGAATCCAAGTATGACGACCAGGCATACGCCCGCGATGACAACGAGAATGAATATGTAAAGCGGCAATCCGGTAAGACCCTGCTTATCGTCCTTCATGCGCGCTCGAAACCGTCCTTTTTCTACCATCTGGCTCTACCTCCATATACAGCAATTCAGTATCAGTATATTCCTAATGCCCAATGAATCATTGACCTCTTATTTTAATATTGTTGTTCAATGTCCCCGTTTTTCCCAACCGTTCGACAGAGCTATAAAAATCAACCCGACATGCTACCGGGAAACGCCCGTTCGATCCTTTCATTCAGCCTATGAGGAAACCCGAGACCGGGGGAAGGTTGGAGATGAATCCGGCGATTATGACGTAGGAAAGGAGAACCGAGAGGGTGTAGGACATCAAGGCTACCACGAGATACACGGCCAGGGTGTTCTTGAGTTCCAGGTCGTCCCTGCCGAAATTGATCCTCGCCACGAATAGCCCCACGACGAACACCAGTTCCAGAAGGTAGATGCCCAGCGCCGCTGACATTATGGCAGGGGATATTGTATCCTGTCCCAGACTGCCAAGGTCAACGTTCATGTCCGCTGGCATCTCGTAGGACTGGAGCTGGGAGCTTAGTATGTGATACAGAATGACAGTGACGCCCATAACCAGCGGGGCTATGAACACAGCGGTCTGCACCATCATCCCCGTCACCTCCTGAAGCTTGTCCTTCAGTTCCTTCTCCACCCTCTTGAGGTCTGACAGATAGTTGGATATCTGCATTATGGTCCTGCCCGCGGTCCGGGGATCCTTGGAGGAAGCCTCGACCACCGTATGCATGGTACTCTTCACAACCCTTGCCGGCGAGTTCACCAGAAGTCCGCTGGCCCCGAACAGTATCTTCTTGAGGTTCGAGCGGGTGACCTGGAGATTGTAGTTGATCTTCTGGAAAAGCTTCGATATGAGCGTGTTCTTCATGGTGTCCGCGGTCATGGTGAGAGCCCTTTCGAAGGGCTTCCCCTCGGCGATACGGTTGCCCAGCTGGAACAGCGCCTCGGGATATTCGTCCTCCATGCTCCTGATGGCGCGGGATTTCTTCATGGCACTGTAGCTCGTGACGTAGCAGTAGATGGCCATGGGCAGCCCCAGGGCCCACGGCAGGAGCAGCAGAGCAATGATGGAGGGCCAGAGGATCACGGTGGCCGCAAGCAGGCCCCCCGACAGCAGGAGGCACAGGAAGGCCACGAGAACCCGGAACGAGGCGCGGTGAGGGGGCGGAATATCGGGAGGCGACACCAGCTCCGGACGCTTCCCGAGTATATGATACGTGTATATTCCAATGATGGCGGGGAGTACCATGTCGATACCGAGCACCACGTACCAGCGCCAGCGGTCGCTGATGCCTATTATGGGGAGGATGATCACCAGGAGAAGGGGCAGCATGATACCGACGACGAACAGTACGAGGGTGGGGATCCTGAGGGCATTGGAGAATTCCTCGAGCTTGCTCTTGGTGCCCTCGATGATGATCTGATTTGCCTTGTCCAGCACCCTGTCGATGCCATCCTGATCCCTCTCGAGAGCGGCGCTTCTCACCATGTAGAGGGAGCGCTTGAAATCCTCGTCCCATTCGCTCCAGCTGTGGGCAAAGGCGATGAATGCCTCCTCGATGGACGAGTATTCCCTCATGTAAACGTCCCAGAGCACCTTGCGCAGGTCCGAGGCCAACGGTTCGGAGAGGCCCGACGAGGCATACTTCACCGCCCGATCCAGGGATGGCGTCAGGCGCATGGAGAGGGACAGATAGTGGATGGCCTCCGGCATTCTGCCCACCGTCAGCGCCCTCATCCTCTTGGCACGTATGAAGGGATATTCATCGATATACAATGCGACGAGACCGGGAACCAGTATCACGAGGAGAACACAGAAAATGACGGCGGCCAGGTTGAACTCCCAGAGCCAGATCATGATCACCGCGGCGAAGATCATCAGGAGAAGGAGCAGGATGAAGACGGTATTGGAGAAGCTGCGTATCTCGTAGGGCTCGAGGTCGAGGTGGCCGATGACAAGCGCCCTTTTCAACCGGTGATCGCGAAGCTTTTTCTCCGATCTCTCGAAAGTGTCCCTTGCCCGCAGAAAGCGGGCCTCCTCCCGCTTGTATTCCTCGCTGCCGGAGACGTTCTTTTTCTCCATCCCGTCGAAGCGCCTCTGAGCGGTCAGGAACTCCTTCTTCCGCTTTTCGCGAATCCTCTTGCGCTCGCTCTCGTCGGCCCCGGCCTTTACCTCCAGGTCGGGATAGAGGATCGAGTTGAGAAATCTAACAGCCCTTGTGAACCTGGATGGTGGAAAATCGATGGCCTTTCCCGCATCAGGCATATTTAGCGCTCCTGACGAACCAGTCGGTGAACTCCCTAATCATCTCCTGGTAATTGACCGTCCCGGTGGTGGTGTACTGTCGGTCCAGCATCTCCCAGAACTTGGAGTTTATCTTCTGCACCCATTCGGCGGAGAGGAGCTCGCGCATCTTGGCCTTTCTCGCATAATCCACAGCGATCTTTCTTATGGTGGCCCGGGCGATGATGTTCTGGACGGCCTCCTCCATGCTCATTCCCCAGGATGCGGCTATGCGCCCGATCACCTGCGAGCTGTAATGGAAAACGTCGGTCTCCTCGAGCTTGTCCTTCTTCTCGTCGAAGGTCAGGAGATTCCTGAAGGTCCCGTCGTCGGTGGATTTGTCCAGCTCCGCCACCTGGGTCACGCGCCTCTTCATCTTGTGCGTACCCTTGGGACGGACGAAGTTCGCAATGATTACAACGTCGGTGGCGGCGAAGGATTTTGCCGGGATCTTCATATCGTATACTATCCTCTCGAACACCGCCTCGGCCGAATTGGCGTGGAACGTTCCCAGGACGGAGCTTCCCGCCGTGCCGGCCCTCATGGCCTCGTAGAGGGTCCTGGCCTCCTCCCCCCTTACCTCGCCTATGACCAGTGCGCTCTCCCCGAGCCTCAGGGCGATCTTGAGCGCATCGTTGGCGCTCATCTCCCCGAAGCCGCCAAGGGACGACTGTATCTGCATTGGCTGGACCTTGTAATCGAGTTCCTGCAGCCTTTCCACCGGCAGCTCCAGGGTATCCTCTATGGTGATTATCCTCTGGCTCCTGGGGAATTCCAGCATACAGGCGCTCAGGAGCGAGGTCTTCCCCGCTCCCCGGGAGCCGGCCATGAGAATGGTCGCCTTGCCGTCGATGAGAAAGGAAATGATGCCTGCCGCAAGGGGCGATATGGAGCCAAGGTTGATTAGGCGCAGGAGGGTCCAGGGCTCGGTGGAGTGGCGGCGAAGGGCGAAGGCGGTACCCGTGGGGCTCAGGGGCCTTCCGATCACCGATACCCTTGTATTGTGGCTACCTATGCTGCATTCCAGAAGGGGCGTTGCCTCGGAGAAGGGTCTGCCGCTCTCGTACCGGAACCTGGACAGCAGGCTCTCGGCATCGGTCTTCGAAAGGATCACGTTGGTGATGCACTTCCCCGACAGTCGGTGATCTATTCCCCCCTCCAGGACCACGTAGACCCTGTTGTCCGAGGTTGGCGAATCCACGTAGATGTCCTGTATGTAATGGTCTGTGAGCATGGTCTCGATAATGCCCATTCCCGCCGTGAACTTGGCCAGGATCTTGCTCAGCTTCTGAAGCTGCTTCAGCTCCTCCTGGCGCGTCGGCCCCAGGGGGATTCGGTGCTTCTTTGCCAGCCGGTACATGTATTTCTGGCCGAACTTCTTCACGTACTCCCGGGCGCGGTCGGGCTTCGACAGTTCCATGGAATGAGGATAATGTGCGACGAGCTCCTTTCTCGTGAGCTCCACAAGCCTCATATGCTCCTCGGGAATGGCGTACTCGGCGGGGAAGATGTGATAGAGGGCCTCTATGCCCTCGGGAAGGAGGTACAGGGAAACGGTGGAGTCCTCCACCCGGTACTGTTTGATGAGCGTTGCGTTGGGAGGAGCATCGGGAATGACCCAGGAGGAGGAAAAACCGGGCCTCATCCGCGAGTTCTTCGCAAGAATGAGGTTGATCCCTTCCTGTACGGCACCGGGCCCCATCTCCCTTTCCAGATTGGCCATCTTTATCCTGAGATTTGATATGGTTGGAGGGGATTTGATCTCCAACTCATCGAAAGTTTCCTTCGGAGGGGCTATATCCGGAAGTGCGCTCTCCGCCCGCTCGGAAAGTATGGGGACATCTCCGCTTCCAGAACTGTACTGCGCCCGGGGCATCGATCCCGCATTTTGCGATGCGGCGGGGACCGGACTGCCCGAATACCCGGGAACTTTTCCCCTTGCACGGGGGTTTGCACCGGAGTTGCCTGCACCCGACCGACCACCTCTGGCTCCGGTGGAGGGAGCCTTGGTGAAGACTATCTTTCGCTCCGGGGCACTATACTTTCCCCTCGAAGCCTTCCCGGGCTTGATCACCTTTTCATGACTGTTACTGGACATACGTACTCCCCGGAAGGATCACCCTACGATCCTGGCCCTGCAGTTCGGACAGGCGGTCTCCTTGCCCCTCAACGGATAACGGCAGACGGCACAGTAACTTGCGCCCGTATTCGCCGCGGGAAAGTTCTGCGCATAGCCCAGAAGAGGTGAAAGATATTGCTCCATCATCTGTGGGCTCAGCATCCACGAGAACTGGTTCTTGTTCCCGCTCAGCATTCTTCCGTAGGCATTTGCCGCTATGAATCCTGCAAGCTTCTCGTATTCGTCGAAGGTCAGGTTCAGGTCCTCCGTCGTCGCCTGGAGGCACTTGTTGCAGTGTTTGGTCTTGCGTTTAAAACCCGGTATCTTGGCCGCTGCCGCCTTAAGATAGCTGTAGAAGCGGCCCATGTCCTTCATTAGAAAACTGTGCATCTTCGTGAAGAGCCCGGAAGGATTGAGCGGACATTTCGTACAGGCTATACGTTTTCGGTCCTTCTCCGCCTTCCTCCCGAAATACTCCTTTACGGGATCGCGAAGGGAGAGGTTCTCCATCTCGCCAGCAAGGGCCGTTATCTTCCCCAGAAGGGTGATGGAGTGGCCGTAGTACTGTTTCTCAATGTAATGGGAGAGAGTGATCTTCCTTATATTGTACTCCTTCGAGAAGGCCGACAGGAGCGAGGACAGGCAGGGGCCCTCCACGGAATGCGGACCGGGGCAGGCCTTGCACTTCAGCTTCATGGTGGCCTCGTCCTCGTCCATACCCACATCGTATTCGCACACGGCCGGAAGGCTTTTATTGCCCTTGCCCCCGGATCCGGGGCCTCTTCCATCCAATGTGCCCTTCTTTCTGCTTCCCATGGAAAGACCTTCCGATACGAATCATGACATCAATATTTAACTCTTTTGGAGCGGACCGCCTGGGGATAGAAACGTACGCTGTCCGAGACTGTATCGGAGACGAATGGAGAGCTTTGGGAAAAGACAATCGAGGATAACCGCAAAGTGGATTTTATAAAGGATGCGGATTATTAGAAAACCGGATTTTCCGACTGTGATCGCGGTGCTACCATGGCGCAAACCCGTGGAAAGGATACAATGGCAGAAAACGGAGGATGGCCTCCGGTGGCGTTGGGTCTCATCCTCGTCATTGCAGCCCTGGTGACCCTTTCATCCGGTATCTACTACGCCATTCTTCTTTCATCCGCCGACGAGATGGAGGGAACTGCGGACATTTCAGGGACCTATTACAATTCGCGGGATAAACGGGTGGAGGGAGCAGTGGTCCGCGTCGAGGGAACGGATATACGGGGTCTCACGGACGCGAAGGGTCGGTACGAACTGGAGGATGTTCCCGGAGGCGCCCGGACCATCGTGTTCGAAAGAGGGGGCTACCCGACCGTAAGGGTTCGACAGCTCATAATCCCCTCCGATAACCTGGCCGACCTCGAAAGCGGCGGGAACACGCTGAACATCCCGGACAATCTCGTCGGGGGCGTGCTTGTGGAGAAGCCCAGCTACACATACGAGCTCCATGAGAACGTGCTCGGCAGATCGAACCTTACGGGATGTCTGATCATTGACGGGATGCCGCTTTCCGGCGCCACGGTGACCCTGCACAACGACACGCTCAATGCCACTTCTGACGGGACCGGATGCTTCGAGCTCGAGAACATCTACCCGGGCATCGTCCTTCTGAACGTGAGCGTGGCAGGGGAGCTCCATCACGCAGCTGCATTTCTTTCGGAAGGGGATAACAATGTCACCTTCGATAAGGACGGGAACGTAAAAAACTTCCGGACCACTGACGGTCTGGGAATGGCATCGGGAGGGACCGGCCTTGTGGAGGAAAACGTTTCCTTCGGCATTGTTGACGACGAGGGAGGCGGGGTTCGGGGAGCCGCGATAGTACTTGAAGCATTATCCCACAACGAGGTCAACAGGACCATTCTGGCGGATATACCACCCTTCGATCAATGGTTGACAAAGAGCGAGCGCACGCTGAACGGGAAGGATGATATTCCGCTGATCCCCGGCAATCTTTACGCTGTCGAGGTGGCCAGCCCCGGACTGGGGAGCGTCATATTCTGGAACCTGACTTTAAACGGCAGTCGTAGCATCGATGTTACGCTGGGCCCCTCGCTCGGTACCGACAGATACACATACAGCCTCGCGGGATTCCTGGTGGCAATGATATTTCATTTTCTCGTGACCATGGTCATAATATGGGGACTGCCCGCCGCCTTTGGAGGGAGGAACTTTCCCCGGGTCATTACGGCAGCCATCGCAGCCTTCGTATCCAGCGCATCGCTGCCGCTGGGCCAGTTGACACTGCCGTTGGCCCATAACTGGATACTGGGAGGGGGCGCCATCGTCATACTTCTCCTCAAAAGGAATTGGTTCACGGGCAAGGGCGGAGGGACGGATAAGGGCGGTGACAATTAGGGCGGTCAGAGGAAATGGGATGCATATGGGGGCCGAGGAACCGTCCGATACCGGAGATACGAAGATACGAAGTGGTGGACCATCGCCTCTGAGGATAATACTCATCGGCGGCCTTTTCCTGACCGCCACCGCGCTCCTGGTTGGATCCGGCGCCTTCACGACCCTCGTATATTCCGCGGTTTTTTCCCAGGGGGTGGAGGCGAGCGGCATACTGTACCTTATCTCGGCTGCCACTGTCATCTTCACCATACTGTCCCAGATCGTATGCCACGTATATCACCGCCGGCCCATGTTCCCGCTCTACCTGCTCTCGAGCCTGTGCATAGCATTGCTGGTGTACGGGTTCTTCACGTCGCTGATCGTCGGGGCCGTGCTCCTGTGCGCCACGCTGCTTGCGGAAGGCGAGCTTCCAATGCCCCTGTTGATATCTCTCAGGATCATCCTGACGGCAGGGACGCTGGGACCCATCCTGTACGGCATCGTGGATGCCAGGGTCCTTCGCGTGAGAAGAATTGCCCTGGCGATAGAGGGGATGAGGACGCGCAGGGTGCGTATAGGATTCGTATCCGACCTTCATCTGGGTCTGCTGGTGGGAAAAAGGCGCCTTCAAAGGGTTCTCCATGAGCTCGGGAGAGCGCGGCCGGACATCATAATAGTCGGCGGCGACCTGTACGATACAAGGCCTCGTTTCATACGCCACCTCACCCCGCTCCTGGCCGAGATGAGCAGGCTCGCCCCAACAGCGGCCGTTGCCGGGAACCACGAGTTCATAAACGGCATCGAGGAGTGTACCTCGCACATGGAGGAGGTGGGCATGACGGTGTTGAGGAACCGCTCCATGGCGGTCGAGAAGCATGGACTGAGGATCATGGGGGTGGACGATACCAGCGGACAGTCCATGTACGGCACGGGCGAGACGGAGCTGGACGAGCTCCTGGGGAGCGTGGAACCGGAAGAGACCGGAATACTCGTGAGCCATGCGCCCCTCCATTTCGGGAAGGCGGTGGAGTACGGAATAATATTGGAGCTGAGCGGACATACCCACGGCGGGCAGTTCTGGCCATTCGGGCTCGTCACGAGAAGGATATACCGGGACGGTGACCGGGGGCTTCACAGGAGAGGGGATTCGTACCTCTACGTGTCCATGGGAGCGGGAACGTGGGGGCCGCCCATAAGGGTCGGGGCGCCGCCGGAGATGGCGATAATTACGCTGGTGGGGAAGGGATAGCGGGAGCGGTGGTCGTAGTGGGGGTTGTGGTTGTGCTGGTGGTGGTTGGGAGAAAGAAAGGAGCGGGTGCGGATATATTCGACGATAAGGCCGAATAACTCGACTAAGGTCGGGTGCATGCGGGAATTCGGGTGGGGGCTTGGGATGGCATACCCTGGTAACACGATTGTGATGGATAAATCCCGCTTATTGGGTCGGCTTGCACCGACCCCTGCGGCCATCGGCCGCTTTTTCAATTGCTCTTCATTTATATGGTGGCGGGCCGGTATGGCTTGCGCACCCGGCCCGCGCTGACTGTTGGGGCATGGTCATGTTGGTTTTTTATCCCCCGTCCAGGAGAAATCCCAAGAAAGGTTCCATTCCCTCATTCACAAGGAAAAACACATAGATAAGCAGCGGAATATCCTCTCCGCTATGCTGACCGTCATATGGCTTATGATAAAAGAGGAGTTCCGCTTTCACACGAAGTTCTCCTCAAAGATGAACTTCTTCTTCTTTCCCCTGGCAGCTCTCATCGGGGGCATCTTCACCCCTCTCGGCCTTCCGAACCTGGCCTCGGAGATAAGCTACGAGCAGCTCACCCTGTATGCCCACGTCGGCATTTTCTTCTACGGGTTCTCCGTGGCAAGCATCACGTTCTTCGGCAGGGAGTACATCGAGCGCAGGTTCGGCCACGTGAACTTCCTCCTGGCCACGCCCACCACGCTTCCATGGAGCTTCAAGAAGGCCTACGCGGCCTATTTCCTCCACGATATATTCTTTTACATGGGCATCACCATGGTGCCCCTTACGGTGGGCGGGCTCGTATCCGGGATCATCATCGGCATATCGCCCGGCTTCGTGCTTCTCTTCGCACTTTCCCTGTTCCTCTCGTTCTCCACCGGGATGGCCCTCTCCCTGCTCTCGGCGGCCATTTACTCCCGGGGTCGCAGGGTGTTCATACCTTACGTTATCGCCCTTATTGGCACCATCCTTGTGAACCTCTACATATTCGGTCAGGAACCCCGATTCATCCTCCCCGCCCATCACTTTCTCCTTACAAGGGCTTACGCCAGTCTCGGCATCTCCCTTCTATACGTCACGGCTCTGTTCCTCCTGGCCATCGGTCTCATCCAGGAACATTACCAGGTGCAGACCAGGGCATTCTCCACAGAACTGGCGAAGGTGGCCGGTCGTCTCTCAAGTACCGGCAGCTATTCCATATTCCTCGGAAAGGAGATCCTGGACATCAGGAGATCCAACACCGTCTCCAAGGTAATGTTCTCCACCGTTATGCCCCTGACGGTCATCACCGGTCTGTCATGGTTCATCGAGAAGGGATTCGAGATACCCCTGGGCTTCAATATTATCTTTTACTCGTCCATGATCGGTTTCTTCCAGGTCATCACGTACAGCTGGCTGAACAACACGGATACAGTAGACTACTACGAGTCCCTGCCCGTGAAGGTCTCCAAGGTGATAAAGAGCAAGATATTCGTCTGTGTTATCCTTTCCTCCTCGATATCTCTCCTTTTCGTTATCATAATATCCATACTCATGGGGGAGGTCCATCTCCTGCCACTGGCCATCGCCGTGATGGTTGTGAACATATTCTACATAGTCACAGTCAGCGCATATCTCACGGGACTCAGGACCAATTCCGCTCTCTTCGACATCAAGATACTCCTCAAGTTCATGCTATTCTCCATGATGCCTCTCTTTCTCATCATGCTCCAGTCGCTCTTCATGTCGGAACGTTTCGCCGCCACTGTAACGTCCATAGCGGGCATCTGCGTCATCATGACCAGCGTCATCGTGCTTCTCTACAGGGCCATCGAACGCAAATGGGCGGATGAGAACTTTATTTATTGATCTTGGCCGTCGTTCGGATTGTTCTGCCAATGTTACGGGGTTGAACACTTCAAGGAACATTCGACAATACCTCGATAGGTATGGAGCCGGGCACATCGAAGCCGTGAGCTTGGCTGTGTTCCCCGTATGGAGGGAAAGCGCAGATACCGCTAAATATTGTAACTACCTTAAACCTAACCCTGCCCCCCATTGACGCTTTCCTGAAGGAGGATCAACGGTTGTTTCCATCAACAGGCCCTTGCAGTTACCGCAAGTTCGGATATAATCCGATAGGGGGGTATCGGTCTGGATAACGGCAGGAAGGAGATGGGATCCGAACATATACGGGAAGCGGGAAGCGGCCACGGCGAAAACGAAAGGGTGGTCATCGTCGGCCTGGGTGACGGGGCCCGAATCACAAACGAAATGGAACGGAGCGGCGCGCTCTTCCGGGACATCGGCATCATAGAATATATACCTCCACCGCAGACAAGCGCCGACGGGGAAGCCGACGACACGTCGGACGAGGACGACGTGAAAGAGACAGAGGATACAATACCGGAACCGAGTCGAAGGGAATCGGGAATAAGCGTCATCATATCCAAGCTGTTCGGGAAGCCTCAACCAGTGAGCGATGAAGGAACGAATGAACGTGGACCATCAAAGGGGAAGCAACGAGAAACGACTCGTGAAAATAGTCCTTCAAATAGTTCCGGGAAATGGCTGGACCGAAACCTGATAGCCCGGAATTCAGCCTATACCCGCCTTCGGAGCGTGCGGGAGGAACTGCGGGATTGGGCCATGGAGGCCACCGGCGGACCGGGCATGACCCTCGTGGTCAGCGATCTGGCGGAGGAATCCCTGGACGCATGCCTTCTCCTGGATGCCCTCTGCAACAGGGCCGGAAAGAGGGACGTCCTCTTCCTCGTGCAGCCCGAGAAGTACCGCGACATATGGACGGTGCAGTACCTCAACAAGCGCATACAGGGCATAGCCCGCTGCGCCGACAGCGTGCTCATGCTCCCTCCTATTGCAGAGGGAGACATGGATGATTTCCTGAGCGTGGTATCGGCCCATTTCAGAATGGTCACACGGCCCGGCACGGTGAATATCGACCTGGCCGACGTCAGGCATATCGCCGGATACGGGAACATCGGCCTTATAGGGGCCGGGAAGGCCCGGGGAGGCGACAGGGCAAGGAACGCGGCCAAGAGGGCCCTGGACCACAACATGCTGGACATCGATCTGGCGGGTATCGACAGGGCCATCGTATGTGTTAACGGTGGGGAGGACATGACCATAGAGGAAGCGGAGAGCGCTTCCTATTATATTTCGAAGAGGATACGGGAAGGATCGAAGATCATCTGGGGGGCCAACGTGTCCCCGGAGATGAACGACCGCATCGAGGTGGTCCTTCTCGTGGGGCTGACCCCGCATCAGGCCCTGCTCCATCACTATGCGGGTACATGACAGATTAAGGCGACCGAATATCTCCCATTTCATTCCAATGCATCATGCAGATGCATCTGAGCCCTCGAAAACCTGCGGTTTCCTACGGGCTCGCCAAACTTTCAAGCCGAGCCATTGGGACTCGGCTTATCAAGCAAAGGTGTGTTTAAAGTGAAGAGACCAACGGAAAAGGGGCTGCTCATTGCCTCCATCGGATTCTTCGGCCAGGCGGCTTTCCAGCTTCTCAGCCTGTACAATATGAGCTTCGTTTGCTACCTCGATATCACGTCCTTTCTCGTGGTCATCGGAATGATCCTGATCTACGTCGGAAGATTCGAATTCTCGGAGAAGCATACGAAGTTCGCCAGGATAGCTCTCATAACGTTCATCGCCGTGCACGGCTCGGTGTTCGTGCTGAACATAGCGGGGGTAACATCGTCCATGGGCCCCCTTGGCTCGGAGGTCATAAGGTTCGCTCAGAACACCTCCATATTCATCGCCAACTTCCTGGTCATATTCAACCTTGCAGAGGATAAGAAGACCAAGATACTGGGAGTGGGGCTGGCACTGGGTATAATTACGGCGGGAGCCTTCTCCTTCATGTCCCTTCCCCTCACCTCGGAGGATCACGAGACCGATGAGAAGCTCATCGACATCCTCGGCGATGACGAGTACGCGGAGCTGATGATAAAACCGGCGGCACTGGAGGAATACGAGGATGAGAGGGAGGAGCTGCTGCTCAATATCACCCAGACAAAGAGCGGGCTCAACTCGTCCTTTGCCAACTGGAGCTACCACCCGGGAATGAGCGCGGGAACCGTGGATATCCTGAACGTGAGCATCTACAACCTCAAGGAATCCTTCGGGAAGATCGAAGCGCTAATCGATGAGAAGCAGGATGACCTCGCAAAGGCTGGAAGCGAGGCCGAAAGGGAGAATATACAGGCGGATATCGCACAGCTGAGGGAGGACCTAGTCACCGGGCATGCGCTGCTGAACGAATCGGCCAGGAAGCGCGACTGGATAATGAACAATACGGAGGATGCCAGGGATACGGGCGTCGTCATCGATCTTCTGGAAAAGAGGAACGATAACGAGGAACAGAGAAGAGAATACCAGATAATAACGCTGCCCCCGGTTCTGATATTCGGCTTCGTCTACTACGTGACCTACAAGAGAATAAAGCAGCAGCTCGACGGAGAGGAGGCCGAAAAGGCCAAGAGGGTGAGGAAAGAGGAAGAGGAGGACGAGGACGAGGACGGAACCGCGCTCATCGGGCGGCCGGGGGACAAGGCGGAGAAGGGAGACAAAGGCGCAAAGAAGAGCGCTCCGAAGCGGGCCCGCAAGAAACCGAAGGACGACGTGGAGATAATGGACCTGGACGAGATCAGGAAAAAATACTCGAAATAGAGGTGGAAACATGGAAAGGCATCTTTTATCGGTACTGGACGTGGACGGACTCATACCGGACCTTCTGGAACTCGCGGATCAGATCAAGGAGAGGGGCAGGAGCGGCAAATACCTGCCCATGGACGACATGACACTGGGCATGATATTCGAAAAGCCTTCAACCAGGACCCGGCTCTCATTCGAGGTGGGGGCGACCCAGCTCGGGGGACATGCGATCTACCTCGGGAAGAACGACCTTCAGCTGGGCAGGGGCGAGACCATAGCCGACACGGCCAGGGTTATATCGAGATACGTGGACATCATCATGTACCGGGCCTTCAGGCACGAGCACGTAAGGGAGCTGGCGGAGAACGCCAACGTGCCGGTTATAAACGCGCTTTGCGACCTGGAGCATCCTTGCCAGACCATGGCGGACCTCATGACGATACGCGAGAGGAAGTTCACGCTGGACTCCATAAAGACCGCCTACGTGGGGGACGGGAACAACGTGTGCAACTCGCTTCTCCTAGGGGCGGCATCGGTGGGCATGGACCTATGGGTGGCCACACCGCCGGATTTCCGCCCGGATGCCGGCATAACCGAGAAGGCCATGGCACTCGCAGCTGGCACCGGGGCCGAGATAGTAATAACCGACTCGCCCCAGGAAGCGGTTAAGGACGCCGACGTGGTCTATACTGACACATGGATATCCATGGGCGACGAGAAGGAGACGGCTGCGCGGGAAAAGATATTTTCGCCGTACCGGGTGAACCGTGAACTGGTGGCTCTCGCCGAGGACGATTACATATTCATGCACTGCCTGCCGGCACACAGGGGCCAGGAGGTGACCGACGAGGTCATCGATTCGCACAACTCGGCCGTCCTGGACCAGGCGGAGAACAGGCTGCACGCGCAGAAGGCCATTATGTTGTACCTGCTGGGACTGGTGGAGATATAGGGAAGTGGCGCGGGAGATATTCGGAAACGAGTGGTAACTATTAATGTAATCACGGAAACCTTCGTTAGATTTACTCTCTTTGGGTAAAAGGCTCTCGGTGTACCCTACGGGCACACCTGAGTCGCCCGGAAAGTGTTCCGTGCGACCCCGATAGCGGGGGGGAGGTTCAGGGGCGGTAAACGCGCACACGGGGCCTTTTACAGGAGAACATGAAGGATAAAACGAAGCGGCTGTCAGCCGCAAGGTCGGCAGGTACCGACCCAAGGATTGGATCGCACCCCTTTTTATATCCCACCCTGTCAAACCTTCAAAGTCACCCCCCGCGTCATGGAAACACACATACGAATTTCACAAGAACGTTTATATGTGTGACCAAACCTGTCAACAATGTCGCCGTACGTGATGTTCCCCCAAAAATTTATACAAACAGATGATCACATGAAGACCAAGTGTATCAAGTGCAATATAACGATCAAGAACCTCGGGAAGTTCGGAAAACTATGGTGTGAAA
>CAYRFL010000016.1:52329-54909 GCA_964423515.1 uncultured archaeon
TATCATTACAATTCCAGCGATTACGTGCAGGTCTCCGGGGTCGTGGAAACGGACGAGGACGGCAACAGATACGTTCGCGTGACCGAACTGGAAAGAACGTCTCCCCTGCCGTCGATGTCCGAAATAGGATTATGGATAACCGCGATCCTAGGGCCGATCGGTCTGATCACGGCCACCATCTTCTTCTTTCTGGGCAGAAAACACGAGAAACTGCATGCTGAGAAATATCGAAAGACCCTGAAGTATCGAGAGGGGCGATCCAGAGGGAAGGTCAGTCTGACGGAGGAAAGGAACCTGCTCGGCTACGATTGGACCGTCAATCCCACCGCTACAAGAATCAGGAGAACGTCGCTCATGGTGATCGTGCTGTTGATATCGGCCTTTCTCGCTTCCATACTGGCGGCCGTGGTGTACGGGATAGGGTCGGAATTGATGATCGCCTATTTCGTCATCTTCATGGGACTGGTCTATTCGGCAGGATTCTACTACCGCAGCAAACTGGTGCCGGGAAAGGTCAGCATATCCAGCAGGGGCATGGTCGTCAAATATGGGCGGACCCCCGTCGCGAATTCCCTCCAAGAGGCAAGGTGGAACGAAGTGCTCAAGCTCGTCATCACCAACGCATCGAACCTGACATTCGTACTGAAGAACAGGGAGGAGAGGATACTATTTTCAACGGACGTGTCCATCATCGAGAAGATCATCCTCATGTATCTGACCGTCAAGAAGAGGAGGAATGAATACGATCGCGACTGGAGGCCGGAGAGGGGCGGGGATACGCGAGCGATCAGGTGGAAGAAGGTAGGAATAAGCCAGAACCTGTTGGCGGGAGGCATTATGTTCCTGGTCATAGCTCTGGTCATGGCAGTGATGAGCGTGTTCATGTTCGGCCTGGGCGATCTGACGTTGATATTGATGAGCGTCTTCATTCTGCTGCTTACAACTGGCTTGGGAATCATGGGTGTGATAATCCTGTTCTTCGGATCATTGCTAACGGGAATGAAGAGGATAGGGCTCGACAGGGATTATCTTCATTTCCAGATAACGGGAAAGAAGCGAAGGAGGATATTTCCTTGCCGTATCCCCAGAAAGTCGATAACTAAGGTCCAGTTCGCGGGTCTCCGCTCATTGAAACAGGGAATACATATCCAGACCTCGTTCGGACTCTCGTACCATATCCCGAACGCCTCCAAGGGCGCCAAGGAGTGGCTGGAGAGGGAATTGAAGAAATAGTGCGGGGACCCGTATAAAATGCCCAAAACGTTCAGGTTTCCAATTTGGGAGCCATTTGATTCCCGTATGTTATCAGAGATCAAGCATTGACGGACACCATGATATCATGCGGACCGGCCAGGGTGATCTTGGCCTTCTCTCCCTTCCTTATCTGCATGAACTCGACTATCTCCTTTGGTATCCGTATTATGTAGCTGTCACCGAGAACTCCCACCGTGGCCGTGAGGGGCCTTTTCTCCATCTTCTTTCTCATCAGGAGGAACTGGGCCTCTGCGCTGTCGAGGTATTCCTCGTCGCAGTCCTTGCATTTCCAGGCCTTGATCCTGTGACCGTCGAGATTCACGTGTGTTTCCTCAGCGAGCTTCCCACACAGGCATTTCATTTTCTTTTCAGTGCTCATCTACTTTCCTCCCACGTGCTTTATCACCCACACTTCCTCGTCGATGTCATACGAATAGGACTCTACAACTACAACACGATATTCCTTCTTTCCCTTCTTAACGCACATCTCGATGGTCCCTTCCGCTCTCCGGCCCTTGCTGCAGGGGTATCCGGACTCGAGTACGGATAGGACATCATACAGGTCGAATCCCAGTCCAACCATCTCATGATATGCATGGGTCGTCGGACGGAGATACCTGGCCCTCCATTTGACTCCGAATTCTATTGGAAGGGAAATATCTCCATCCATATCTATCGAAATATCTTTAGAGATATCATATTATTTATAGGCTTGGATGATTTAACATATGAGAAGATATCTTTCCTCGGGCAACATCGAAACTTCAGTCGCATGTACGGCAATCCTATTCTTCGTGAGGAAAAGGGCCTGATCGAATCAGTCTATCCTAATGATGGCGGGAGGTGGGAGGCGAGGGGAGCGGGGAATGGCGGTGTGTGGTAGTGGGTGATAATGATCATCGCCGTGTTTGGCCTCATCGGGATTGCGGTTGCAGTAGTTCGGAAGAGGTAGGCATATAAGGGGCTAACAGGAATTATTAAGTCATTTCATTACATGTCCTTTTCATCCTTCCACTTGTTCCATCCATCCAATATCTCAGTGGCACAATCGTCATCGAGAAGCGGTACGACAAATTCCTCGCCCCATACATCCCTTATCAAGAGCTTTCTTGACCGGAAGATCGGTATCATTTGCAGTTCCAGGTTATCATCGATATCCCATACGTCATTCCACGACATACGTTCCAATCCACCCCCTTTTGATACCGTTCCTTTCCCTTTTAACGAAGGCCATTTGATGAACATCCCTTCCTGGGTCGTGGCGACTGAGAGGGGGGCAGCGCGGTAATTGCGTACATTTTCATGAAAAATAAACAATCCGACCAT
>CAYRFL010000017.1:0-51487 GCA_964423515.1 uncultured archaeon
AGATCAGGGGGATCGAGACCAATATCACTTTCCAGTTGATCTTTGCCGATGTATCGGGAATAGTTATCAGATATGTCCCCATCAACATAATGAGAATTATCGTAACGATGGTTACAATGCCGATTTTTGAATCGTGTTTTCCGGTATAGGGGGGAAAGGAGATTTTCGCGAAACGTTTCTTCAATATATCTGTGAAAAGGAACAGAAGAAGGACACCGATGTAGAAAGATAGAACGGCCATCTTTGGCAATAGAGTGGAACCTGATTTTAGAAATGAATTGAAATACCTGCTCGCTACCAGGAGCCAGTAGGAGAATGCTCCGGCGGAGAAGACCGATAGATATACGAGCTCCGCATAGAATCTCTTTTCCCTCTTTTCGGAAAAAAGATTGCCTGTGAATATGATGCCGGCGATGGAGATGATGTACATATAGGTCGTCAGATGATGGCTCATGATGAGCAATCCCGATGATATGAGAAGGGGAATGAAAAATCGTTTCTTTCGTCTGAAGGCCAGAAATGAGTAGATGCAGATTAGCATGAAAAAATGACCGATGGTAAGAGGGGCTGCATGTGATGTCTGGTATAGATGGATGGGATTGAATGCAAGGAATGCGGCGGCCAGAAGTGCGATGCGTTTGTTGCCCAACAGTTCGACGACTATGAGATAAATGAAAAGAGACGTTAGGGCTCCGAATACCGGTGCGGTATATGTCAGGGACTTGACAATGGATACTCCCGTGATCATATGCACGATGCCGCCGATGACATAGAGCACGGGAAAATAATTATATGAACCGCCCCAGCCATCGTAGGTATTGAATATCGTACCGTATTTTACAAATGAATTTGTTAGCCCGTAATAAACGCCGATGTCGTTTCCCCAGGCAGCATTTGTCCAGGCAGGAATGGACCTGAACAGGAATGCCATGGTCACTATAATGGCCAGCATCAGCATAGTGTGGGTTTTCATGAACATGAACAGCGTTCCCGCAATGGATGTGTCATTCCGGTCAAGCTCCCCGTCCGGGCTTCCGGCTTCCCTGCTGGTCGCCATAAATCCGCCCTCCGTTCGTTTATCTTCGTCGATGCCCACTCGAAGCATATGGTACGGGACTATGTGAAAAAATACTTGGGATCCCGCTTCTTTATACGGCATGCCCCCAGGAACAACTCGTGCTCGTTCGGCACGGTGACCTGATGGCCTCGGCATCGATTTATCGCCTTCTATCATGCCGCTGTGAGAAAAGGCGCTGGGTATCGGTATCTATCCGCTTCATTCGAGGAATGAGCGTTTTCTTCTTCGTATTATGATGGCAATGAGCAGTACGATACCAACGAGACTCGCCCCGAGAATGTACAGGAAATTCCCCTCCAGGAGGCCCGGGGGCTCCTCGAGTTTGAAGTGGGTCCGATCCCGGTTGTTGGGTAGGTCGTACTCCACGATAGCAGGTTTTCTTTCCGCGTTTCCCATGTAGAACTGGTCGAATCTCAATAGTATGTAAAAGGTCTCGTTGAACTTTATTTCGATGGTAGGGTCATATATGGAGTAATTGGTCCATGTACATCCGGCCATATCGTGGTCCTCGTCATAGACGTTGAAATAGGTGGATCGGATGGGCAGCACCGTGAAGTTATTGTTCCTCATCGTGATGTTGACCTCCAGGTCCTCCCCCCGCTGCGTCCAGTTCTGTATGGCCATATCGATGGACCGATTGTCCCATTCACCCACAGTCTCCTTGGTGCAACCCATACTGCTGAGGGCCGCCAGCAGCATGAGGAGGAGGACTCCAGCTGGGAGGAGGATTCGTCTGTTGAGGGGCGGGGAGGATGAACGCTTCCCCGGGGGCCTTGGAAATTCCATATACATGCGAATTGGCATTAGGACGATTTAATCCTTTTGCGCTGTTTTACCGACTTTCGTTCCCATCAAGCTTACTCATTTTACCGACTGGTTCGGGCAGTTCTTCTCACCGGAGGCTTGGTCGGCTGGGTAGACGGGCGAACGTATATGCGTAGCTACAGGAGTTCGAACGTTCGTAATTGATCTGGCATCCCGGTCCAAACGAGTGATATGATTTATATCGGGTAGCTGCATTGGGTAGAGACATGAACCCCGTACTCGGATCGGCCCGCTACGTGCATGACAACTCGGAGATGGTGACCCTCTCCAGTGAAAGGTTAATGGAATTCTGCAGGGAGTACGTGCCAAGGGAAAGCGAGCACTGGCTTCGCAAGGCGCCCTTCGAGCTCTCGGCACTGTCGGAAACCGAGAGATTGCATTTCCTGCTCGTCTTCAATTCCGTCAATTACTCGTACTGGGGTGATCCCAAGTGGACGATATCGTGGAAGGGAGTGGAATACGACGGGGCATGGGGCATGATAGCGGCCCTGGGCCGAGCCCTTTCCGAGAGCCGTCCCGTGCTGGACCCTTCATACCTCGTCCGGCTCTCCGAGGTTGATCTCGGGCACATATTCCGGGGCAACGTCACCATCCCCCTCTTCTCGGAGAGGTTGGAGGCCATGCGCGAAGTAGGGGAGGTACTAGAAAAGAGGTTCGACGGCAGCTTCGACGCGGCCATGGACGAGTCGGGAAGGGACGCCGTGGCCCTGGTGGACCTCATCGTAACAGCCTTTCCGGCCTTCGCGGACCGCGCCGTCTTCCTCGGGCGTGAAGTCATCTTCAACAAGAGGGCCCAGCTTCTCGTATCAGATATATATCATCTGTTCGGGGGAAGGGGGCCGGGGGCGATGAACGGGATCGGAAGGCTGACGGCATTCGCGGATTACAAGATACCCCAGGTGCTCAGAAGCAGGGGACTGCTGGTGTTCTCCGACGAGCTGGCCAGGAGGGTGGACCGCATGGATCCCATACCGCCGGAGAGCAGGGAAGAGGTGGAGATTAGGGCGAACACGGTGATGGCCGTGGAGGCTCTGAAGGAGAATCTTCTGGATAACCATCCGGATATAACTTCCGCGGACGTGAACGACCATCTCTGGCTCATGGGTCAGGACAAGGGTAATATCTCGCATCCGTATCACCGGACCAGGACCACCGCATACTGATATAATCCATAGTGCTTTCACAGTACACCTAATAACAGGAGTGCTTTTAACCTGCCTGATCGGGAAAAGTTCTGCAAAACCGTTATCTACCAATTAAGTCGATAGGGTTTTTTCAGACAGATAGCTTTACTTGAAAAGCCGAGTCCTACTGACACGGCTTGAAAGTCTAGCGAGCTATTCGGTCGCCTTTACTTGAGAAGTCACTACTTCGCAAGGCCGACTCAGCCACCATTGGGGAGATCAGAGGATCACGCTTTGCTACGGTGCACGTTAACAAAAGGGGGCATTGGAAATACCCCTGCTGGTTCATTGAGTATCTCCGATTCACCAAGCGACTTGTTACCTCAAGAGTGGCGGTCTATTCGGTCGCCTTCACCACACAGCTATCTATGGGGCCGGTAAGATGAGGATACGAGAATCCGTTCTGAGGGTGATCTGGGGGGGAGCGTATTCGGCCCCTATCTGTGCTTTTCTCGTAATATCATTACTGCTTCCGTCGATATCGGCCGTTGCCCGGTGTGAGAATCCCGCCAGGGTTCCCGGTCCCTCTCTCGCTCTTGAGGACAGCACATTCGTTTTACACTCTCATCAGCGGACGGCCGGGGATTCGGGTACGTGGGAGGAGATCAGGGCCAGTTATGGTGGCGGAAGGGATACATTCATATGCAGCTTCTACGAACCATTAATAGGTGATAACCGGAACTGGAACATGGGTGCTGACGATGAGATTTTCATAAGCCTCGATAGCGGAGGAGCATGGAAGGTGTTTCGGGGGTTAGTGTACTTCGACCTCTCGGACTTCGATTACAACGATTCCATCGTACTCACGGGTGCCTCGCTGAACCTGTACTGTTTCAAGGACGAGGGCGACTCATCTGCTAATCCGTTGGAGATCGGACTCTATAGAATGACCCGCGATTGGACCGAGGGTAACAACGTATGGGATGATCAGCAGAACGGCAACGGGGCGACGTGGCAAAGCTGCGATGGTGTAAATCCGTGGACCAGTCCGGGTGGGGATTTCGACACGAACCGCATCGACGGCGCATGGATAAACGATTACGGATGGTTCGACTGGGACTGCCTCTCCACCGTGGAAAGCTGGATAACCGGCGAGAGCGACAATTACGGTCTCCTTCTGAGAGCGGATGGTGGAGGTCAGCATCTGAAACGTTTCCGTTCCTCGGAGTATTCCGTATCCTCCTTTCACCCGTACCTGAAGATCGAGTACATCCACAAACCGGTCGCACGTATATGCGATATTGCACCGGAGGTCTCCAATATCACGGAGGTGATGCGATTCACCGGCAGGGGGATCGGCATTGACAGCAACATCACCGAGGCCAGATGGGAATCGGATATCGATGGCATATTGTCGACGGATTTCAACTTCACCTCCGAGAACCTTTCCGAGGGCATCCACCGCATATCGTTCTTTGTGAAGGATGACAACGACCTCTGGTCGCTTCCGGACGAGAGATATGTCACGGTGGTGAATCCCCCACCTCCTCCCGTGGAGAACCTCACAGCAGCGGATCGCCCCGACGACGACGGGGGCGCCATAATTGTGGAGTGGGATTTCCCGGGGGTTTTCGATTTCCATCATTTTGCCGTCTATATCACCGATTCCGCCGAGCTGGGGAACGTTTCCCACAGGAGCCCGGAGATGGTCATAGAGGACGTAATGGTGGGATCGGCCCAGATAACCAGCATCGGCGGTCTGCCCCTGAGGGACGGCGATCCCTACTGGGTCGGCGTTGCCGCGGTGGACGATCGTGGCAATCACCTGTTCGATATAGAGGTTGCCGGACCGGTAAGGCCCCTTGATAACCTGGCCCCCGGGTATATACAGGGCCTGTTCGCCGAGGACACGCCGAACGATCAGGGAGGGAACATCACCGTATCCTGGACCCCTCTGCCGAAGGGACCATACGATCAGGGATCCAATTACTTTCATCATTACCGGGTCTATTTGGACGAGGCCCCTTTCGACAGCGTTTCCGCCATGCAGCCGGAGGTCGATGACCTGACGGACCGCTCGGCGGAGGAATGCGTGCTTCATACGGTAGGAGGCGCTGTCCTTGCGGACCGGACCGACTACTACGCGGCCGTCACCGCCGTGGACGTCAGCGGAAACGAGGATGTGGATGTAACGTGCTTCGGCCCGGTACGGGCAAGGGACAATATCGCCCCGGGAAGGGTGAACGATCTCAAGGCCCGGGACAGGCCGGAGGACCAGGGGGGGGCCGTACTTCTGGAATGGGATGCGAACCCCGAATGGGACGTGATGCTGTACAACGTCTATGTGTCCGAAGATACCTTCCGCAGCCTCGGCACCTTAAAGCCGACGCTTTCCGTGAACGCGATCCCGGAATCCCGGCTGACGTGCATTGTGGATGGTCTGGAAAACGCCAGGGAATACTATTTCGCCGTCACCGCCGTGGACGGAGGCGGGAACGAGCTGAGGGAGGGCTTCACCCCTGCCGAGGCAGTCCCGGAGGACAACATCGCACCACCGGCCGTCGTGGATCTCAGGGCATTGGACACGCCGGCCGACAACGGAGGTTCTCTGACGCTCGAATGGAGCTCGGAGCCATCGGGGGATTTCAAATGTTATATGCTGTTCTCCGGTATGTCGGAACCGATAGTGGACATCTCCGATATCGAACCCTCGCAGATCATATCCGATCTTTACAATACGAGCATTGCCATTACAGAGGTCGGGGGAGAGCCCCTTCACGATTACAGGGATTACTATTTCAGCATGGCGGTATCGGACGTGAACGGGAACGTTAACCGGACGCTGGCGGTCCTGGGACCCGTAAGGCCAGTGGACAACGTCCCTCCGAACATAACGGCCCTCGTTTCGGACAACCGCACCGTCATAGAACGGACCTGCGTCGAGGGACGGGAGGGATACGATTATCCGGAAGGCGGCGATGGGTACTTGGCCAGGGCAGAGGTGGACGCCCTTGGTGATACCGACGTCGAGATAAGGTGGCTGATCGACGGGAAATGCGTGGAGGACGGCCCGTTTCTCAACTTATCACTGTCGACCCTTACGAGGGGTCGCCATACCATCCGCCTGGAGGTGTGGGATACTCCCTTCCTCCTAACGAGGACCATCAATCTTACCATCAATGAGACTATGCTAACACCGGGCAGCGAGAGTGAGCTGGTGGATGCACGGCTACTGGCCATGGCGGGTTCCGTTCTGCTTGTAGTGGTGATCTCCGTCATACTCGTTCTGATAATCGTGAGAAGGAGGAGGAGGAAATCGAAGGGGCCCGGAGCCCGGGGGCGGGTGAAGCCCGAGAAGGAGATCGACAGGAAGGCTCTGGCCAGGATACACGTGAGGAAGAAGGTGGTTGCCGTGGGGGGAAGCCAGGGACAGGTAAGGATGCACAAGAGCATCGACGTGAAGGATAATCTCTATTACCTCCAGGACAACGTGGAGCGGCAGTTCTCCCTGAAGAAAAAGAAATACCGGCCCGACGAAGAGAGCCCGTGTCCCATGCGGGACTCGCCCCGCTCGGAGTTCGCCTGTCCCCGCTCGGTGGTTGAGAAATGCGGTCTGAGGTGCAGTCAGAAGGACGACCTGGACATCCCGCAGCCGGAGAGCAGTGATGAAAAGAAGGAAGCCAAGCCTACGAAGGGTAACCGGAGGAAACGCCCGACGGGGAGGAAGAAGGGAAGAGCTCGTGCTGCAAAGGGGACGGGCGCAAGTGGTAAAAAAGGCGCAGCCAAGGGAAAGGGTGCGACCGGGAAGAAGGGTTCGACAAAGGGAAAGGGTGCAGGAAAGAGCAAGAACGCAGGAAGGCGAAAAGGAGCGGGAAAGGGAAGGGGAAGCGATAAGGATGCTGGAAAGCGGAAGGGTAAGGCCGGGAGGAAATCGGAGGGGCCCGGCAGGAAGGAAGATGCGGAGGAAAAGAAGGTAGATGCGAAGGGAAATATGGGGAAATCGGCACGGGAAAATAAGGATGCGAAGGAAGAAGGGGGCGGCAATGAATAAGCGTGCCTGTCTCCTGGTCGTGATCCTTCTGGGACTGTGCTCCGTGCCTGTGACGGGTGCGTCCGAGCCGGATGGGGGGGAAGCGCCGGAGGTGCGGATCATGGGGAGGACGATCGTCGTGAACGCATCAGGCGGAGGGGAATACACGCGGATACAGTGGGCGGTGGATAATGCGAGTGCGGGGGATACGATTTACGTGGAGGTGGGGACTTATCGGGAGAATGTGGTGGTGGACAAGACTATTTCCCTCATCGGAGCCGGAAGAGAAAACACCACAATTGATGGAAGCAAGTTCAATGACGTTGTCATAATAGATGCCGATAACGTCACTATCAAAGGATTTACTATAACTAATGGCGGAGACAACTCGCATGATATGAATGGCATTCTAGTTCATAATAACAATTCGACAATCACCGACAATACGCTCAGTAACAATAGTTGTTATGGGATTTGGACTATTTCTGAATCAACCACCATAGAAAATAATATTATAACCAATAATTCGATAGGAGGCATTCGTTTAAGCAGCTCTGATAACATTATAATAGAAAACAACACATTTTCTTTAAATGGAAAGGAAAACATTTGTATAGATGGAACAACAAATACATTTATTAAAAACAATAATATGTCCGGCAATGGTATTACTTTGGGGGCTGATTTTTTAAATTATTGGAACAGTCATACTATTACACCTTCCAACCTGATCAATAATAAACCAATATATTACTTAATAAATCTTGAAAATGGAGAAGTCCCATCGGATGCAGGGCAAGTCATAATGGTAAATTGTACGAATATTACGGTAAAAAATCTGTTTCTTATGGATTCCACCATTGGCATACAATTAGCTTTTTCATCGAATAATGTTATTATTAATAATACCTGTAGCCAAAATAGTTATAACGGTATATCCCTTTACCGTTCGGATAATAATATTATCGAAGGCAATATCTGTGAATATAATGGCGATGGAATTGAGTCGGCAGTCTATAGCGACAACAATCATATCATTAACAATTGGTGTAATTTTAATTACCAAGGTATAAACTTATATTGGAATTGCCGCTACAATGACATCATTAATAACTATTGTAATAATAATTATCAGAATGGTATCTGCGTATGGAATACGTATTCCTCGTCCATATCCAACAATACCTGTAATTTCAATGATGAAAACGGATTATATGTAGAAAGCTCTAATATTAAATCAATTATGAATAATGCTTATAATTACAATCATGGTCATGGAATTGAAATGGAACATGTCACAGGTCCTTTGATTAATAACACATGCAATGATAATTACGGAAACGGTATCAACGTTTTTTACTCTAAAGTATCCATAAAAAACAATGACTGTAGCAGGAATCTCTTATCTGGTGTAAATATTTCTCGATTTTGGACCGAAGAAATACTCGACAATACTATCGTCGACAATGAAAGAGGTATCTCCATACATGATTCATACAACGTGACCGTTTCAAACAATTCCATCGATTCGAACAAGAGATATGGTTTGCTCCTCGACCACCTTTCTCACAACAATTCAATATATTCCAACCAGTTCATTGACAACAACAATAAACTGACACAGGCACTCGACAACGGGACGGATAACCTCTGGAACACCAGCTATATGGGCAACTTCTGGTCCGACTGGCAGGAACCCGATACAGATAGCAACGGGATCGTGGACGAACCGTATATACTGGCCGGAACGGCAAACGCCCGGGATAACTTACCACTGGCCGAACCCCTTTCCGAATTGCATCCCGTTGCCGATACGGGATCCGATATCACCACCCACCAACACATAGAAATAACCCTAAATGGCTCGCGCTCTCGGGGCGTGATATGCAATTACACTTGGACCTTTATCCACGAGGGGGCATCCATTTCACTTTTCGGTCCCAAGCCATCGTTCACGTTCCATACGACCGGTTCGTATGATATAACGCTCGAAGTAACCGATACACTGGGTCGGTCCGATACCGATACCATGAGGGTCATTGTCGTTGAAAATACACCCCCCGTAGCAGACGCCGGACCGGATATAACTGTAGACCAGCATCAAGCAGTCCAATTGAATGCTTCCGGCAGTAGGGACAATTTCGGCATCGTCAACTATACCTGGAGCTTTCCTTATGGCACTGAAATCATCACCTTGTATCAACAAACAGCTTCATTCGCCTTTCACGAGGCTGGCACATATATCGTAACGCTGAACGTGACCAATACCGCAGGTTACACCGCCACCGATACCTTAAAAGTCACCGTCCTCGACATCACACCCCCCATTGCAGATGCCGGAGAGGACATCACCTTTAACGCCGGAGACACCGCTTTCTTCAACGGCAATGCCAGCCAAGACAATGTTGGGATCGTCAATTACACATGGAGCTTTATGTACAACAACACCGAATACGTGCTGTACCGCTCCATTCGATCATTCGTATTCGACATTCCCGGTATCTATAACATCACTCTTACGGTTAGCGATCTGGCCGGGAACAGGGGCAGCGACAATCTGACCGTCACTGTCATCGGGAACATGACACCTGACCTGCCCGATGATACGGAGGTGGAGATCGACTCCGATAATGACACCTTCAACGACACCTACGAGAACGCTTCCGGCTCCGACCCCTTCAACCCTCTTTCGACACCCTTCGACATCGACGGAGACGGCTGGAACAACACTATCGAAATCCAGGCCGGCACCGACCCCCGTGACGTTCTGTCAGTACCGCCGGACATGGACGGGGACGGTATACCTGACGCGCTCGATCCTGACAGGGACGGTGACGGAGTCCCGAACGAGGAGGACGCGTACCCGGACGACGGCAAGAGGTGGGAGGATGACATCGTCATTGAGGAGGGATACTGGGTCGTCGTTTGGGTCGTGGGGGCAGTGGTGGTAGTTCTGATGGTGGTGGGGATTGTCGCAGGGATGATGCTAGTCCGGAGAAAGAAACGGGACGGTGAGGAGGATGAGGATGGAAGTTGTGAGGATGAGTTGGGCAGGATCGGAAAAGGGGAGGGTGAAGAGGAGGGTGGGGATGAGGGTAGAGTACGGATAGAATGATGTCTGTAAATCCGGAATCGGGCCCGAGAGCACATTACTCAAAAGAGTAAATTATTGGAAAATATACTGAAAAGATTAATCGAAACAAATCTTTCCCGCCACGGGTACCTCGTGATGGGCTGCGAGGGATTCTGTCCGGATACCGCTGACGGGGTCGAACGGTTGTGTGATGGTCTTGGCTAACTGATTTATCATGCTGTAGCCGAGTTGTTGATGGGGGGGCTGCGCCCCCCTTTTCCACATTCATATGCCGATATTAATTACTATTAAGGTGTCGGGCCTGCGTTGGCTGTCGCTCGCAGGCCCTCCTATTGAAGAGAGTTAATCTGAAGCGATTTACGGCTCCGTCCCCTTCGCAGCCCCTTCCTCCCCCTTTCCCTCTTCCACCAGATGGATGAACGTACCGCATCTCGGACATTCCCAGGTTATCGTTTCCAGGCACGATTTGTGGAAGAACCGTCCGCATTTGCATCGAATGACCTTTCCCTTTTTCATGGAGCCGTGGCATATCTGGCAGGTCCGGAACTTCCCGAGCTCGTTTATCACCTCCGAGCGGAACCGGGGCTCCTTCCTCCGCAGCTCCCTGGTATCGTATATCTTCGTCATTACCCTCCTCTTTGCTGGAGGCTTGTTCTTAAGCGCCCTCCTCTCGTCCCTTCGGGTCTTGACCCTCTCCATGGGCGCCTCGATGTCCGGATGACCCTTGAGCCCGTGATGCACCAGATTGAAAAGGTAGTCCACCGAGGTGAAGACTGTAAGGAACGACACGGCATAGAATATGAACCGGGCGATTGTGTAATTGTCCTTCAGGGGATCTATCCCGTTGTCTAGGCACAGGGCTGCCATGAGGACCGAAACGCCTATGACGATGTACTGGATGACCATGGTCACCTTTCCGAGCCTGCTGGGGATCTTGACGACGTTTCCCGAGAGATAGTAATGGATGAGCCAGCCTATCACTATCAGAACGTCCCTTCCAATGAGCATCCCGGAGAACCAGACGGGAAAGTACGGATAGACGATGGGGAGAACGATGAGAAGGGCAAGGACCGTCAACTTGTCGGCCATTGGATCGAGGATGCTGCCCAGCTTCGTCACCTCCCCCCTCTTCCTGGCAAAATAGCCGTCCAGGGAGTCCATGATGGCCATGGCTGCTATCGTGCCGACAGAGACCCATCTGAAACCGGGGATAAAGAGGAAGACCGCAGTCGGAGCGATGAGGATCATCCTGGTTATTGTCAGCTTCGTTGCAAGGTTCACCATGCGTATTTTCACTCCATTGCTGGGATCAAGTTAGGTTATGAACATCCTGAAAGGTCCGATATCGAGGCTCCCGATGCATTCTGAACGTGATGCTTGCCTCCCTCTTCGACCGGTCCCCGTTTGGTGAGGTCGTGGGCGTAAGGAGGCCGGTCTCAATTATTCCGGTCCGTGGGATCCGTTTCCGTGACTATTGGCGGCAGGGACGCCAGGGCAGGTTCCTGTGGGCTCTCCGCTCCCGCTTCATCGGAGGGTCCTATATCGAATTCCTCGATGACCTCGGGCGGGCTCTCCGATGATCCGTCCGTTCTTCCCGGTTCCCCGCCCTCATCGTCGTCGTCGTCGTCCTTCATCCCGCCCTTTTTCCTCCGTCGTCCGAGGATCAGGAGGAGGGCGATTATCACTCCGATGATGAAAACGGCGGCGGCGGCAATGATCACAACCCCCCTCGTTCCAGAGAGCAGACCTCCCGTCTCCTCCTCCGGTTCGCCGGAGCTCTTCGAGGGCACGACCATCATCTTTGCGACTATCTCCTCCTCCGTTTCTTCCCGTTCCAGCATGAGCAATCTGAAGTAAATGTCCTTCTTGCCGCGTGCATCGGACCGGGCCTGCACCCGGATCTCGAATGTCTCCGTTCCGCCAAGGGGCAGTCGGACCTCCCCGGACGGGTCCACGGTAACTGTGAGACCGTTGGGAACCACCATGGTCTCCAGGAGAACGGTTATATTGGTATTTGACGTGTTGTTCACAGTAAGGTAGAATGTCTCTCTGCCGTTCTGGTATATCCTCCGGAGCTCATGGTCGTGGGTTGCCTCGAACCCGTAGCTGCGTCCCACGGTTACGTTGAAGGTTACAAGGGTCACAAGATCGAGGTTCTTTCGGGAGCCCACCTTCACCACCAGAGGGTACGTTCCCGCTATCTTGGTCCTGTCCACGGTCACCTTCAATTTCAGGAACTTCGTTCCGTACGCATCCACCTCCACGTTATCCATTGGGTAGTTCGTCACCGCGGCGTCGAATCCCTTCTCCATATCGATGACAGTGACCGCATAGACGTCGGCGGAGCTTCCGTCGTTGGTGAGCTTGATGTCGAAGGTCACGGAGTTCTTACCGTCGGCCTTGGTTGCATTGAACTGGGCCACCTCCACGGTCATTCCGTCGTATTCCTCAACAGTGACGCTCAGTTCCCTGGTCTCGACCTCCTTCCCCCCTTTGGATGAGGCTATAACGGTGAACTCGTATGCCTCCCCGGGAGTGGATAGTCTGTGGGGTTCGACGCTTACCTTGACCGCTCCGATCCCGCCGGCCTCAAGGACCATATACCGGGGTGTAAGTTCAATATCCCATCCCGCCTTCTTCGACGACAGTTCGAGGCTGATATTGTCGGGACCGTTCCCCAGGTTTGTCACAAGGAAGTTCAAGGCAGTGTGCTCCCTGGGCTTTGCAGTCTCCTCCAGTTCCTCGGCCGATACGGATAGGTCGTATACCTGAAGGACGGTGGCGTTGAAGCTCGTGATTGATTTTTCTCCGCTCTTTTCCATCTTGAGGGTGAACTTGCAGCTATCACCGAGCAGCGAATCCTCGGGGGAATTGAGGTTGATATAAATGGGGTAAAGAGAATAGGACTCGATATGTACCTCGAGGACCTTGCTCTTGCCCGCCAGCATGCTGTCCCCCCCGGCAAAAAGCTCTCCATCCCAGGCACTGTCCGAGAGTGCCTTCAACGATATGCTGAATTCCTCGGGAGCGTTGCCCGTATTGTTCAGCCATATGTGGATGCTGACATTGTTCTTCTCTCCCGGGTAGACGGATATGTCCTCTGTGGGATCTATCTTGAATCCTTTCAGCCTGCCCGCCGTCACCGTGAGCGTGATCGGCTCGAGAGAGGGTGTGGAATCGTTCGAGCTCGCGGTTATCGTGATCGATGCCAGGTCCCCGTACAGTGAATCGGGCGGGACTGTGACGTTGGCGTAAACATAGGATGGGACATGCTTGCCGGAAAGCTCCACCGGGTTCTCGCTCAGTTCGAGCCATTTCCAGTTATCGCCATAGGGATTGAGGGATATCCAGTCGGTGACGGGCCCGTCCTCCACCCTGTTCGATGAAATTTCCAGCACGAAGGAGTGTGTTTCGCCCGGCATTACCGTCGTCGTATTCGAATCCACCGTGGTGAAATGTACCTTTCTCTCCTCCACCGTTACTGAAAATGTCATGGAAGCTCCGGCGAGGGAAACGTCGCGAATGTGTATCTCGGTCTTCTCTCCCGCGTAGGTGTCCGTGTTCGGATTTGAGGTGGGATTGAAACCGTTCTTGCTGTTGTACCAGGGATCCGATCTATCACCGTTGTTATGATCACTTGGATCGTCAAGCTCCTGTGCCCCGCTCGCCTCCTCCAGGTCCACTCCCTTATGGTCGGGATCCGTGTTCACGGTGTTCTGGTCCATGCGGGTGAATCCATCTCCGATCCCCTCGTAGAGCTTTGCCTCGTCGATATGCCAGATGAGAAGACCTCCGTGAGGAAGATACGAATCAAATCCCACCCGGGCCTTGTTCTCGATGAGGAAATACTGCCTGCCCCCGCTGTTCGGAAGGGTGATCTTGAATATATCGGGATATTCCTCGACGTTCCTGATGGTGATGTCCCTGGTGTTCTCCGTGATCTCTATGGGATCGACCCATCCCAGGAGGATCTTCGACCATGCTGTGGGATGGCAGGGAGTGTACCCGTTGTTCAGGTTGGGACCGCCGCTCATGAGGCCCCACAGGCCGATCCCGTCGGAGCTGTAAGAGACGTCATAGAGGTCGGGCAGGCCCAGGTCGTGCCCGAACTCGTGGCAGACGACGCCCGTTATGTTCGAGCCAGAGTAATAATCCTGATCGTGGGTCTCCGGGACTATGCTTATCTCCTTTACTAACGTCCCGTCATCGGTCTGGATCGGGCCCCCCAGAATGGCATACATGTGATACAGCCCGATATGGTTCGACCATATGTCGTTGGGACTGTTGTCGAGGACATCGGTCTCCTCTCCCGCGCCGGCATGTATCACTATGAACTTTCCGAATGCACCGAAGTTCACGTCCGGGTCCGCCTTCTCCACCGAGTCCCGGGCGAGATAAACGTTCCTCCGTACCTCGTCGTTGTTTGCCCCGTAATAGCTCATCTCATTATCGAGGGTGTAAATCTTTTCCGTCACGGTGGCATCGAGCACGAACTGGCCGTAGGATACCTCCAGGTAATAATCCTGCATTCGCTCTATGATGGAATTGAAATGTCCGACATCATGTGAGGCTTTCATGGTCCCGTTACCCGTCGTGGTCGTATCGTTATCCTCCTGGAACTGTACGAGTATACACAGGAGGCTATATTCTCCCCGGCTATTCCTGGTTCGCTCCTCCCGAGTCATGGGCGCGAAAGCTGCATCATGCTCCAGGTTCCCCTTTTTTAACGGATGCGCCTGGCAACGTTCCATGGGCGGCAGATCTGCCCGGTCCCCATCGTTCGGTTCTGAAGATTGAAAGCACAATCCCTGGCATAGAAATCCCGTAACCGCTATGGATATCATCAACAAAGCAACTTCTCTTCTCCGATGCGACATATTATTCCACCGTCGAAATGCGTATTCTCTCATCATTGACCGGGCATACGGCATTGATGACCCAATAAATGCACCAAGGGGTACCGAACAGCCCCTTCAAGTAACGGATTACCCCTTTATTATTCTTTTTGACAATAACCAAAATGGCCCCGCCGGTCATCCTATCCCGGCTCAAGAAGGGGTGAAACCGATCCTTCTTTTCACCTCGTCCATGTCTGGCATGATCGCCCGGGGCATATCGAACATACCCTCCACCTGTCCAAGGTCCTTGAAGCCGTGCCCCGTCACCTCGACGACCACGGTCTCGTCCCGCGATATCGCTCCCTCCGATACCAGTTCGAGCATGCCGGCAAGTGCGGCCGTCCCGGTGGGCTCGGCAAAGATGCCCTCGTACCTGGCGAGCATTCTCTGGGCGTCGACTATCGGCTCGTCCATCACTCCAACCGCGGTCCCCCCGTTTGACTTCATGGCCGCGATAACACGCTCGCCGTCCCAGGTGAACGGATCCGCCAGCCCGGAAGCGATGGTCCTCGGAGACTCCCAGGTGGTTATGGGTACGCCCTCCCTGACCGCCCTTACCAGGGGAGCACAACCCGCTCCCTGAACGGCGTGCATAGCCGGCAAATCGTCCACAATGCCGAGCTCGCGGTACTCCGCGAAGGCATTGTGATTGCCCAGATAGAGCCCCCCGCCTCCCAGAGGTATGACTATATGGTCCGGCTGCATCTCCTCGGCGATCTCGTAACCTATGGTCTTTGCCCCCTCCATCTGATACGGATTCAGATGACCGAAGCTGGGTACGGGATGAAATCCCAGCCCGAGGTGGCATTCGGTGAGCATCTCCACCGTGGGGTCCCCCAGATATCCCTCGGGCCGCATGACGGGTATTACCTCCGCTCCGTACAGCAGAAGCTGGGCTATCTTCGAGCGGGGGGCGTCGGCCGGAACGAAGGTGATGCAGCGTATGTTCGCCTTGGCGGCCCCTGCGGCCAGGGAGTTGGCGGCGTTCCCGGATGATGCGGATGCCACGACCTCGGCCCCGAACTCGAGCGCGCGGTTCAGGCCGGTGTTGATGGGGCGGTCCTTGAACGAACCGGTGGGATTGTTAATCTCGATTTTCAGATAGAGCTCCGGCATGCCGAGCTTCTCCCCGAGATTCCTGGCGTGCACAAGGGGCGTATCCCCCTCTCCCAGGTCGATGAGGGATTCCCTGCGCAACAGGGGCAGGAGTTCGAAGTACCTCTCGATGGATGGCATATTTCTCTGTCTTCGACTTTCCATCATCCCTGCATCCAGTTCGAGGTCTCGAAGGTCTAGTTCGATTATCACCTTGCTGCCGCAGGTGCACCGGTAGACGAGTTCATTCTGCGGGTAGGTTTTTCCGCATTCGGGACACCTGTGGAGGAACTTATCGCTGGATTTGACCGTCGTTGTCATCACCGCCGTTTTTTCATGCTGCCTCAAGGCGAAGCGTTGCGGGATAATCCAGGAACGGTGAAATATTTTTCGCTCGGAGTGCGTAAATATAGATGTAATTATCAGTTAAGTA
Organism: uncultured archaeon; assembly: GCA_964423515.1. GTDB lineage: Archaea > Thermoplasmatota > Penumbrarchaeia > JASLWR01 > JASLWR01 > CAYRFL01. The sequence continues at coordinate 16,578 of CAYRFL010000017.1, forward strand.
TAATTCATCCCGTTCAACTTTCCACAACGGATTTATAAAATAAGGGAGATTGATCGGAACGAATAGGGTGTCGGATCAATGAAGGAAGAGGACGCGGATTCGAAGTGTTTCCCGGTGAGTGAGATTTTTCGCTCCATACAGGGCGAGGGTGTATGCCAGGGCCAGCCAACCACGTTCATTCGTTTTACAGGGTGCAATCTCCGCTGCGAATGGTGCGATACCAGGTATGCCTACGAAGGAGGAAAGCGAATGCCCCTCGGGGAGATAATGAAACAGGTGGCACAGCACGGTTCTAGAGCGGTATGCCTGACCGGGGGCGAACCTCTCCTTCAGCCTCGGCTCCTCGAACTCGCCGCATCCCTTCTGCGGTCGGGCCACATCGTTCACCTGGAGACCAACGGCTCGCTGCCCGTCAGGGATTTCCTGGAGACGGTCGGAGCGGCGGAACCGGTGGAGGAATGGCGGAGAAATATTGTCCTGTCGGTGGACGTGAAGCCCCCCTCATCGGGTGAATGCGGAAGCTTTCTCGAGGATAACCTGTTTCCACTTGGGATCCGGGACCAGCTGAAATTCGTCGTGAAAGACAAAAAGGACATCCGATTCGCGGAGGATTTTCTGTCACATCGTACCATTCGGGCGGTGGTGATCATCCAGCCCGCAGGGGGGTCGGACCTTTCCGGGATGGTGCGCCGGTTCCTTTCGGCGGGCTGGCCCGAGAATGCGGACGTGAGATTCGTTCTCCAGGCCCACAAGGTGATATGGGGTGCCAGTAAGAGAGGCGTCTGACCGCCGGGCCGGGTATGATCGCCGTGCATGGCAAATTTGTGCACCAATGCGTATAAATACGTGTAAAACAGGTGCACCATGCCGAGCGGAGGGTATATTTTCCGATCTCGTTTTCAGTCGATGATCACGCTTTCCACGGGCCGGGGCATTGAGGGAAAATTTTAATTACGAAAATACAATTAGCGACAAAAAACGAGCACGGACCGAGCTCTTTGAGGCGTTTTTCAAGGAACGGTAGTTGGTACAGATGGATTGGGTCAGCAAGATTCGCAAATGGTTCTCCGATGGAATGGAGGGCTCGAACATGATAGTGGACTCCGAGTGGTCCATCAAGGAGAATCCGGGCTTTCCCAAAGGCATGCTCGTGGAGAACAAGGACGTGCCCTTCCCCATCGGTCTAAGCGTCGAGGACGGCGTGATACACGTTTCCATCTACACCAATATCGAGACCTACGACTGGGACAAGGAGCAGAAGGCCGACGTATTTCGAAAGCTCCTTATACAGAACGACGAGAGCCGTTTTATCAAGTTCGTGCTGGCGAACCGCAACGACGAGATCGTGCTGAGGGTGGACCTGGATACGCAGTACCTCAACAAGAGCGAGTTCAACACAGCTCTTTCGAGCCTGATCCACGGCGGCAGGTGGTTCCTCTCGCAGTTCGGCATGTCCGGCTACGGCATCGGGGACATGAGCGAGGAGGAGGCGCTGGAGATACTGAAGCTCGGCATACAGATAGACCTGAACAGGGGAAGGGAGAAATCGGAGATAATACGCGATCTGGTGATGGCGGGAATGAACGAGAACCTGGCCACGGAGGTGGTCTTCGAGGTTGCGGCCAATCCAATCACGTCCAATGGTAAGATAAAGAACTCCCCCGGCGAGAAGGAGAAGACGGACGCGTATATTCATTGATATTTTTCATTCGGGGACTTAGGGCCCTGTAGTTTTTTTTCCATACTTTGAGGATATAATCTGTCCGTTTTTTTCGTTAGTCTTGCTCTCTTCGAGTAAAAGGGCTTGCGACGCAAGAAACGCAAGCCCTTTTACAAATACAGAATAAGCAAAAGAAGAAGGGGCCATTGGCCCCAAGGTCGGCGCAAGCCGACCAACGTAAGTCACGTCACAGCTTCCAGTACTTCCTCTGTGCATCGAGCACGTCCTTGACCGTCCCCTTCCCCCTGCCCCCGGTATCGTAAACGTCCGTGTATTCCAGCTCAACTTCTTTTCCACGTCCCAATCCATAAGTCGCCGTGACTATCTCGGCCAGCGGCTCCAGTGCGTATCCGCCCTCGAGGAACACGGAGAACCGCCCGTCGCACAGCTCGCCGGCCAGTCCGTGAAGCCCCCGGATCACGTCGAGATATCCGCCGCTCGAAAGTCTCAGCCCAGCAAGCATGTCCTCGTAATGCGCGTCCGTCCCCAGCGACACCATGATCATGTCCGGCTCGTACTGCTCCAGTACCTTTCGCACCACCTTTGAGTAGGCCAGTTCGTAGCTAACATCCCCGCAGCCGTTGTCGAAGGGAATGTTCACGGTGTATCCCTTTCCGGTACCGCTGCCGGTCTCGTGCACGTGCCCGGTACCTGGAAATATGTACTGCTGGTGTGATGAGATATACAGCACCTCGTCGGTATCGTAGAACGAATCCTGCGTGCCGTTGCCGTGGTGAACGTCGGGGTCGATTATAGCGATCCTCTCGGCTTTGTCTCTCAGCTTCCGGGCAGCGATAGCCACGTTGTTGAAGTAGCAGAAACCCATGGACGAGCTCTCAACCGCGTGATGGCCCGGGGGGCGCAGGAGGGCCAGCGTTGTCTTTTTACCGTCCCATGCACGCCTCGCCGCCTCGATACCGCCTCCCACCGCCCTCATGGCTATGTCGTACGTCTCCGAGCGAAGGTAGGTATCCGGATCGAGATACCCCTCCCGGGAGTCCCGCACGCGCTCCAGATACCGCTTCGAGTGATTCAGCAGAACGTCCTCCACCTCGGCGGAGGAAGGCTTCACCACGTCGTCCCAGAGCCCCTCCGCCTTCATCTTCCCGACTATCTCCTCGAGGCGCTCGGGCCTCTCGGGGTGCATGTGCGATTGCCTGTGTTTCAGGTACACCTCGTCGAACACAATTGTCATGGTATCATCCCGGTGTTGGCCGAATATTTTCAACGTTAAAAATTTTAAAAATTTTTAAGTTACAGCTTGGCAGTGTTAGCGGAATCGGGGCCTGTAGATTTCCAGCGGAAATCGAAGGCTCAGGAGCGCCCGAAGGGTGTCTCAGGAACACCGTGGGAGCCCGCAGGAAACAGGAGGTTTCCAAGGGCCGATCCCGCTGAATATCATCCACCTTGGATATAATGGTTATCCGGGATTTTGTGTTTCGTGTATGTTATGTGTCGGTTCGGATCCGACCATCCGGGAAGGGAGTCGGGTACGGGAATGGGGTGTTAGTAGAGTTGGAACGAACGCCTTTATTCGGCTCGACATCCCGCGAACCTATCGGAAAATAAATTATAACTTCATCGAGATACCGTCCGTTCAGAATGGGAACGTGGTAATATGCCGCTGAAGATATACAACACAGCATCCAGAGAGATGGAGGAGTTCGTGCCCCTTGCCGAGGGAAAGGTGGGAATGTACGTCTGCGGTCCCACAACCTACGATCTTTCCCACATGGGCCATGCCAGGGCGTACGTTGCCTTCGACATGGTCCGGAGATACCTCGAATTTATCGGCTACGACGTGAATTACGTGCAGAACTTCACCGATGTGGACGACAAGATAATCGCCCGCTCCGCCGAGAGGGGAGTCCCGCCCCTGGAGTTCGCCCGGATGTACGTGGACGAGTACTTCAAGGACATGGACCTCCTGAACATCAAGAGGGCCACCGTTCACCCTTACGCTTCCGAGAACATTCCCGATATGATCCGAGTGGTGGAGGGTTTGATGAAGAACGGATTCGCTTACAACGTTCGCGGAAATGTATACTTCTCCATATACAAGGCCCTGGACAAGGTGGGTCAGCTCACCCATCAGCCACTGGACGAGATGCTGGACGGGGCCAGGGTGGAGATCAATCCCGAGAAGGATCATCCGAAGGATTTCGCGCTATGGAAGAGGGCAAAGGAGGGGGAGATCTCCTGGGACTCCCCGTGGGGGGCCGGAAGGCCCGGGTGGCATATAGAATGCTCCACCATGTCCACGAAGTACATCGGCGAGACCCTGGATATACACGGCGGCGGCCAGGATCTCATATTCCCCCATCACGAGAGCGAGATTCTCCAGTCCGAGTGCCTGACGGGATTGAAGTTCTCAAGGTACTGGATGCACAACGGCTTCGTTCGCATAAACGAGGAGAAGATGTCGAAATCCCTCGGAAATTTCTTCACCATAAGGGAGGTTCTCAAGAAACATTCACCCGCCGTGGTGAGGTTCTTCTTCCTCCATACCCATTACAGGCAGCCCATCGATTACAGCAACGAGCACCTTGAGGAGGCCGGGAGAAGCCTTGAGAGAATAAAGACCTCCATCTTGAACGTCCGGCGATACCTCGGTGAGGAAACGGCAACTCCCGATAGGGAAAGGAAGGATGAACTTATCGCAGCAGCCGACGGGACCGTGGAGAGGTTCCGGGCCGCAATGGACGAGGACTTCAACACCAGAAGCGCCATGGCAGAGATTTTCTACCTCACACACGAACTGAACCGGGCCATACGTAAAGAAAAGGAAAGGGGAGCCGTGGCCTATGCTTTCGATAGATACTCCGAGCTGCTGGAGGTCCTTGGACTGCCCCGGGAGATGATCGTGGATTCCCGTCCCCTGGCCGCCGACGATGTCGCCACCGGACGGGAGGAGGAGCTTATCTCCATGCTGGTGGGACTGCGGGACGAGATGAGAAAGGAAAAGCTGTGGCGCTATTCCGACATGATACGCGACAGCCTCAAGGAGATGGGTATCGTGCTCGAGGACACGGCCGACGGCACTGTTTATCGAAGGAGTGCATAGCCTTGGTTTTTCCAACATCTGATAAACATAAAAAAATTGATTAACCCTTATTGTACTGTCCATCCGATGGTGCGTTCGTGCGCTTCTCTCGGAGCCGTATCTGGCCATGGCCAAGGTCATAATCGCCCGTTCTATCTTTCGACCATGATAGCCTGTTTTCTCCTGGTTTCCCTCATACCTGCAATGACGGGGGAGATAGTCGACGGGACGGAGGAGCAGGTGGACGATGAGAACGTCTACATGTTCGAAAAACACGGTTTTACCTACCTTCACGTGGAGGGCAATCCCTACGAGATAGGCTACAATCACGGGAAGTATCTGGCGGGAAAGGTGGCCCGGTCCATGAGCGCATACGGACATCTGACCCTGGACCGATACGGGTTCACCTGGGCACAGTGCAGGATTCAGGCGTTCAACTACTGGTATTACGTACCCCAGGACCAGAAGGACGAGATTAGCGGTATCGCCGTTGGTGCGGCTGACCAGGGCGTCAGGAACCCTGACGGTGCCACAGTGGACTGGCTGGACATTCTGGTCCTGAACTCGATGTGGGACCTGTGGTGGAGAGCCGGCGCCGCAAGCGATGTGATCCCCGGGCCCCTTGAGGAGAGCGAGGAGGTTAAAGGGAACACCGATGCCGGGGACAGCGGGTCGGAGCTTCCGGAGGAACTTTCGGATATTCATCACTGCTCCGCCTTCGTGGCCACGGGAAGCGCCACCGCCGACGGCAATTTTATCATAGGCCAGACGTTGTGGATGCCGTTCTATCTGTCCCCCGCTCATGCCATTTTCATCGATATTGTCCCCGATAACGGCCTGCGCATCATGATGGAGGTTACGGCGGGTATGATATGGAGCGGCACGGAATGGTACCTGAACGGGGCCGGCATGGTCATTGGCGAGACCACGCTGGGAGCCGGACCATACCTCTGGGGCAACGTGCCCTCATTCGTGCGTCTGCGAAAGGCGGCACAGTACGCCGAGAGCATAGACGATTTCAAGGATATCATGCTCACGAACACCAATGGAGCATACTGCGGTGATTACCTCCTGGCCGATGCCAAGACCAACGAGGTGGCCATTCTCGAGCTGGGAGCCAACGAATGGGAGCTTGCCAGGACCAAGGACGGTTACCTAGGCTCATGCAACTATCCCTGGGATCCGGAGGTGGCGGCGGAGATGAACGCGGTGCAGGGATGGGAACACGGATGTTATCCCAGGTACGTGAGGCTGGAGCAGTTGCGCGAACTGCATGACGGAAATATCACCCTCGAGGTCGGCATGGAGATCCTCAGCGACCATTACGACACGGTGGAGGAGAAGATAAATCCCTGTGGCCATACCCTCTGCGGGCATGTGGAGAACGCATCGGGGTATCCATGGGGCTCCCTTGACGGGAAGATCACGAACCGGACCCTGGCCGCCAGGTTCGAGACCTGGGCAAGGTTCGGCCACACATGCGGGCAGCCCTTCATAGTCAGCGATCATCGCAAGGAGCATCCCGAGTACTCCTTCGACGACCTTGTGGACATAATTCCCCAGGATTGGTGCACATTTGGACCCGTGGAGCCCGTGACAATAACAGTCCAGAGGGAGAACGGTGACCCGGTGGAAGGGGCCACGGTGGAACTGGTATCTCTCGAGGACGGCTGGTCCGTGAACGGCACCACGGACAGCAACGGTGTGGCCCGGATCCCCTGCGTGATGCACAGCCGCTACGGGATCATGGCCACTTCCGGAGAGTTGATGGGGGACGAAACCGGCGTCGTTGAGGGGGAGTCCCATTTCACCGTTACCGTATCGATCCCTCCCGACGGGGGCGAAGGGCTGCTCTCGGGCAGCAGCGGATGGTATGTCCTGGGCGTGGTCGTGGTCCTGGCTGCGGCGACGGCGGTGTTTATTTTCTTAAAGAGGCGGAAGAAGTGACGGATCGAATCCCGGAGATAGAATCGGAGACCGGGGGTACGGGGGAACCAGAGGAGAAGTTCGTCCTCCCATTTCCCGAGAGAAGAACGCTAATTGTCCTCCATAATATCGATGGACAGGAAGATATCGGAGCAAGAGTATGAACGCGGCAGAGGAGAGTACATCCCGGGAGGTGCACGGAACCAGCGGTCCGGTATGCAGCAGGGAGATGGCGGATTATTTCTCCCGCCTGTCCAGGATGTGCGGGCAATGTTACGAGGTTGGGAGGAGTGCAAGGGAAAAGGGATTCGACCCCGAGACCTTCGTGGAGATCCCCCCGGCGGAGGACCTGGCCTCTAGGGTCGAGAATCTGGTGGGGCCACCGGGGATCGCCGAGAAGATAAGAGAGCTTACCGCATCCGAAGATAGCAGGGAAATGGTGGCCATACTAATCGCAAAGCATATAGTCGATACGGGGGAGTTCTCCACCAATGACAAGGCCATCGATCAGGCTGTGAGAACCGGGCTCGCCATCATCACGGAGGGCGTGCTGGTCGCGCCTCTCGAGGGCGTAAGTGACGTCTCGGTCCGGTACAACGACGATGGAACGGATTACATCAGGATATCCTTTGCGGGCCCAATTCGCTCTGCCGGGGGAACGGGACAGGCCCTGGGAGTTCTCATCGCCGATATAGTCCGGCGGGGGATGGGAATCTCATCATTCCGGGTACGGGAGGACGAGGTGGAGAGGTACAAGGAGGAGTTCCATCTGAGAAAGGCCTCCCAGTACAAGCCCAAGGATGAGGAGATCGAGAACATCGCCCGGAACTGCGCCATCTGCATAGACGGTGAGGGGACGGAGAAGGCTGAGGTTTCCGGTTACAGGAACCTCGAACGCATCGAGACCAACCAGGTAAGGGGCGGTATGTGCCTGGTCATATCCGAGGGATTGTGCCAGAAGGCCAAGAAGATAAAGAAGTTCGTGGACAAGCTCGGCATCGAAGGGTGGGACTTCATCACGGGCCTCATCAAGGAGGAGGCGGAGGAGGTGGGGAAGGAGGCCTCCGGCATATACGATTTCGAGACCGATCCCAAGGTCAAGTACCTCCGGGACGTGATCGCCGGAAGGCCCGTATTCTCCCTTCCCAGCGCTGCTGGAGGATTCAGGCTGAGATACGGCCGGGGGCGAACCTGCGGACTTGCGTCCATCGCCGTACATCCCGCCACCATGCACGTGCTCAACGATTTTCTGGCCATCGGTACGCAGATCAAGATAGAATATCCCGGCAAGGCGGGAGCCATAACACCCTGCGACTCCATCGACGGACCCATCGTGGACCTGTACGGTGGGGATCTGGTCCAGATCGAGACCGCCGAGAAGGCCCTGGAAATGAGAAGAAGAATAAAGCGGATCATCGACCTTGGCGAGATACTGATCCCCTTCGGCGAGTTCGCGGAGAACAACCACCCGCTGCTTCCCCCGTCGTTCTCGGATGACTGGTGGATGCAGGCCCTGGCGAGAAAGCTCGTGGATAGGGGTTTTTCCGATGAAGAAGCCGAGAATATATCCGGTAAGCTGCTCTCGACCAATTTCCGCAACTCCCGATGGCTCTCCCTCACCCTCGACATCCCCCTGAATCCCCGTTTCAACCTGTTCTGGCACGATATATCCCCCGACTCGCTCCATTTCCTGGCCCATTTCCTTGCGGAACGGGCCGAATACACCGGCGAGATCGTACAGATGGACCGGGAGGGGGTCGAGCTGAACGCATCCGCCCTGGAGAGGATGGCGGAGGATGGGGAAGAGAAAGGTCTTCTTACCATACCGGTGAGCGGTGACCCGGAGTTCGGGGCCGCCCGGGAGATACTCTGCGCGCTGGGGGCGCTTCACCGGAAGAAGGATAAAAGCATCGTTCTCGACAGGTACGCCGAGGCGCTCGTCACGTGTCTTGGGTTGAAGGGGGACGGAAAGGGCTCCGTCGCCCTCCTTGACGGCTGGGAGGCGACCCCGGGCGAATGGTGCGCCGCCGAGGACGGTGAGAAATCCGTCTGTGAATGGGGTACCGGCAAGAACAGGAAATATGAGGACGAGAAGCATTACCTCGCCAATCACGACAACAGGTACTGGGGAGAGAGCCTGAGGCTTCTTTATGACCTATCGGGCATCCGCATATACCCACGGGCGCCTACCAGGGTAGGTGCCAGAATGGGACGGCCCGAGAAGGCCAACGAGAGGAAGATGAAGCCCCCGGTCCATTCCCTGTTCCCCGTTGCGAAGGGCGGAGGCGACCGGCGATCCATGAAGAACGCCAACGAGATGCGCCGATTCACCGTTGAGGTGGGCCGGAGGATATGCCCCGGATGCGGCGACGTAACTCACGAGTACACCTGCGCCAGATGCGGGCTGCACACGGAGAGGAAGGACAATAGGCTGGAGAAGAGGGAAATAGACTTCTATACCCTGTACGGAAGGGCGCTCCACAACCTGAAAATGGGTGCGGCACCCGAGACCAAGGGCGTGAAGGGGCTTATTTCCAAGTACAAGACCCCGGAGCCCATCGAAAAGGGACTTCTTCGATCCAAGAACGGCGTTTACGTGTTCAAGGACGGGACCATACGGTTCGATATGACGGATGTGCCCCTTACGCATTTCAGACCGGCCGAGGTACACACGCCGGTGGAGAAGCTGCGGGAGCTGGGTTATAAAAAGGACATTCACGGACGGGAACTGGTCAACGACCACCAGATGCTGGAGATCAAAGTACAGGATATCATAGTCTCCAGGAACTGTATCACCTACCTCTATCGAACGGCGATGTTCGTTGATGAACTGCTCGAGAGATTCTACAAGATGGATAGATTCTACAACCTTAAGGTGCCCTCGGATATACTGGGCCATCTCGTGGTGGGACTTGCGCCCCACACATCGGGCGGGGTGCTGGCGAGGGTTGTGGGATTCTCCGATGCAAGGGTCGGCTATGCACATCCGTACTTCCACGCGGCAAAGAGAAGGAACTGCCTGCCGGGTGACACCGAAGTTATGTTTGCCAACGGGGCGTCGGCAACTCTGGAAGAACTCTTCGAAGGTGCGGTGGGACCGGGACGCATGGTGGATGACGTGGGAACGGAGATGAGGGATGTGGAAATGGGAGAGGTCCTCACCCTGGGTGCCTCCGGGGGACCGTTACGTACAGAAAAAATAAAAAATGTCATCAGAACCCCTTCGCCGAATCACTGGATCGAGATAACCACACGGGGCGGGCGGCACATTACTGCTTCCCCGTATCATCAGGTATGTATCCACAAAGGGAGGAACGATCAAATCTCCAAAATGCGGGCGCACTCGGTCAAGGTAGGGGATGGAATGGTCGTTCCCGGCCGTATCGACCTCGCCCGTGAGGATGCGGACCGGATCGATCTTCTTGGCCTGCTCTCCGAGATAGAAGTACCCGACGTAATGATCCGGAACACGAACGGATGGATGAGGGAGACGATCCGGGATATGGGCGGTTATAGAAACGTTGGAGATTCGCTCGGGATCGGGTGGAAGACACTTACGAACTATGTCTATCGGGATTCCTTTCCTCTGGATGTGGCCGGTAAAATTATTGCCCTGTCCGGCAGAAAACTCACCGATCTTCCCCATGACGTGAAACTCGCAGCAAAGCGGGATACCGTGGAGATGAAGCGGTTCCTCGTGCTTGGAGAGGAGTTCTGCCGTTTTCTCGGCTACTACCTTGCGGAGGGATTCTGTCGGGTGTCGAAAGGATCCTTCTATCAGGTCAGCCTGTCAAGCAGCGAGGACGATATAAAGGAGGATATGGTGCGGTGCATCGTTGGCGCCTTCGGCACGCCCCCGTCGGTGCGCGGTAACGTGATAACGTTATCAGGCAGATTGATATCTTCGCTTGTACGGGACATCTGGAAGCTGGGGTCCGGAGCTCACGAGAAGCGCATTCCCGGAGCGTTCAGGCGATTGCCCCGGGACAGGATGGCCCAGTTGTTGAAGGCATATATAGCCGGAGACGGCAGCGTGGAGAAGGGGCGTCTGACAGTAAAGATCACCTCGGCGAATCTCGACCTGCTTCGAGATGTGCAATTACAGTTGAAGAGATTCAGCATTCATTCCAAGTTCCGCCACGAGAGACGGAGGGGAGGAGGTGCGGTTAGAGATCATTACACATCCCGGGGGAGAGAGCCGCCATTCTTCAACAGTCATGCCCTCATCATGCGCTCCACCGATGCAAGGCTGCTCCATGATCGTGTCGGTATCGCGTCGAAGCGCAAGATCACGGAACTTCGAAAAGTGCTTCCCCGGGAGCGCGGACGGCGCACCGGTAAGTTCGGTGATCATTTCATTGATCCCGTATCAAAGATAAGAATGGTCCCGAACCGGGATCCACACGTCTATGATATCGAGGTGGCCAACACCCATTCGTTCCTCACGGAGGATCTTCTGGTAACTTCCAACTGCGATGGGGACGAGGATTGCATCATGCTCCTCCTGGACGGCCTCCTGAACTTCTCAAAATCATATCTCCCGGGGACCATCGGCGGACAGATGGACGCCCCCCTGGTGCTTTCCACGAGGCTCGATCCTTCCGAGATCGACAAGGAGGCCCATAACATAGACTGCCATAACAGGTATCCGCTGGAGTTCTACGAGGCCGCACTCCGTCAGGAAAGCCCCAAGGCGGTAGATGGTATAATGGACAAGGTGGAGGGGAGGCTGGCCACTGATTTTCAGTACGAGGGATTCGGCTTCACCCACGATACTAAGGACATATCCGAGGGTGTGACCACCACGGCATACAAGACCCTCGACTCCATGGATGCAAAGATAACGGGGCAGCTGAAGCTCGCGACGATGATCCGGGCGGTGAGCGACACGCTGGTGGCCGCCAAGGTCATCGAGACCCATTTCATGCCGGACATGATGGGGAACATGAACGCCTTCTCGCGGCAGAAGATGAAATGCCGGGGATGCGGGGCCTCGTACAGAAGGCCGCCCCTGGGAAAGGTGTGCAGCACCTGCGGCAACGATATCAACCTCACGGTACACCGCGGGATGGTGGAGAAGTACATAAAGACGTCCAAAAAGATTGCCGAACGGTACGACCTTCCGGAATACACCAAGCAGCGGATAGAGCTCATCGAGAAATCGCTGAACTCGCTGTTCAACAATGACAAGGTAAAGCAGACCGGACTGTGGGATTTCTGTTGATGTGGCCCTCGCACCCCTGGGAGTATACCGCGGGCGAATGGCCCTTGGTAACGAAACCAAACGACTTTTCCCGAATATATTTATATCGATTGAGCCATCTTTCATGGTCATGGAGGCTCGCGGTCCCCGGGTCGACGGCTCCTCATGGGATTATTACGATGCCCAGTCGGATTACATTCCCCGACCCCCCGGAGGTCATTACGACAGTATGGGTATGCATAGTTTCCACCCTCCGGGACCCTTTCATCCGGGTTTAGGGATGTACAAGAAGAAGAAGACGAACGGCCTAGCCATATCATCGGTGGTGCTCGGGGGGGGTATCCCTGCTCCTCGGCTTTATGGGCATCGGATGCAGCGTGATATGCCTTATGGGAATTCCCATCGCAATAGCCGGCCTGGTCACCGGCATAATGGCGTTATCCCAGATCAAGAAGGACCCCTACCAATCCGGTAAGGAGATCGCCATCGTGGGCATCGTCCTGAGCGGTATATACACGGGGTTGTCCGTAGTGATGCTGATACTGGCAATATTCTTCGTCGGTGCCATAATGAGCGCGCCCGGAACCATTTTCACGCTGCTGCTGACATAGGGTAAAACGGGAGCGGAAGATACATGTCAATTTTAACGTCAAGGCTGCAGGGAGAGAGGCCACGGCCACCGTCGTTGGAATCACCGGATAGAATGGACGGCAGATATTCATGAAAATACGAGGAAACGATGACACCCCGGGTGAGCTCCTGAGCTTCCTTCCCGCAATAGAAAAGGGCATGGACGGTCTTCTGAAGCTGGACCCCGAGCTCATCTGCGCAAACACCGTTGCGGAGTACGAGCCGAACGGTAAAAGATATACCCTGTTGGTACTGGGGGAGAGATGCGCGCTGGACCTCGGCGAAGGGACCATTCATTACCCCCGTCATCTTGACGGTCATACCGGAGGTGCGCTTGCTGTGCTTGTCACCCATTATCTGGCCGGGGGGAAGCCCATAGACACGGCCGGAAGGCTCATCTCGTACCGTGAATTACCGGACGGCATGGTTTTCTACGGGGCCTTTCGGAGAAACGCCATCGAACCGATACCATCGCGGTTCGGTACAGACATGAAGGAGTTCGAGACAAGGGCGAAGCTGCTGGGAGGTCGAAGGGTGGAGCACGGTGAGATGGGCTTCGAGTTCGACTTCTTCCCCCGGGTTCCCGTCACCTATGTGCTGTGGAGCGGCGATGACGAGGTCCCCGCATCCGCCAACATCCTCTTCGATGCCACGGCGCCGTATCAGCTGCACACGGAGGACCTGGCAGAGGTGGGAGAGGTTATCACGCATCTGCTCTGTGATGATCATGGGGACCATGAATGAATTCCGCAGAATCGATATCGTTGAAATCGAGGGATTGATTAAAGTACCGGATGTTCTTTTGAACTTCGAACTTTCTCCATCGGGGCGGAACTTCATGTCCAGGGACCCGGCGGGGAATTGATGAACTGCGGGGCCTTGATGCGTCCCGGTTCCATCTGCTCTTCATGATGGCCGAAGGGGTGGAACGAACTTCGGGAAAGGGGCGGCTGGAACGGAACGATCGCACAATGAGTCAAGGAAAGGGATGATGATGTCGGTCAAGAACCTCATCGAGGGAGAGGTGTTCGAACACATACGGCACGGGGCGTTGTTCGAGCAGCTGGAGAAGCTCAAGAGCCCGCGCCTCCTGGAGACCATCAGGTACGTGCTCAAGATAACGGGGAACATGAAAGCCGATGCGTTCAGGTTCACCGTCCGGGCGTACCGCATAAACGTCGAGCAGCTGTTATCGGAGAACTACCTTTATTCCCCGAAGCTTTCGAAATTCCTGGACACATCGCTCCTCCCGGTCTTCACGGACAGGTTCGCCTACAACATTTTCCTGGTGGACAACAAGGTCCTGTCGAAGATACGGACCCATATCAACGATATCAAGAATATGATGGACCGGAGGGCCGAGGAGGAATCCTTGGACGTGATGCTCAGCGAGGAGGAACAGGCCTTTCTGGAGAAGAAATGCGCCAAGATCGACTCCCAGTGCTGGCTGTTCTTCCGCGGCGTGAAGCTCTACGAATCCATGAAGATACTGCTGCGGGCCCTTGGTGAGTTCGAGGAGTTCCAGGAGGATCCGGACAGCTTCCGGGAGAGACACGAAAAGATGTACATCCCGATAGAGGTGCATGAGTAGGGAGAGCTGAGGGGGGTACGGTCGTTCAATGGGGAACTAATGTGTCTTTTCAGTCATTTTGACCAGAAAATAAGATGGGCGTACTGCCATTGGGGTTGGGAAATAAGATGTTATTTCTGTCATTTAATTGATAAAATAAGCTTGCATTTTAGTCAATCTTATATATGATGTGGGCAATATTCTAGTAATATGGATTTCAACGTAGAATCTCTGGCAGTACAGAATCCCTGGTGGAGATCACCCGAAAGCATAGAAAAGGATGGGATAATAGACGAATTGGAAAAGAAACGCTACAAATGGCGCCCGAGACTGTTGCAGGAACTTCAGCTGGACCAGGATGTCATATATTCCATAAGAGGACCCCGACAGGTCGGGAAGACCACGATAATCAAGACTATCATCCGGAACCTGCTTCGAGATGTGCCTCCGGAGGACATCTTTTTCTGGTCTGCTGAGAGAAACACGGCCGAGGAGCTTCACAGGATTCTCAGTACTTACCTTTCCTGGAGAAAGAGCGACGGACGCAGGTATATCTTTATCGATGAAATATGCGCCGTGGACAACTGGACCCGGGAACTGCTGCATTTCGCGAACAGGGGAGATCTCAATGGGTGCACCATGATCGTCACCGGCTCTCATGCTCTCGACCTGAAGAAGATGACCGAGATGCTGCCGGGGCGGAGAGGTGGCGGGGATTACGAGACCCTTGATAAGATACTGCTTCCCATGAGCTTCCCGGAATACGTCGGAATGCTGGATGACGACGTGAAAAGATTCTTCGAGGATCACGGTATCCCGGACAGGAAAGACCAAATTATCGAAGAGCTAATGAACGGCAGAATCCCGGATGAGATGGTCACGGCGTCCATTGTAAAGGGGGACCTGGACCGGTATCTCGAGTGCTATCTCTTGACGGGCGGAATACCGGCAGTGGTGGACGTCTATCACACGAACAGGAATATCCCGACCAGGATTTACTCCCTCTATCTCAATGCAATGCTCGGGGATGTAAAGAGAAGCAGGCTCCGTGAAACATATTTCAAGCAGGTCGTATCGAGGGTACTTGCAAGTATGTCCGATCCGATAAGCTGGGAATCCGTGACCCGTGCCACAGATATCAAACATCACGATACGGTGGCCCAATACATGGACACGCTGGAAGCGCTCTACATCGCCAATGTCACGTTGAAGGTCAGTGTGGACGGCAGGCCCTCAAATCGAAGCAACAAGAAGGTATACATCCGGGATCCGTTCATAGCCCACTCCCTCCAAGGCTGGATGAAGCCCGCTTCCGATCCCATGGTGCTGTCCAGGGAATGGGTGTTGGACGCGGTTCTCCGAGGCCATCTCGTTGAGAGCGTGGTGGACGACCATCTGATAAGACTATCGTACAGTAGGCATCCGTCCGATTTCTTCGATCCAAGGGAATTCGTATTCTATTACAGAACGAGATCGGGCAAGGAGATAGATTTCATACTCAACCGCAATTCCCGTCTCTATCCGATCGAGGTGAAATACAGGCGAAAGGCCAACGGTTACGATCTCATACCCTTTGGCTCCTTCGGGAGAGGCCTGGTGCTCACGAGGAATACCCTTAAGGTGAGAAAGGGATTCGCGCACGTTCCCGTATCAATGTTCTTGATGCTCATATAGACGTTGGATGTTCTACCTGTGCAAATAAACGGCAATTATCTTATAACTCGAAGTGGATATGAAAGGCCGGGTAAATAGTATGTTCAGGCCAAAGGTAATGGTAATCGTCATCAGCGTCATGTTGCTGATGGTTATCACGTACACCATTCTCCACTTCGAGAAAGACCCCGAGGATGATACCGTCACCTTTTACGAACTCTTCATGGATTTTGACACTTCGATGATGACCTTTGAATCCTATGATCCCGGCGATACGGTTACAGTCAAGGACAGGATAGACCGGATGGAGTTCCGTGATAACTGTTCTATAGTACACGACGAGAGGGATTACGATTATCTGGTCGATATCTGGCTTGACAGTGTAAAACAGTCCGGGGAATATTATAAAGGACCTACCCTCTCTATTGTCTGCGAGCAGGACCGAGCCATGATGGAATCGAATTTCAAGGTCGGGGATGAGATTACTTTCCTTGCCACTGTAAGTAATTATAAGCCTGATTCTCTGTACCCCGAATCGACGAGGAGTGATGTGACTACAGAGTCTTGTGCGACGGGATTCAAGATCGTATCCATTTCCGGTCTGATCAATGATAATGGAACAAAGATCGAGGAAATGATGATCAAAGTGGGAACGTTTGCTGGAAATCCCGGTATGAGTATCATTGACACGATAATAGAAATGTGCTGGTATAATGACGTTGATATAACATTGTCACATTACAACAGGGCCGAGTTTCAATATGAAATGCTGAAAATGAACAGTATCAAGAGCTTCCTGAAAATTCATATAATGGAAAGTCTTCTCGACCATATTGAAAAACCGCCCCTTTCGGAATTGGATGTGTTCTATTATGAGACCATCCGAGAGATGAGCGACTCGTCCCTGACGAATGGAACTCTTACACCCGGTGACATCGTCAACATTCGCTTCAATCTTTCCCGAACCATCGATCCACAGCTCGGTGGTGGCCTCGATCCAGGGTCATATGTCGAGTTAAAAATAATACCAAAACATGGCATTCCCACACTCGATGAATTTAGGATACCACATGTTTTTCCGAAAAAGGGAGAATGGATTCAATTATGAATGAATTACGAATTATTCCTCCAATCCGGCCGAAAAGGGTAATGGTGAATACGGTAATGGTCATTACCCTAATGCAAAATACCCCCTGCTGCCGACAGGACCGGCCGATATTCCATGATGTAGCTGTCGGATTGCGTGCTCCTTTAGTCGAGCGGAGATGACAACCACCGATCATGTCTCATCCGTTTTTCGATGCCAGCCTTGAAAAGCGGAGAACACTGGCGAAGGCGTTCTGTTCTGGAAATGAACGACAATTATTTTATAACTCGAAGTGAATCAGATGTATCGGGTCAAGGGCATGTTCAGGCGAAAGGCTGTAGTTGCTGTCGAATGCATTATTTTAATTGTACTATTATTCATTGGTATTTCACTCTATGAAAAACACGAAGTGAAACATGAGGAAACACTAAAGGAAAGCCCTGTAGAAAGACCCTCCTGGGATAATGAATATGGACCTGTTACCTTTTATGAACTCTTTAAGGATTACAATCGGTCCAGAATGCGATTTACTTCATACATACCTGGGGATACCGTGATCGTTAAAGATAGGATAGCCAAAGCAGCGATCGAAGAAAACCAATCCATAGTCCATCGCAGCAAGGATTACGATTATTCGGTCAATATTTGGCTCGATAGCATGAAAGAGCTGAATGATTATTATGAAATACCAACATTTTCTGTAGTTGGTGATTGGGGAAAGAGCACTATGAAATCCTTTTTTGGGCCGGGAAATAACATCACGATCCATTTTACTATATCGAGCTCTAAATTGCATTCAGATAAAAGTGATCTTAGTGATAATGACAATTCTACTACAAGACGTGGACCTTCTGGAATCGGGATATTAGAAGATCCTACAGGTATAAAGGTTCTGGACGTTAATTGCACAATAAATGATGACAGAACCGAAGTTGAAGAAATTCATATAAAAGGAGTTGTACATGCTTGTTCTCCTGCATATGATTTGCATAATGCTCTAATTAAAGTATATTGGAAGGATGTTGACACTTCAGGACAAATCAAGGGAAGAATCTTTCTGCAACACCAGAACAATACTGGCAACCATTTTCAATCATTGCATTGCAGGAAAATTGAGAATACGGCTCGTATCTATGCTTATGAAACCATATTTGATCATATTGGAAAAACCATTCCAACAGATGCAGATTCATTCTGGCATGAAAAAAAACGTGATATGGATCCCGTGAGCTCGGAGGGGATAATTACACCCGGTGATGTTGTAAATATCATATTCAATTTCACTCAATTACACCAACCATCCAAGGGCGATGGTCTCGGTCCGGGGTCATTCGTTAAGATAGAAATCCATACACGATACGGAATTCCCTCAATTGCAGAATTCTTTGTACCCGATACTTTTCCGAAAGGGGAGAAGTATGTACATTTGTCCCCGCTCGAAGAATAATCATTTCGTTGTATTAATCAGATGGTCAAACCCGAATAATGTTGATTTGAAGGACGATAATGCAGTAACAATTAATAGCTCACTGTGAATATGAAAGGTTGGGTCCAGGTCATGTTCAGACGGAAGGTCATTGTTGCTGTCGTTTGTATTATTTTACTTCTGTCACTTATTATTGGTAAATTTCTCTATGACAAAGACGATGTAGAACACGGGGAGATAGAAGGAGATGAACCCCTAACATTCTATGATCTCATCAAAGATATCACGTACTCCTCATGGAGAGATATTCCAACTTTAAAATTCGCCTCATTTGTATCTGGCGATAACATCACTGTCAGGGATCGGATAAACAAGATGGAGATTCTGGCTAATGTTTCGACAGTCTACAACGATAGGAATTACAGTTATACGGTGAATATTTGGCTCGATAGTCTCAAAGAGTATGCGGAATATTATGAAGAACCAACACTATCCATGGTAAGCGATTGGAACCGGAACGCGATTGAATCTGAACTCCACCCTGGTGATGACATTACGATGAAGCTTACCGTCAGGAGCAACAGAGTAGAACCACAACAGGGTAACACAAGAGGCGACATAACAACAAGTCGTAGTCATTCAGATGGTATGCACTTTCTCAATGTTGCGGGATTGCTGAATGATGATAGAACAAAAGTTGAGCAGATCAACATTAAGGTCGTTTTACTTTCCGGATTCCGGGATACTTCCATACTGGATACAATCATTGAAATCTCATTCGATGAAAATAAAGAAAACATATTATATCACTTGAACAACACCGCGTTCTATCTTGATACTCTTGAATTCAGGGAGATCGTGGCCCATCCCGGTGTATTTATATATCGAACGTTGTTGGATGACATGGAAAAACCGGAGCCTGCTACCGTGGATCTTTTTTCTTACGGGATAATTCGGGACATGGAAGAGTGTTCCTTGTCGAACGGAATTCTCACACCCGGTGATGTTATCAATATAAAAATAAATTTCAGTCAATTCCAAAAACCTCCTACCGGTGGCGGTTTAGGTCCGGAGACATTTGTTCAAATCAAAATATTGCCAAAACACGGCCTCCCTAATATCTATGAATTTACCGTGCCAGACACGTTCCCTGAAGATGAAAAATGGGTCCAATTGTGAAGGAATCCTTTTAGAGGCAGGCAATCCATCTCTATCCCATACAATCAACCCATATTGGAAGCCACACCATAACCCCCGACTACAAACACACGCAGATCGGATGGCTCGTAATCGTCGTATTCCTCGTTGTGACAGCATCCCTTCTGTTCCTAATGCTCTCCTTATCGTTTATAATCGGCATTTCAAACGCGGCCATATTCCTGATGATCGGAGCGCTGTTCTGCTGCCTGACCGTCACGATAGCCGACCGTATCATCGTCATCTCCTTCGGCCCGGGCATCATCCGCAAGAGGTACTCCCTTAATGACGTGAAAGTATGCAGGGAGGTCCGGAACAGCCTCCTCTACGGATGGGGCATCAGGAAGATCAAGGACGGGTGGCTCTACAACGTATCGGGGCTGAGGGCGGTAGCGCTGACCATGAAGGACGGCAGGGAGATAAGGATAGGGACCGACGAGCCCGGCAAGTTGAAGAAGACCATAGATGGCCTTCTTGAGCAATGCATCTCCGATGTCCAGTTTTAGGCAATTTATGGACGACCTGCATCTACTGTTCATCGTTATGGATCCGGATATGAAAACAGCTCTTGCCCTTCCTCATCTTCAGAGGGTCCGGCTCGAATATGCCCGGGAGCTTTATATCGGCGTACAACAGGACGAAACGGAATCCCCTGTAGCTGTTTGGAATGAAAAGGATCGCGAAGAAAGCCTCAACCCTTCTTCCCCTTCGGCTCGACCTTTCCCTTCAGCTCGGCCTGCTGCTTCTCCACCGCCTTCTTCATCCCCCGCATACCCGATGTCTTGTTCGCCTTCTTCTTTTCGAGCATCATCTTCTCCGCTTCCGCCATCTCCGACGGACCCAGAAGGGATATGCCCTCGAAACCCATTCCGCAGACCCCCACGGACTCGTCGTCGGTGGAATGAAAGGGGGCGCGTTTGTCGAACTGCACTATCCTCGTGGGATAGGCCAGCTTGATCCCCTCCCTCTTGAAGCGCCGCAGTATCTCCTGCAGTATCTCGTCGTTGGCCAGCCACTGGTCCCACCAGTCGTAGATGTAGCACCAGAGGTATACGCTCACGCCGTTGTCGGTGAACTTCTTTATCCTTGCAGAGGGATCCGAATGCCGCTTGTCGTTCTTTATTACGCTTGGGTGGTCGTATGCCGTCTCCCGGATTATCTCCAGGGCCCTCATGACGTCGGTTTCGTAATCGAGGGTCATGAAGCGGAACAGGAAATACCTTCTGTCCGGTTGGAACTCGTTGATTATCTTATTTTTTTCCAGTACCCTGTTGGGATAGTTGACCACGTAGTTCCTGAAGATATTTCGCACAGTCGTGGAGCGGAAGCCTATCCTCTGCACCTCGTAATAACCCTCGTCGAACTGCAGTATATCCCCCACCTTGTACGGCCTGTCCGCCAGGATCATTATTCCAGCGAACAGGTTCGACAGGGTCTCCTGCGCCGCAAGGGCGATGACGAGACCCATGACGCCCACGCTCGCCAGAAAGGGAGTGATGTATATCCCGAGCTGGTCGAAGACCATCATCAGGGATATGAAGTAGATGACGAAGGAAAGGGTTTTCTGGAACACGGGTGTGACCGTCTTGTGGAGGTCCTCCTTTGCCGTCCGCCTCGCATAGACCCCGCCGAACACGTCTAGGATCACCTTACCGATCTTGCTCAGGGCCCATGCGACCATGAATATCAGCACGACCCGATAGGACATCATCACGTAGTATATGAAGCGATCCGGAAGCTCAAGGCGCGAGAGGGACGCCACTACGGCATAGGAAAAGATTATCACCAGAAGAGGCCGCTTGACTATCTCCATTACCTGATCGTCGATGTCGGTCTTTGTCCTCTTTGTGAACCTGCGGACCATGGGGATGAGTATGATGTACAGCAGAAAGCCTATGAATATGTATATCGCAACGGAGATGCCGAAGCGCACCCATGGCTTGTCGAACTTCTCTCCGAAAAGGTCCGCGATGTCGATATGGAATCCGAATACGTCGAGGCCCGTGCGGGTGATGGAGGATTCCACGTTGACCGTGCACTCCTTCTCCTTCTGTGATTCCATGTCGTCGGTCTCTCGAATGAACGTGAACACCACTGTGAAGTCTCCCTCGTCACCGAAGGCCCTGTTGTCCGTCTCCACGGTGAGCGTGATCTCGGTCTGGTTGTTGTATTTGCCCTTCATTCCCAGAGAGAAATCCTTCTCCGAGAGCGAATGATCCCAGTCCTTGTCGGCCCTCACGTCCACGGAAACGGTGTAATTGTCGTCCGGGTCGATGTTGGATATCCTCCACTTGAATCTCGCTTCCCGACCCTGCTTCACGGTCTGGAAGTTCTTCTCCTCGAGATTGTCTATCTTGGGGGTCTGGGCCATCGAGACGCCGAATATCGATAGGACCATGAGTGCCAGGACCAGCGATGTGACTGTGATGTTGAACAGATTTCTCAATGACATACGGCGGAGAACATGACCGCATCGAATAAAAAATTTTCGGGAAGAATGAACGGGTTTTCGGGGATGCCGTCCCCCTTTCCACGTTCATCTCAACAGGGCTGTTGCCGCGATAGCCAATCCCACGGCGATCACCCGCGCAGCCGTCACCTTCTCCCGAAAGATGATAATGGAGAGTGCTATGGGTATTACGAAGGCGAGGCCCACCACCGTGGCGGCAATGGACAGTACCCCCTCGTCGAAAGCGCGCAGCAGTGCGACGAAGCCCAGAAAGTTGGCGATCCCAAGCGTGATCCCGATAAGTGCAGGCCTCGCCCCCCTCTTCGTACCGCCGCCGGATTCCAGCTTATTTCGCAGCAGGTGGCACGGCAGCACGTTCAGCCCGTAAGATATGGTGATGAAGGCGAAGGGCATGTGAAGGTCCGCCCCGAACTTCACAATGATGGTGACGGCTGCGGTGACCAGTACGGCCAGTGCAATGAGAAGACCTCCCTTCCGCGCGTGCTCCGGGGGTATCAGCCGTCTCTCCCCCTGGCCCAGAAGCACCACGATGACCAGCAGGGAAAGGACTATGCCCAACATCTGCAGCGGCTCCAGGTGGTCCCCGAAATAAACGACCGAGAAAAGCACCACCAGCACAACGCTGACGCGCACGGCGGGAAAATATACTCCGGCCGGCAAGATCCTCAACGTCTCTATGTTAACGGCTGTGATCACGAAGAACAGGGCGGCGTTCAGCAGGCAGAGCAGGACTAGCTGCCACACACTGGAAAGCCTCTCTCCCGACAGGCCAAAGGAGATCGCACCCAGAACCGCTGCCGTACCCATGAAGTACAGCATGGTCGTCGCCGTGCTGTATCTTCCCCTGGCGGCCACCTTCATGAGGAAACCCTGGACCCCGTAGGCCAGCATGGCCAGGAGCGATAGACCGAACCACCCGATCATTCTAACCTACTTCCATCCGGTTCATCTTCGTTATGGCAAGGAATATGAAGACCCATGGAAGGAAGACGGCAATGACGGTCGACAGGCCCTTGCCCACGTAGGCGGTGGCCGGAAGGGTCGTCAGCTGGAAACCCTGGTCGTAATCCGTTGTATCCATGAATGCGGCCGGATCGTATGTGCCGGCGGTGAACCCGAATATCAGCTGGAAGTTGGGAGAGAGGTTCACTGAGAATCCCTCGAGCAGCATGATGAACACGTTGCCCAGTATGTACCCCACATCCAGATAGTAGAGGTAGTAATCCTGGTAGTACCTGGCCCCCAGGAGACGGAAGAACAAAAAGCCGATGTAGAATATCATCACCAAAAAGGCCATTATCACTATGGTCAGGGCGTTCTTCCTTATCACGGTGGACAGTACGAGGGCGATGGAGCCGAAGAACACAGCCACTATGAAGGAGTATATGAGAAGCGGGGGCAGGAAGGACAGCATGGGCCAGAATATGGACAGGTGGCAACCCGAGAAATAGATGAGCAGATAGGTGCTCAAAATGAAGGCCAGCACCTCCACGAAGGCGAACAGTATGAAGAACGCCAGGAACTTTCCTATCACCACTTCCCACCTCCGGAGGGGCTTGGTCACCAGCTGCAGTATCGTGCCGCTGGATATCTCCGAGGCGGACATGGACGAGACCGTCCCCGCCGCCATGAATATCAGCGGTATGCCCGCTATCCACACGAAGGACAGCGTGAACATGTAATCTGTCAGCTTGACTATCTGCATGTCGGTTGTGAAGCTCGATATATTGGCCGGAACAAGCATGGCGGCCACTGCGGGAACGATGCTCAGTATGATGAGATATGTGACGATGCGGCGCAGTGTGAACATGTCGCGAAGGGCGCGGGCGGTTATGATGGGAAACTTGAACTTGGACCGCCGCACCTTCGAGCGTGTACCCGGAGTGAACAGCGCTAGCTTTCGCTTCTTCCCTCTTTTTGCCTCTCCGTCATCCCCGCCTTCCTCTTCCCGGGACGGCAGCTCCTCGTAATCCGCCTCAAGGATGGGACCCGCTTCAGGCATTGAACTCACCTCCCGGCAGGGTCACGTCCCCGTCGACCCTTCGTCCCTCCGGCGCCTTTCCGCCTGTCTTCCTGGCGGCCTTCTCCTCTATCTTGCTCTCTGCAACGGCCCGCAGGAATATATCCTCAAGGGTCACGTCCTCCTTGGCGAACATATGAAGTCGCGTGTCCATGTCCAGGACCAGGGAGGGCAGGTCGTCCTTCAGCGCTTCCGGGTCCTCCGATATGATGTGCAGGCGCTCGTGCTCGTCGAACCACATCTTGCTTATATGCTCCACGCGCTTGAAGTCCTCGTAGAAGTCGTCGTTGTGATCGGTATCCAGAACGAAATGGTCACCGGAGTAGAAGTTCTTGAGGGCCCCGATGTTGTCCGACAACAGGATGCGTCCCCTGTTGATTATGGTGACCTCGTCGGCGAGCTTCTCGATCTCCGAGAGTATGTGGCTCGAGACCAGAACTGTGAAGTCCATCTCGTCGGCAAGACTCCTTATCTGCTCGATGATGTTCGCCCGACCTATGGGATCCAGATTGGCGGTGGGCTCGTCCAGTACCAGTATGTCCGGCTCGTGGATCAGGGCCTGGGCAAGGCCCGCTTTCTGCCTCATGCCGGCGGAAAAGTCGTTCACGTCCCTCTCCATGGCCTCGTCCAGCTCCAGCCATTCGATGAGCTCCATGGCGTTGCTCCTGGCCCTCTTCCTCGACAGGCCGCCGAGCCTGCCGAGATAGACGAGGTAATTGTAGAAGGAATAATGATAGAACTTGGGATGCTCGGGAAGATAACCGATGTGTGCTTTCGCCTTCACCGATCCTGCACGGGCCCCCTTGATGTAGGCCTTTCCAGACGTTATGGAGATGGCTCCCACCAGCATCTTTATGGTGGTGCTCTTGCCGGCGCCGTTGGGCCCCAGGAATCCGTGTATGCCCCCGGTGACCTTGAGATCTATCCCGTTGACGGCGTAGAACGCCTTGGGGCCGGTACCGAACCTCTTTTTCAACTGCCTGGTCTCGATGACGTAATCAGTCAAGCCAATCACCCCCCTTGCCGTAATTGTGGCCGTCATCCTTCCACTGCCTTGAACCGTAGGAGTCGTCATCCGGTTCGTCCCATTCTTCCCCGTATCCGTCATCTCCGTCGTCTTCATCTCCGTAGCCCTCGTCATCCTCCCACATGTCATCCTCCTGGGGCGGAGGAGGCAGCCTTGGCTGCTCCGACCCGCCCGGAAGACGCCGTGACGGGCCTGCCCCTCCCCTACTTTCCACACCGCCAGGGGTCTCATCGCGGCCCGCTGATCCCGGAGGCCCCTCGCCCCCTTCGTAGGCATCTTCGCCGGGTTCGATGTACTCCCCCTCCTCGTATTCGCCCTCGAAGAATATCTCGGTGATGTTGATGTCGGCCTTCTCCTTGGTCCAGACCCTCGATATGTTCTTCCTGGCCGTGGTGAAGAACTCGTCCGCGTCTGCGTCCTCCTCTTCCTCCGCCTCCACCATCTCCTTGTGCTTCTCCATCTCCTTCTCTCTCTTGGCACGTGATATCATGGGAAGCAGGAAACTGAGGAAGAACAGTATGACCAGTATCCCGATGATGGTGTAATTGATCGCTGTGGGAACCGCTGACTCGGGAACGCTGATCACGATGGTGTCCGATACCTTTCCTCCAAGCTCATCGGTGAGCCGGACCTCGATGATATGTTCGCCCCCCGTGAGCGTCAGCTCGGCCTGGCCGTCCTCGTAGTATCCCCAGCTAATCCGGTCCACGAAGACCTCGCAGGGAACCTCCTTCTTGTCCCATGTAAGGACGACCTCGTCACCGCCCGTATCACCGGACCCCGGTGTCAGGATGTTGAGGCCGAAGGAGGAGTCCAGCCGGAAGACCAGGTCCGAGGTGGACAGCATCAGGTCGGCGCTCCCGTCGCCGTTCACGTCGGTTGCTGAGAGTATATTGGCCTCCGGAAGGGGAATGCTCCTGTGCGGCGTGTAGCCCCCGGTCTCGATCATCACCAGCTCGGTGAGACGTCTGATCTCCGTCTCCGCCTGGTACAGCAGCACGAGGTCCTTCTTGCCATCCCCGGAAAAATCCTCGACCTCCGTTATGAATGAAACGGGTGGCGGATTCGTATCCTCCTCGAGTTTTACCGGGCTCTTCTGATAGCTGTGCTCCGCCAGGGGCTTTCCGGTCTTTCCATCAAGGATAAGTACCTTCGTCAGCGATGCCACCGCCACTTCCCCGATCCCGTCTCCGTTGGCATCCTCCACGAATGTAACGGGCTGCGCCTCGTCGAAATTGTCCTGGACCTTGCCGAATATGCCCCGATATTCCCACAGCAGCGTGTTGTCCTTCCCGCTTATTGCCTTTATGGCCGGCCCCTGCTCCCACTGGTCGGACCACCGATCGAAGCCAACGAGGTCTGCGTAACCGTCGCCGTCGTAGTCGTCTCCGAACAGCTCCCTGCCGTTCTCCGTGAGCCTTCCGGCGAAGTTGTACCTGTCGGAGTCCTTCATGGCGTTGAACTTCTCGTCCATGCCCGGCTCCAGGTTCAGAGGGAATCCGGTGACGACGTCCAGGATGATCATTCCGCTGCTGGCAGGCCCCCAGTAACCTAGTGAGATCTCTCCCACACCGTCGCCGTTGGCATCACCCACGGCGGTCATCCTGTTGATATCGAAGTTGTCAATATGGGGAAAATGATCGTTCAACCTTGGCCTTTCACCCTCCTTCTCCTCACCGCCGCCTGAACCATCGAGTGTCAGAAGATATGTGTCCGGGAAGACCCACACCGGCTTAGGAGCAGCATACCCGTCCGAGTTGACAAGGCCGCAGTAGATCCGGTCCCACGAAGTGGTTATGACGTGATAGCTGCCGTTGGGAAGCTGAACGAGACTCGAGGATTGGGCCTCCCTCGCCAGGAACTCCACCTTGCCGTATTCCACCGTTTCATCCTCTCCGGACGCTGCTCCGCCCCTGTTGAGGCCCCGTGCTATCGTGCCGTTCCGGGGCTCGGATATGACGATGAGCGGCTCTTCTCCCTCCACCTTGAGAAAGACCTCGTCCCGTGCCACCTTCTCCGGAGATGTGTAGCATTCGAGAGTTATCCTGTGAAGTCCCGGGGTGAGTCTGACGCCGAGCCATTCTCCCTCACCGAGCTCGCCGTCGCGGTCAGAGTACCATATGGAGTGCTGGGATAGGCCTCTCGGAATATACGAACCGAGCGGAACGTCCTCCATCTCGGAATATATCTTCCTCGTCAGCTCGGCCCGGTCTCTGATATGTGCTACCGGTTCGGCCCCTTCCATCACCTGAACGAAGATGCTGTCCGAGGCTGAAAGACCCTGTTCGTTGTCCACAAGGACGGTTATATTGTGCTCCCCGCGGGAGAGGCGGGCCTCGACGTTCCTTCCGTTACCGAGCACGCCGTCCAGGGTGGAGCTCCACGTAACATTGACCCATTCCTCGGATGAGAAACCCATCCCGTGGTGATTGGTATCCACGCTGAGCTGCACCGGCTCGAACTCCCTGCCCACTGTCCCGCCTGCGGCCGGCATGGACACGGCCACCTTCACGGAGCGCTCGTAGATATTGAGCGGATATGTTCTCTCACCCCAGGTATCAAGGCTGTTCCGGGCCCTTACGAGAATGGAATAGGTCCCCGGCGCATCGAAGCTGTGGACGAGGGGGAGGCTCTCGAGGGTCACCTCTCCGGGTGTACCGGCCTTACTGAATGTATATCTGATCTCGTCCAGTGTGGCCCCGAGTCCGGGATTCGCTGACGCCATCGAAGAGGAAACGTCGAAATTGATGCTGTGACCTGCGGGGAAGGCCAGACCCCCCCGGTTGAACTCCCGGGTCTCGTCCAAGGCGTTCAGCGATAGAATGGGTTGCCGATCGTCGAATACCCGAAGCGTCCTTTGGGCCGCGGCCACTGGAGTTCCCCCTCGAACGAGGCTCGCCGATATCGTATGCAGCCCGGGCCCAAGGGAGGTCAAGGTCCACGCTCCGGCCCCCAATGCACCGTCGATGTCGGAAGAGTAATGAACCTCGTAGAGCGAAGGTGCGGCCGTGTAATAGTTGACGGATGCGCTGACGTTGACAGTATCGCCGGTCAGCGCAGAAAGGGACATTTCGGGATGGGGATTGGATACGCCCCCGATGTTCATCATGGAAATGAACGGATGGCCGCCGAACTTGACCCTAAGCGGTCTGGTGAGATTGGTCGTGTTCCCGCCGGTGTCACGAACGGTCAGGCGGACGTTCACGTTTCCGGCGTCCTCGTAGGCATGCTCGACGGTGGACCCGTAAAGGACGGTCCCGTCACCCATGGTCCAGGTGTAATTGTCTATGGTATCGACGCCGCTGTGAAAGCTTCCCCCGCCGGCGAACTGCATGCTCTGGCAGGTGGTGGCATAGCTCAGTGGGGATAGTGTGAATACGGGAACCGGAAAACCCTGCGGCGCCACGTCTATGGTCAGGGTGTGGTTGTCGTAGGTTCCGCTGCTCTCGTTCCTTGCCACTAGGCTCACTTCGTATCTGCCGGGTATTGAGTAAACGTGAGAGGCACCGTTTCCGTAGGTTTCATTCCCGTCACCCAGATCCCATGTGGCGTTGTCGATGCCGATTCCCCCGCGCTCCTGAAGGGCGAAGGTCACGGGCATTGCGGTGACCGAGCCGTTTTTAGGGGATGTTATGGCCGCATGGGGTGCATTCTCGCTTCTTACGGTGATGTTTCTCTCCTCGATGATGATCTGGCCGTACCCTTCGGCGGTGCACCGGAGTACGTACGTCCCTGCCGACAGGGTTATATCGGTCTCCCTTCCGGATCCCGCCGGTACGCCGTCGGCCTCCCATTCATACGAGAGGGAATCCACGTCCAAGCTCCTGCCCAGGGCGTTCAGATCGAGCCTCACCGGGAAGGGAACGCCAGCCCTCAGTTCCGGCTCGGACTGGTCGTCTCCCACGAACACCACGGATGGTATGATGTGGGGACCTTCCCTTATATCCACGGTAACGGTGTCACTGACCACAATTCCCGAACTGCTGGTCCCCGAAAGAATTATGATATGGGATCCCCGGCTCAGATAGGTATTGATGGAGGAGTTCTTCACATCCAGAATGCCGTCCAGACCGCTCTCCCATCGGAAGCCCGAGAACGAAACGTTGCGGGTCTCCGCCCACAAGCTCAAGGGCTCCATCGTATCGTAGGACGCCCCCCGGTCAGCACCCCTGATCCGAACCTCCGGCATCCGGTCCTCGAAGGTGGTCACCGTCCTCGTAAGCGCAGAGGAAAACCCCAGCTCGTTGGTAACGGAGAGAGTCACGTCGTGTGTCCCGGTATCGTTGAAATGATGAACCAGTGTGCTCTCGTTCCCGGCATAACCGTCATCAACGTACCACCGGTACTCCGTGATCGAATGGGATTCCGCATTGACCGCGGCAGCAATGCTCGCAGTGCCCTCGAAGGACGCGGGGAAATGGCTCTCGAAATGATACTCGTTGAGCCTGGCCTGGCCTCCGGTGTGGAAGTTGGGTACAGGGGCGGATGCCCGCAGCACTGTCACGTTGTAGGAAACGCTCTCACGCAGGACGTTCCCGTCAGTTCCGTTGCCGACGATGAGCGCACGGATGGTGTGATTCCCGGCCGAGAGGCTTGCATAGACCTCGCTTTCATGACCCAGCAGGCCGTCTATGGATGAATTGATGGATATATCGTAATCCTTGAGGGAACGCTCCGTGTCGTCCAGGTGGAGCACACGGAAGTGCAGTGCCCTGTCGTCGGTTATGAACTCGCCCTGTGGAAGGTTACGGAGGTCGCTGCCGTCCATGTCCGCGTAGATCCCGAACACGGGGGCCGGTGCGGGCCGCACCGTTATCTCCCAACTGTCCCAGAAGACCCTGCCGTTGGTCTCCATCCGCAGCATCAGGGTATGGAGCCCTGCCGGAAGTTCGATGTCGGTTTCGCGCTGATCGGACAGGAATCCCGTGATGTTCGAGTACCAGGAATACTGCGCTTCGTCCGAACCCCAGGCCGAAACGTGGAACGGGGAGTTCGCAACGGTTGTAAGGGTCTCGATGTGAGTATCTGCATACTCCATATCTTCCGGGACCACGTCGAGGGATATCTCATGTGAATCCAGTATCGTGCCCTCGTCGGAGAGCGTGACGGTTATCGTATGATTGCCCGTGGAAAGGACGTATTCCGCCGACTCGCCGGTGCCCAGCTCGCCGTCGATGGAGCTTCGCCACTCCACGGTCCCGTTCCCCCGGTGATCGCAGTAGAAGTAGGTCCGCAGCCACCCGAAATCATCCCCGCCGCCGCCACCTCCACCGTCGCCGGAATATTCCTTGATCCATACCTTGCTCCCGTTGGCCCCGGAGAACAGATATAACCTCGGAAGGACCATGCTCTCCCACCAGTACCCCTCACCCATGGCCAGGACGTCGGGTATTCCGTCACCGGTCATGTCGCCCACCGGCTCGGCCATGGCGATGCGCTTGAAGGCGCAGTTATCGTTCCCGTACAGGCCGGTCCCGGGTGTCAGTTTTGGATTGACGAATGGCGCCGTAAGGTTCTTCTTCCATATGTATTTCCCGTCCCTGCCCGATATGACGAACACCTGGGAGTACCGGCTGAGATTGTAGATGGAATAACCCCTGTACTTCTCGTGATCGTGCTCGTCGCCGATGCTCTCCTGCAGATATCCTGACAGGTCGTTGATGCCGTCCCCGTCCGCGTCCCCAAGGACCTCTATGGAGTGGAAGCTGTTCTCATCCAGGTCCTCCAGGGTGCTCTTCTTCTCCCAGAGCACCTCGCCGGTCTCCGAGCTTATGGTATATATGCCCCTGACCCCCAGGCCGCCGTAATCGATATAGGTCGTGACCAGAACATCGTCCATGCCCTTGCCGTCGATATCGCCAATGGTGCTTACCTCCACGTCGTCCTTCCCGGTAAAATCCCACAATATCTCGTCGGCGGAGGTGTCGATCAGAAGGATGCCTCCATCCCCGGCCGTGACGAGGAGCTTTGTGTAATTGCCCGCCACCAGGGGCAGCATGTGGACCCCCTCCTTCAGGGAGTTATGATTGGATTCGAAATAGGAATGGGCGAACACGGAGGAGGTGAAGTTCCCCTCCTTGGGATCCGCGATCTTAAGCTCGCCCTCGGAGTAAAGCAGTATGTCCTTCCAGCCGTCGTTAGTCTCGTCATCCACCACCAGATAATCGCGGACCCCGTCGAATGGGAACTGGGGAGTGGACTTCTTCTCCGAGAGGGTTCGCTTTCCCGGAGAGAGCGCGGAGGACAGGACCAACATGGAGGCGCTCTTGGGCTTGTCGTCATCGCCCCCCGGGTTCGTTATGACGCAGACGTCCAGAAGGCCGTCGCCGTCGCAGTCACCGCCGGGCCTGAGGATTATGTTGCCGAAGCTTTCGGAGAAGTAGGTGCTGCGCTCCATCTTCTCCTTCTTGGAGAGCGTCAGAACGTCCTTCTCCCAGAGTTTTTTACCGGAGGCGCCGCTGACCAGATAGACGTTGCCCATCTCGCTGCCCACGGCGAGGTCCGTCTTGCCGTCGCCGTCCACGTCGTCCACGGGAACCGGCTTCCAGAGGGACTTCGGGGAGGTGAACTTCAGGGTGGCGAAGGCCAGGTTAGCCTTGTAGGTGTAGCTATCCTCCAGCACCCGCTTCCATATGAGGCTGCCGTCCGATGCCGAGACGGCCCGCAGGGCTCCTTCCTGCGTGTTCACGATGAGGTCCTCCTGGCCGTCGCCCCCGAGGTCGTCGACCGTGAAGACGTTCCAGAAATCGTCTTCTCCGGTATGTTCCCACACCATGCTGCCGGTGGAGCCGTCCAGGCAGTAGAGGGACTTCCAGGAGGTGACGTACACGCGCAGTCCGTCACCCTGACCCGTCACCGTCGAGTCCCAGGAGCGCGTGCCCTGCGGGTGCCAACCGAGGTTCGAGGTATAGACCTCCTCGGTGGGGTAAAAGTCCCATATCCTCTTCCCGGTGACGGAGGAGGCGTAGACGACGTTGGGCCGGATCTGGTCTATGCAGGTAAAGCCGACGTCCTTAACCCGGTCCCCGTCCAGGTCCTCTCCCACGAAGACGGAGGTGACCGGGGAGCCGGCGGGAATGCGGTTCAGCACCTCGCCGGTATCCAGCGTTAGCACGTAGACGCCGGATGTGGTCCCGAAGACCACCGAATCGTCACCATCGGGTGAGGAGAGGTCGGCCAGAAGCAGGTCGGTGGTGATGGAACCAGAGAATCCGTTCACGTTCATCCATAGAAGGCCGTTCCTGGAGAGAAGCTCCCGGTCGGGAGTCCCCCCGCCCACGGAGACGGGTTCCAGCATTGGCATGGCCTGGGCCATCAGCATCATAGCGCAGAGTAGCAGAAGAAATCGGTTGTACCTCATTGTATCGGGCTCCTAGCAGACAGGGATTCGGATATGGGGTTATTATTATCGGTTTGACAATCATACCGATGGTCGTAGAGCCATTGTATCGGGAGAGAACGATATATAATTTTCTCGTGGATGTGGGACGGAAGGTATGCTGGCAGAGAGGCAAGAACCGCTCAGCCTGCCGCCCCCGTACGATCCGTTCCTTCCATTCACGGCGATCAACTATATATCATAATACACAATCTCCATTTTCATGATCATCGACCTAACAATGCCCATCGACGAACGCACGCCGACCTTTCCCGGGGATACGAAGCAGGATATCCGGGTGGTGGCAACGGTGGAGAGGGACGGGTGGTGCGTCAGGCGTTTGACCATGAGTTCACACTTTTCAACACATATCGACGCTCCATCGCACATGATCGAGGGCGGCAGAACGCTGTCGGATTATCCGATTGGAAAATTCATGGGAGAGGGCATCGTCCTGGACGTTACGGGGATGGACGAAATAGAAGTAGACCTGTCACGGGTACGGGAGAATGATATCGTCCTCTTCCTGACCGGCCACGGCAGGAAAGCAAACGATGATGATTATTTCGAGAACAACCCGGTGATAACGGAGCGGACGGCCCGGGAACTTGTACGCAGGAAGGTCGGCATCGTGGGTCTGGATTCCTTCACACCGGATAACGAGCCGTACCGGGTCCACAGGATTTTTCTGGAAAACGATATACTCATAGTGGAGAACCTGGTGAACCTCGATAGGCTGGCCGGGCGCCGGTTCCGATGCTGCATCCTGCCGTTGAACATTCGAAACGCCGACGGTGCACCGTGCAGGGTGGTCGGGATCATCGAATAATATCGACGGGAGAAATACATATTGTTGATACGAAATAGAGATTCTCGATCTTCACCAGACGATAGTCGGCCATGTTGTATATCCGGTCCGATGCATACTTTCAATCAGCTCCGCTGCTTCCCGAGGCTCCGGATAGTATGCCATTTGCGTTCACGCCAATGGAAATTGAATTCATAACAATGTGGCGAGTATTTGTAGACAAATTCTCCGAAAAAACATTGCTTCTTTTTTCGTTAGTTCAAAAACACTTCACTTAGATATGAAGAGGTAACTGAATAGAATATATTTTACTTGTCTTGTTTTCACGTTAAATGGGTAACGGGGGAATATTCCTATCCGTTATCTTACCAGTAATAATCGAAAATTCGAGCACCATTCCATCCTTTCTCAATGGGACATTCCTTCACATCCCATTTGGCATATTCCCAGTCAGGCGGATATTTTATCCAGTGACCGATAAGAGAGAGCCTGAGTCCATCCCGCCACGTTGTTCCCCCGTATGATGAATATGACCAATAGCGATATGTCTTATTCTCATCCTGCATAGAGAATCCCTGAAATATGTTGCTTTTATTAATTTGGTCCATTGAGGTCAATGCATATTTTATTCGAATCGAACATGAGCCCGTACATTCAATCTTGAGGGCTGGGCCGTAATATGACTCATTTATCCCATATGTTGGATTACCTTCGATGACCGTTGAAGAATTAATAAAATAAAATGAGCTATTATCGTTTCCCAATGGCATTGGAAGACACACTTCATACTCGGTTGATGAATCCACGGTTATTTTGTAGGTCAGATCGAAATCATATCTGATTACTTTATTGCTACTCCATTCCTTGAACAATGTAAGACGTTGGATTCGCTTTTCCTGGCTTTGTGCAGCCATCATTGCACATGTTCCGCACCAGGTTTCATACCGGTATTTGTCCCGCGCAAGTATCGCATATTCTAATGCTTTTTCATAGTCCTCGAGCTGTTCGTAACAACTCGATATACCATTGGCCGCCTTGTGACGATAATTCCTATACGCTTCCATAACAGAAGCTCCGGGCTCCCGATCATTCACATCGGCATATAGTATGCTGGAATAATATTCAATCGCTGTTGGATAGTCCTTTAGGATAGAATAGACCAATCCAAGATTGTACGCTGCCTTCCCCCAGGACTCGGTCCCTACATAGTTATAATATACGATTAAAAAAAGTTCTATAGCTTCATCATATTCCTTCTTTTCAAAGTGCTCACAACCCCCGTTCAGGATTTCTCCCGCCTTTATTTCATCTTGCTCTGTTACAATCTGGATTCCTGGTAAAGAATTTGTTTTGATCATAGCACCGGTTAATATCGTTGTTAACATGAATAATGAGCCAGTGATCACCACGAACAACCGCATTGCCACGTTGCTGAAGGCCATTTGCCACCTCAAAGGAATGATATCATTTCAAAAGCGATAATGACGCCCGCTACCAGTAGACAGCCGAATCGAATGATTACATCGTATTTTTTCTTGTAGAGTGCCAAGTAGATCAAGGATATCGACGTGAGTGTCATACCTACTTGGATCACCAATTTTCCGAGAAAATCCACGATTGCTCCATCCCCTTGTCTCTCGATGTGTTGAAAGTTCGATCCGAATGAATATATCAATATGCCCAGTGCGAAAATGGAAAGGCCAACGATGATTGTTTTCTTCAAGGTTTTACTCTCTTTTTCAGGTTGCTCAT
>CAYRFL010000018.1:0-20969 GCA_964423515.1 uncultured archaeon
TATTAATAATGAACAACCAGCATATGAATTTAATATATATATCAATACCTCAAATTGGAAAAATCATACAATTATTATACCAATACCTATCCATCACCAAAATAATCAAGTAATTACAGAAGTTATAGAGGGGATTGAGATTACATCAGGAAATGCAGAATATCAATTAGAATACACAACTTATGGAGTTGGATTAAACATTAGTGGTAAAGGTAATGTAACAATTCATTCAAGTGGCATAAGAGATAGTTATTCAATTGATACTCTTTTGAGTTTAATGGCAAATCCAAACCCAGATAGTGGTGAATATTGGGTATATACAGAGTATAATGGAAGTACTTTCGATTTAGAATTAATGTATGAATTTAAACAGATTTTATCTCCAGGTCATCAATGGCAAGGTTCTGTATTATCGATAGAAAATAAAGAGGAAGTTCCACAAGAAATAACATTAGCTGAAGGCTGGAATAAAATTTACATAGATACAATCGCAATTGTAACATAAGAATTATAAAGATGCTGCGCCGTGAAATCTAGCTAACATCCAGATTGAATCAATTCCAATCCCCATTCCCCCCTGCACATTCGAGCAAAGCCTTCGGTCTGCCGTGATCGGCAATAGACAGGGGGGAATTCCCAACGAGCGTACAGATTTGAATGGAGGGTGTGGCGGAATGGGGAAATGAATGATAGCGAGGGGAACCCGTCATTCGCTCCCACCCGACCCTCCATCGCCTCCACCCTCTCCCTCAAGCTCACCCACTTGCGTATCCCCGTCCCCGCCCTCATCCCCCTCCCCTCCATCACCCGCGCCCTTTCCATCATCTCTAGGGGGCAGCACCAGTTTCCCGCCCTCGATCTTTCCCTCGTCCCTCTTGTGCAGGTCCATGAGCGTGAAGAGATTGTCCAGGGCTTCCGGCAGGACCCTGAACGTGTATATGACGATACCGATGAGCACCAGGAACGAGAATATCTTGCCCAGCCAATGGTGGGCCAGATCGAATGGGTCCATGCCGGTACCGAAATCGATCTCCTCGTTCTTCAGGTAGATGATGGCGACGTTCCTGAACTGGTTGGCGACGTATATCACCGGTACGGTCATCAGGAAGGCGTATATCTTCCTCCTGCGCTCGGCCCTGAGAAGCACGTTGAAGGCCAGAAAGAGTATCATGGCCTGTATGCCGGTGCAGGCAAGGATTATACTGATCTCATGGGTAGCAATACCGCTGCCGATCAATAGAACGGAAGGGCCCTGAGGGCCGTCGTACAAGAGGGGGCCGAGCCGCACCGGAAAGCCGTCGGGCTCATATCCGATCCAGTTCAATATCTTCCCCGTCTGCCATGCTGTGGCATATACGATGTAACCTCCGACCTGGTGAACACGTTCGATGATAAGATACGAGAGGGCTGTTACCGCCGTGCCCTTGGCGCCCCATTCCATGGCAGTGATATACTGGTCCTTCCGGTAGTTCACGTATTCGTGATATCCGAGATAGCCGAACACCAGAATACCGGCCACCGTGAAGAGGCCGTTGGAGGGATTGTCCTTTACCGTAAAATAGAGAAATGTCCAGACCAGCCAGTACAGAGAGTAAATGACATATCCTGCAAGGACCACCCCATGACGGACTCTCGTCCTGTAGTAATAACCGGCGAACATGAGGATGAGCCCCGCCACGAGGACGATGTCCATAAGGTCGATGAGCATGGAAGTTTGCACGTGGGATCCCCCTATCGTAGAATGCTAAAGTGCCGGATCTAAAAAAAACCTGCAATGGCCAGGACCATGACAATGCCTCCCACAGTGAGGCTCAACATGGCTCCTATCAGGGAAAATGTCACGAACCTGTGGAATTTCCTCGCCTTCTTCGGGTCGCGAAGCCATTTCGAGATGACCGGATCCTCGTGGAACATGGGCCCTTCCTCATACGAGAGACTCGGGGAGCGTTCTCTCCTCCAGCTTCCTCTGACGCTCCATGATGCTCTTTATCTTCTTGCGGCGGAAGAAATCCTCCCTTTCCCGTTCCTGCAGCCTCATCTCGATGTACCTCTGGGTGGCTGTAAGTCGGGGGAGGAATATGTATTCGAGGGCGTTCACCCTTCGCTTGGTCTTCTCTATCTCCACTGCGAGTTTCTCGATGGAGCCCTCTATCTCCGCCAGCTGGAAAAGGTTACGGAACACCTTGTTGAAATCCTCCACTGCCTCGTCCATGTACGCATTGGTATCCACCAGGGAATAGCCCACGTCCTTCCTGGTGCCAGGGGTCCAGGTGATCTTCGGCACCTTTATTCCCATGATATTGAGCCGTCCCACGGTGGGTTCTTCCATGGGAGGAATGCCTTCGAGGGCCTTGTCCAGCGCATCCTCCCCCATGGTCATCTTTACCCTGGAGAGCGAACCGTATGCATCCATGAGGTCGCGGTTCACCCGTTTCCTGATCTTCGCCCTCTCCTTGATGATCTTCAGGAACTCCACAACCAGCGCATCCCGCTTCTCTCCCAGGAGCTTGTGACCCTTCTGGGCGAGCTGGTGCTTCTTGCGAAGATTGAGAAGCTCCATTCGGGTGGGCTTCACATTCTCCATGATGTCCGAGGCCATGGTGAGCGTATGGGACTAAAAGTATAAAATCGTTAGCTCGCAAGTGGCTGTATACGACCTGACGAGAGGCCACGACACATGTATGCGATTCGACACGATCGATGGACTTGCTCTCTTCAATAGGAGGGTCCGGTAGCCGGGGTGGGGAAAAGGGGTGGTGTAGGCGCATGTCCGCAGGGTTACGTCCCTGCGGGCGCAGGGGTATCTATTTGATGCCCCGGAACGATAGTGGGCGCGGACCCGATACCAAAAAATAACAAATATTATGAAACGATGCAATAATGAGGGCGGCGCCCTAATGGTCGGCGTATGCCGATCCTTGCGGCCGATTGCCGCGTCTAAACTATCATCTTTATATTCTGTAAAAGGCCCCGTGTGCGCGTCTTCCACCCCACCTTCCCACCCCCGCTATCAGGCCCTTTTACTCCAGGAGAGTCTATCAACTACTGAATCCAGAATATTCTAACCTCGTAGAAATGACCATTTCAATTCCCAAAGCAGCAGGATAACGGTCACTCAATAAAATCACGACAAAGAAAAAATACGTTGAACAGCATGGGAGAGGTGTGAAGAGATTCGAGAGCATTCCCGCACATATTGCCTTCATCATGGACGGCAACGGGAGATGGGCGAGGGAGCACGGCTTCTCCGAGAGGATACGGGGTCACGAGGCGGGTGCCCGGAACATACCGGACATCGTGGAGGCGGCGGACGATGCGGGAGTGAGGTTCATCACTTTTTTCATGTTCTCCACCGAGAACTGGTCCAGGCCCGAGCAGGAGGTGGATTTCATCCTGAGCAAGCTGCTAAAACGGGAGCTTCTGGCCGGGATGGCCCGCATGATGGAGCGAAAGGTCAGGTTCAGGGTGACGGGAAACATCGGGGATATCCCTGAAAGGACCCGGGGGGCAATCGGGAGCGTCATGGAAGCAACGTCGTCCAACCTCGGCATAACCGCCACGCTGGCCGTGAACTACGGCGGAAGGCAGGAGATAGTGGATGCGGCAAGGAGAATGGCGGAAAGGGCCCGGGAAGACCCGGCACTGCTCGACAGCCTGGACGAGAATGCCTTCAGATCCTACCTGTACGACCCTGACATCCCCGATCCCGATCTCCTGGTCAGGACCGGCGGGGAGATGCGCATCTCCAACTTCTTTCTATGGCAGCTATCCTACACCGAGATATACGTCACCGACAAGCTGTGGCCGGATTTCAAGGAGGAGGACCTGTACGAGGCCTTGGAGGAGTTCAACAGGCGGCAAAGGCGATTCGGAGCGCTCCCGTGATCCCCCACCTGCTCGGAACACCTTTTCTAGGCAAAGTCCCTGTGCGGTATCCAGAGCAGCAGGACGGCTGCCGCGACGAAAACAACTATCGAGAGAGCGGGCCAGTGGACATCTCCCAGGAACAAATAGAAGGGGGCCGCCGCTACAGTGCCGATCACCGCACCACAGATGAGATCGTTCCAGTCGTGGGCCTTGATGACCTTTCTGGATACGGCGGTCAGAACTGCCAGTACATAGAGAAGGACGGGCACGGACCAGTGGAGCCGCCAGGCGAACCACGAGGCCAGGGCCGTCATGGTGAAGGCCACCTGGGAGTGGAAGCTGGGAAAGGAGTACCTGACCAGAACGCCGAGAGGATGCCGGAGCGGCTGAACCTTCACCTTTCGTCTCTCCTTTCTCACAAGTGCCTTGAGGACGGCGTTGAGAAGGGTTGTGCCGATGAGGGCGGCGCAGCCTGAAAGGAGAATGGAATAGAACCGGTCCGAGCCGAAACTGAGAACCTCGAGAACCAGGATGGCGCCTGCCACCAGGA
This sequence comes from uncultured archaeon, assembly GCA_964423515.1. Taxonomy (GTDB): domain Archaea; phylum Thermoplasmatota; class Penumbrarchaeia; order JASLWR01; family JASLWR01; genus CAYRFL01. The sequence goes on from CAYRFL010000018.1 coordinate 4,418, forward strand.
CGAACAGTATCCTGCCGTACCTGTCGAACAGCATAACCCAGGAATCGGACACGGAGGTGTAATGCGGATGGGCGGTTAAAAACATTGCTTCGACAATGTTGTGTGAAGAGGGGGATAGAATCAAGTGACATTATCGTTAGATGCGTTTTCTTCCAGTAAAAGGGGTTGGTCCCGTTTCACTCCGGAGACACCCTTCGGGCGCTCCTGACCCCTCGGCAGGTATGCCTACGGATTGCGTAAGCCATACAAGCCCTTTTACACCTACATCAAAAAGCATATTTAAAGGTGGCTGTCGGCCACAAGGGCGGCATTTCTGCCGCCCCATGTATTAATTAAGGAGAACATACACTACGAGACAGGTACGATGCTCCGGTGGGAATTTGGCAAGAAGGGAGCACGTTAATATTTATCAGCCATTTGGTCGCATTTCACGGTGGTGGAGGTAAACGGGGATATGGCAATGCCCCCTACACATCCATCCCCTTCATCCTGGCATCCAGCAGGTCATCGTGGGAGACCAGGACCAGCATCCCTTCCCTCGCCAGCTCGTAGATATCCCTCTCGATGCAGTTCTCGCAGAGCATATCCCCGTTCCATATCTCGCCGCCGTCCTTTCCGCGAAACACATACTGGCATACATCCACCGTGGAGTCGTATAACAGGTGTATGCAGACGAATATCGAGTTCTCCTCGGAATATCTATCTCCCGGACCGACATCGAAAGCTTCGACGCTCTCGGGTCTATCGTCTATCCCAGGTACGTCTCCGTGTGTAAGAAGTTCGTGAAGGTCGGGGAATCTCCTTCCTCGCATATTGACCATAGTGTCGAAGGGATATTTATGTATAACGGAAGGACCGAAGGATATCTGCACCTGCTCACATGTCATTCCAAACAGCATGTTCCCCGGATTCCCCCTTCCTTCACCGCACCACCAGCCTCACCCGGTCCACCCCTTCCGGCCGCATCTCCCCAAGCGGTACGCAGCAGAGCTCGAAGCTCTTTCGGTACGGCACGAATCCCGCCACGGCCAGCGAGGCCGTACCGATAAAGCCCATTCGCGGCACAAGGGCCAGGGCCGCTCCGCGCTCCACTGCCGCAGCCAGAGCCCTCCCCAACGCCCGTCTGACGCCTCTTCCACCGTAGGACCAGTCCAGAAGGGCGAACCGCAGCGGCTTTCTAGACATCAGGGTGCGCAGTTTCATGTGTACGGCACAGGCCAGGCCGCCGCCGGCATCAGCCCCCGCGGTAACGGACAGGGGATCGTCCAGCTCCGCCGCCAGTTCCTCCCTGTTCCAGCGCATCTCCCAGGATATGGGATCCGATCCCGCCCTGGTCAACTGTCTTACCAGGGATGCGTCGTCCCCGGAGAGAAGCCGGGTCCCCCTCTCGCTCCCCCGGACCGGCACAAGCGCTTCCAGGGCCTTGGTTATGAACGCCGAGATACCGGTCCCCGGCGACAGAAGGCCCGCTCGGATCCGACCGCCGGTCAGCGCCTCCGCAGGCACGTCGTATCCCACAGCATCGGAGAATTCCCCCGGCCGCAGAATCCTTCCCAGCCATCCTCCCGTTAGCACGGAGTACATCGACGGAAAACATTTCTCGTACACTCTTTTTCCAGTGCCCATATCGTCGAAATACGGCAGCATGATATCGTATCCTTCATCCCGCGCCAGCCTGGCCGTTTCCAGCACGAGCTGTTTTGCCACGCCCTTTCGCCTGGCCCCGGGGTCCACCGAGAGGTACGTGGGGATCGAGGCCCGGATGGCCCGCCGCTGCACGGAGAGGTTCACCGGCAGGGCTGCGTTGAAACCCACGAGCTCGTCCCCCGAATACGCGCCCAGCCATATGCTTCCCGGCCGGGCTCGCTGACCCTTCAGGACCTCTGGTCCGTACCGTATGTAACCTGCGAGGCCGTAGTCGTGCGACCAGGCGCGGTCCGTCAGTTCGCAGGCACCGGGGATGTCCCGGTCCGTCAATTTCCGTATCTCCATTCCAACCGGACACATATCCTTCTTGTAACCATTTATGTTTTTCCCGGAATTGTCCGAAAACCTTATCCGTGCTGGCAAGGATAACTCCACGGAATGGCAGTTCTACCCAGAGAGAAGCGCCTGTCCCTCATAGCGAGGCACGGTCACCTGGCCGTATCCAGGGCCATGGCAGACGATTCCCTCCAGCATTTCACCGTGCCGCAAATAGAGGGTTTTCTGGGTTATCGACGGCGGGGGCCGGTAATTCTGGTGCCGGGGGAGCCCGTATGCCCGCGTGAGAATTCGAGGGCCTTGTTCGAGGCGTTCGGAGAGATGGCGAAAGGAGAGGGGGCATCGATCTGTTTCTTCGGATGCTCTCCGAGGCTGTGCAGGGAGGCCGGGAGCGCTGGATATACCTCCATCAAGTTCGGCCAGGAGGCCATCATCGACGTGGGAGGTTTCTCACTCGTCGGAAATCGAATGGAGAACGTTCGAAGGGGGCTCAATCACTCGGCAAACGTCGGGATCTCCGTTCGCGAGTACGTCCCACAAGAGGCGCGGGACCCCGCCCTCGAGGAGGAACTTGCGGAGGTCTCAAGAGACTGGCTCTCCGGCAAGAGAACGCCCGAGCTGGGATTCCTCCTTGGCGGCATGGAGCTCTCAAGACCCGAGGGGCGCAGAATATTCGTCGCCCGGCGCCGGCGGCGCGTGGATGCGTTCATAATTCTCGTTCCGGTCCCACCCGAGAATGGTTGGTACACCGATGTCATGCGGAGGAGGAGGGATGCGCCCAACGGCGTCATGGAGAAGCTGATAGTGGAGATACTCGGCTTACTGAGGGACGAGAATGCAGAGCGATTGTTCCTCGGCATGGTTCCCTTCGTGGGGATCGATACCGAGGGGGACGAGAACACTGCGCTGCACCGGTTGATGGATCATCTCCGTGGCAGGATAGATTTTCTTTACTCGATAGATACCGAACATTTCTTCAAGAACAAGTTCCACCCGGATTGGCGGGACGTTTTCATGCTCGTTCATCCCCGCCTGACGGCCAGAATGGCGAAGGCTGTGATAGACGCATTCCTTCCCACGGGTCTTCTGGGGGTCCTCAAGCATAGATTTCAAAAAAAGAGGTGAAGGAGCTTACCCTTCCTGAAGGACCGGTCATTCGAGCACGCTGAGGGTGGATACCCTTGCATTCTCCTTGATGTCGATGCCCTGCGTTCCCACTATGAGATGTATCTCCACCACGTTCATGTTTCCCGTTACCATTCTCGGAACGTGATAGGCCCCGCTGTTGAGAAGCCGGAGGTGGGGGGCTATCGTTCCCACCGAACCGCCCAGATCCAGGGACTCGTTGAACTGAATGAGATAGGTGCCGTGTGTCAGGTGCCACCATCCGTACTCGTCATCTGCCTCCATCTTCTGGGGCTGCAGTTCCTTCCTGGGACGTATGACGTGCTCGCTCCCTCCGAAATCCACCACCCCCTTCCCGCTGAGAATGGATACGTGCTTGACGGTGAGGTCGACGGAGTTCTCGTCTACCTGGGTTTCCTCGTGGATAAAGTTCTTCACAAGCTCTTTTAGATCGCTACCCTTCATAAGCTCCATGTACTTCCCTCCGGATGTCGGATGAGTATTATTTCTAAGGGATATAACGTTTTCGATGAACGGGCGCCGGGAAGGCGTCGAACATGATCTGGGACGGATCACATACCCGATCCCGTATCCCCGCCTATTCGTGCTCTTCCTTGAAGGACTCCAGGAAACCGACGAGCATCTCTATACCCTCCTCGGGCATGGCATTGTATATGGATGCCCTCATGCCGCCCACCGACCGATGGCCCTTGAGGCCAATGAGGCCCAGCCCGGCAGCCTCCTGTGCGCATCTCGCCTCCAGTTCCGGCGTGGGGAGGTTGAAGGTCACGTTCATCAAGGATCGGGAATCGCGGTCGGCATGGCCCCGGTAGAAGCCCCCGCTCCCGTCGATCAGATCGTAAAGGAGCCCTGCTTTTCTCTCGTTGACCTCCTGTATGGCCCCGATGCCCCCCAGGTCCCTGAGGTACTCGAATCCGAGCTTGCACATATAGGTGGTCCAGCACGGCGGCGTGTTGAACATGGAACCCTTGTCGGCGTGTGTCTTGTACCGAAAGAGCGTGGGCACGTCATCCCCGTGTCTGCCCACCAGGTCGTCCCTTATCACCACCACGGTGGTCCCGGCGGGGCCCACGTTCTTCTGGGCGCCGGCATAGATGATGCCGAACCTGCCGAAATCCAGCTTCCGGGACATGAAGTCCGAGCTCATATCGCATACCAGGGGTACGTCGCCCGTGTCGGGAAATTCCCGGATCTGGGTGCCGAATATGGTGTTGTTGCTCGTGCAGTGAAAATAGGACGCATCCGGATTAAGCGCGTAGCCCCGGGGAATGTACGAGTAGTTGCGGTCGGAGCTGGAGGCAACGACGTTGGCCCCTCCCTTGATCCTGGCCTCGGCTATGGCCTTCTTGGACCACGTCCCCGTGTCCAGGAAATCGGGTAGTTTTCCATCCACCCACAGGTTCATGGGCACCATGGCGAACTGGGCGCTGGCACCTCCCTGGAGGAAGAGAACATGATATTCCTCCGAAAGTCCCAGCAGTTCCCTTACAAGCGCCTGGGCCTCGTTCATGACCTGGTCGAATTCCTTCGATCGGTGGGATATCTCCATTATGGACATCCCCGTGCCCTTGAAGTCCAATAGCTCGTCCTGTGCCTTCTCGAGTACCGACCGCTGAAGCGTTGCCGGTCCGGCGTAGAAATTGTACACTTTATCTGCCATGTTAGATCCTCCGTCATGTTTCAGATCATCAAGATTCAATCATTCCAGCCTGCCTATGACCAATCCGGTGTATACCTTCGGATAGAAGAACGTCGATTTCTGCGGCATGGTCTCGAAGTTCCCGGCCACCTCTTCCACCTCGCTGACCTTGGTGGGATTCATGAAGAACACGGCCTGTGCCCCCCTGTCGACCGCCTCGATGGACTCCTCCACCGCGTCCCCGATACCCTTTATGTATTCCACGAAGGAACCACCTCCTATGGTCCCCTGCGCCAGTTTCTCCCGGTCGATACCCAGGCAGCGATCGAGTACCAGCACGTGTAGAATGGTAACGTCCAGCCTCTTCCATGCCCCGGAATGGGCCTCGACGGCATCCATGACCCCCTCGTCCCGAAGGGTCAGGCCGTAGAAGCTGCCGTCATTGGCATAGATACCGAAGCCGTGCCGCCCTCCCGAGAAATCCGCACCCATGCGTGTGAACATCATCTCCCTGGCAGCCGATCCCGGTCCGTATTCCGTCACGTCGAAGTGGGCCTCGAGTTTTTCCAGTACTTCCCCGATGTCGAAGCCCTCGACGTGCTGGACCAAACGGTGTGTAGGAAGAACAACGAGACCCGGATTGGACATGTTCACGAATGTCAGCATCCGGTAGCGGGCGCTCTCCATCCCCGGCATCTCCCTTCCGTAGGCCAGGGCGGTCTTGTACCTGTGATGCCCGTCAGCGATGATGGCGTACTTCCGGGCCATGGCCTTCTCGATCTCCTTCACGTCGTCCTCGTCGGTGATCACCCAGAGCTTGTGCACGACGCCAAGACCGTCGTCCGCCGAGATCGCGGGCGGGGCCAACATGTTCCTCTCCAGTACTGCATCGACCTCCCCCTCCGCATCCGGGTATATGACGAATATCTGACCGAAATTGGCCCTGGTGGCACGAAGAAGGTTAAGGCGGTCCTCGATGTCCTTGGGAAGCGTCTCCTCGTGCTGCAGGACACCGGAGAAATCCTCCCCCTCCGATGTCTCCGCCGTTCCGAAATCCTCGAGCTCTAAAAGACCAACGAATCCCACCCTTGTGTAGCTGCTGCCCAGACAGGTGAATTCCTGGGCGTAAACGTAGAAGGCGGGCTTTTCCTCCCGTACGAGGACTCCCTCCTGCACCCATCGATGGAAGAAATCCCTGGCTCGCGTATATTCATTATTGTCCAAGGTGTCCCGGGGGTTGCGGTCACCCCTTGTGATATGAGAGATATTGAAAGGTGAACGGCTGTGGAGCAGCTCCAAAAGCCTGCCCTTGATAACGTCATAGGGCGGGGAAATCACATCCTTGAACTCGCCCGCAATCCCGGAATCGTACCGATAGCCTCTGAAAGGAACAACTCTGACCATGTGGGCTTATGATTTCCCTTCTATGATTAATATTTTATCATGACGTTATGATTAATACGGTCAAAATCATATAACCGTCGCAAATTTTCAAGCAAAGATTACATTGTTTCAACCGAAGAATTCTGAGGCAACATGGTCGACTATCGGGACAGAAAACTGCGGAAACGGGAGAAGGTCCTATGCCCCGGGAAGGGTTCTTTCCAGCCAGTCGTACAGAGTGTCGTGGAACTCCGGGTTCGACAGAAGGAGGGTCCCGTGGAGCATCCCGGGAAATAAATTCAGATCGCTCCGGCCCCGGGCCTTCTTGTCCATCATGTATGCGCATTTGGCCGAATAATCATCCTCGTCGCTCGCCATGAGCATTGCCGAACGATTGCCGTAGTCCTCCATTCTTTCGGGGGTAGTCTCCACGGCGTATTCGAATCCCGGCGAGAGCAGAACGAGGCTCCGAACGTCCTGGTCGTTCACGGCAAGGTTGAGGGCGATATTGGCTCCCAGGCTCGCTCCGATCATGCAAACGCGCCTGTCGTAGGGCTTGTACTGGTCCACATACTCCTTCACGGCGGCCACGTCGGATACCATGCGTGCATAATCATCTTCCTGCAGGGCATCGTACGCTCTCTTCTTCCCGTTCTGGATATAGCTGTCTCCGTGCCCTCTCAGATCGAGGGTAACAACGTGGTATCCCCTCGCCTGCAGCTCCTCGGGCAGGGACCGGTCGATGCTCCATGCCCACCGATTCTCGCGCATACCGTGGATCAGCATCACGAGAGGTGAATTGGACTCGTTGGCACGGTAATGACTGCAGTGCAGCACGAAGCCGTCCTCCGTGGTCACGGTGAAGGGGACGAATGGAGCGCTCTCCCCCCCTCCATCCGGATCGTCGTCATCCCCTCCCCAATCGAACAGCTCCGGTCTTATGACGTATGCAACGGAAACACCCAGAAGCAGGGTCACGCAGAGAACAAAGCCCACGTCAACGATCCTGCGCCTTCCGCCGGGAGGGCGACGACGCCCCCGTTTCGCTTTCACCTTCTGCTGCGCATCCATCAGTTCCCGGACCCGCTCCATGTCCATATTATGAACGTTTCTAAGGTGTTTTTCGAGGAAACTATGCTTCACCGGGGCCCCGCAGCGAGGGCATTCACCGTCATACTGGCCGCCTTGTTCCATTCGGTAGAATATGCACAGGGGTATCTATATAGGTTTTAGGGTTATTTTACCGATGTTCTGCGTTTTCAAGAGCGACCTATCCCGACACAAATTATGGACAAGGAGTTCTTAGAGGGCGTGCGCCCATTTCATTCCGGGGCATTAGAAATACCCCTGCGCCCTCGGCACGTTAGCCTACGGGCGACGCAAGAAACGCACGCCCTCGCTAGAGCCCTTAAAAATGAAGATGAAAACAAAGGGTCGGCGTTCCGCCGACCCATGGGGCCAGCACGGCCCCGATTTGTTATCCTGCATTTCATTTATTTGTAGCGGGCTCGCGTGCGCCTATACCTCCCCTTTTCCCCACCCCGGCTATCGAGATCGCACGGAACACCTTCCGGGCAACTCAGGTGTGCCCCAAAGGGGTACCCCGAGAGCCGCTTAACCCGGTCTCAAGGGTTGAATCGGATTCGATATCATCATTCTGGTAGAGTAAAACGCAGATCATCAGAAATACAAATGAGGTACTGGTCCCACAGGTTACGGGAGTGAAGATATCACTTCCCGGGCAGCCTCTTCTTCCTCAGCACGTATATGCTGGCCGCGATTCCCAGTACCGCCAGAACGATGATGAGCCAGACCCATGCGGAAGAGCCGTCGTCCTCGACGGGGTCCTCATCCGGCTCTCCGATTGCCGATACCTCACCTAGATCGAAGGTCATTTTCGTCACGTAGACGCCCGCTGTGGCATCAGGGTTTCCCAGGTCCAACGGCTCAAGGGGCGAATAGCTCGACTGTACCGACAGATATTCCAGGTAGTTCTCCCCCTCCTCCATCTCCGGAAGATGAAGCTCGATACCAACACTGTACTCGGCCATGACCTCGCCGAAAGCGCTGCCCTGCAGAAGGTCCAGGATGGTCATGTCGAATCCCTGGCCCTCTATGTTGAACAGCCATTCACTTCCCCGCTGCCCGGACAATCCACCTGTCTCGAGGTCCAGTTCCGAGTGCTTGCTGCCCTTCAGGTACCCTCCGCCCAATCCCTGGCGCCAGTCGATCCTTCCGTCCAGGTCCGTATCGATAACCAATGCCAGGTTGACCACGGCCAGCTCGGGAACGTTGCTGGCGGTGTAGGTGAGGTCGATGACCATGCGCTCGGCCTGCTCGGGCACGTAAACGTAATGGCTCTGGTCCGTCTCCAGGCTCTCTATGTTGTTGGTCTGGTTGGTGAATCTCGTCCACTCGCCCTCCCAGGTGGCCGCCAGCCTGGTGGTGGGATAGTGTATGTTCTCTATCTTGAGCGTCCTCTCGTACTGCTCCACGGCATCGCAGACGGAGGCGTTGGGAAAGTCCGCCGCACCGTCCCCGTCGAAATCCCTCGTCCGCAGTTCCTCCAGGGTCAGGGCAAGGGCAACCGCCTTCCGGACGTTCACCAGGCCGTATCCCTGGGAAATGTCGTATCTCTTGTCGAAATGCCCCGTAGACCAGTTCTGCGGTATGCCGTTGTCCTCCGTGGCGTTGATGTAGTCGGCGGATGCCTTCATGATGATCTCGCTCTCGTGCATTCGAGTGTCCTCGCGACTGTGCCAATCGGGGTCCTCGCCGTCATCCTGGTCCCGGGCATAGGACACCTTCATGGAGGGGCAGGCCTGCCACAGGAGGGAGACGACGCCGCTTATGTGGGGAGTGGCCATGCTGGTACCCGATATGGCGAAGTAGTAGGGGTCTATCACGTCCGCACCCTGCTTGGTCATGGCGCTTATGAGCGTACGCCTTGCCGCCGTGGACCATATCTTCACGCCCGGGGCCGCGATGTCCGGGTAGGTGCTGTTGAGGCCCAGCTTCCCCCTGGATGAGAAGCCGGATATACCGCTGCCGTCCCTCTCGGAGGCGGCGACGCAGATGGCGGCTGGCGTATTTCCGTAATTGCTGGACTGGATCGTGGTGCCGTCGCCCCCGGAATTGCCCGCGGCGAACACGCACACGACGTTGTTCTCGTAGGTGATCTTGTTGATGGCCACGGATATGACGTCATTGGGATCGTAAGTGCCTCCGCCGGCGCCCCAGCTGTTGGAGACCACGCGTATGTTGTGGGGATTGTTGTGGGGACGCGAATGTTCGTACACCCAGTAGAGGGCACCCAGGGCATTGAGTATCACCACCGCCTCGCCGGTGGAAAGGCCGATGAGCTTTGCCTCCGGAGCCACACCCCTCCTGGCACCGCCTGAGGCGTCCCCGTTCCCGGCCACCGTTCCCGCACAGTGGGTACCGTGGCCGGAGGAGGTGTCCGTGTTCTCCATCTCCACCCAAACCATGTCCGTATTTGATTTGAGGTTCATCACCGTCTTCTCGCGGTAATCGAGGTCGGGATGGCCCGCGTCGACGCCCGAATCCAGCACCACTGCGGTGACCCCCGAGCCGTCTATCTGCCTTCCCAGCGTGCCGTCCGAATCCCGGATGAGCGAATACATGGTATCGGTGGCCTTGATGGTCTCCAGGGACAGGTCCATGTGGTATTCGAGCTCCTCGTTGTACTCTATCCAGAACACGCGGGGGTTCTCGTTCAGTCTCTCTATCTGCCGGGGTGTGGCCAGGCAGAAGAAGGTATCGAAATCGAAGAAGGTGTGCCTCACCTCAGATACGGACCGGTCCAGGAAGGCGCGGTCGACGGGCCTCAGACCGTCCCGGAACTGGACCAGTATCTCCAGGGGAGTACCGGGCTCCGTCTCCTCCATGACCTCGCGAAGGTACGGGTCCACGGCATCGTCGTCTCTCGGGGGTCGTGTGTAAGGAAGGGGTATCTCCACCCGGGAGGACGCAACAGACCCCTCATCGACGGACGGACCTGTGCCCGCATCATGAGTTTTCCCCATCACGGGCGCTCCTGCACCCAGCACCGGAAAGAATGCGGTCAGTAACATGAATACTATCATCAAAATGCTCGGAAACGCTCTTTTCATCGTCATCGCCTCATCCCCGCTCGCTGCCGATCCTCTCGTTCGGCTCCGCATCCAACCGGTACCTGGAACCAAGGCTATTACTCCTGCTTATTTACGCGGACCGCGGGTTGATACTACATTGGGTTAATCGATTTTTTGCGTATATATGTGATTTGGTACAATATTCCAAATGAGGGGCGACGGCCGCATAAGTTTAAAATCGTTTAAGTCGATTTACCCGGTCCTGATTACAGGGGATGCCGATACAATGCGTTTGGCCCTCATCTGCAACGAGGATCTCGTTCATTCCTCCCGGATCACCCGGATCAAGGATTTCTTCGAGGACAGGAAAGAACATTCTCTCGTCGTAATGCCCAGGAACGATCTGCACCACGACCGGCTCAGGGACATCGGGATATACTTCGTCGTGGGGGGGGACGGCACGCTCTTCACGTTGACCCATTACCTCAGGAAGGGCTTCGTCGCTGGCATTCACTGGGACCAGGACGGAAGCATCGGTCATTTCATGGGCCTGTCCCTCGAAAGGGAAAAACTCAGCGGCCGGGATTGCCTGCAGCAGAAGATGATCGCACTGGTGGAGGGCATCACCCGCAACAGCGGTTTCGTGACAAATGCGTTCGGTCTCTATTACCGGCTGAAGAGCAGTATAAGAAAGGCCACCGGGATCACCGTCCCCGTGGATATGGCCTTCAACGAATACGCCCTGGGCAACAACCTCTTCGGGAGGCCCTCGAAGTACAGGCTGTCCGTCCTTTCTCCAGGGAACGACCCTCCCGCAAGGGAGTGGCAGCGGTCCTCCGGAGTGATATGCTCCACAATGCAGGGTATGAGCGGCTGGGCGCGCCACATCCTGCCGCCGGAAAGGTACGAGGACATAATGGCGGATTACAGGGGAAAAAAGGATCAGACCGTGCCCGAGTTCTTCTACATCGTCAGGGAACCCATGAGCGATGTTACGCTCCACAGCGGATTTGCCACCCAGCTAATACTCGATTCCGACATGGCGGGAGGCATCGTCTCCCTGGACGGCTTCAACGAGGTGCCCTTCGAGAGAAATGACGAGGTCATTATCGAGGTCTCCACCTATCCGCTCTGGCTTCTTAAGAAGAACGTCGATTTTTCACGGTTGCCGTGAACGGCCCCATCACTGGGCCAGGTAGCCTTCCTCGCCGCAGGTGGCACACTTTATAACGGTCGGCCTCTCGGACGTGGTGACCGGATTGAGTGAGCTGCACGCATGACACTTGATGAACATCGGCGAGGGAGGAACGGGTGCGGGAGATACTATCTGCGGTGCCGCTGTCCCCGAACTGCCCTCCTTCCCATTTCCTCCGAATATGGATTCCAGGTCGGATCTGATCTCGGTAAGGTCGGACCGGGCCTCAGAAGGTGCATCCTGGTTCACTATACGCGGCAGCGGAGCCGGCCTCGGACCCTCTATCACGGTGGGCGCGGCCGGGGTCGATACAGCACTTTGCCCCTGTAACGCCGCCGACATATCCCCCGGGGCGGCCCCTCCCGAGGCCGGGGGGAGGGCAGGCAGGTTCAGGTCCTGGGAACCCTTTTCTGTGGAGAACTGGGGTAACGTGTAATCCGGTGAGCCTGAGTATGAATGGCGGAGTGAGGGGGCCGGCCCCTGCATTTCCAGGGGGGATGGAGATAGAGATTGTCCCAGGGAAGGCGAGTGGGGAACGGGGCGGCCTCCCGGTACCCCTACGCCTTTCTCTTGCCCATGACCGAAATGGGTCTGACCCCCGGGCCGAGCACCGGGCATGCTCCCGTCCATTCGCCCTGCCGCATGAGCCGGCGCCGCTGGAAGCATAGGTCGTGAAGGAGGGGGAGAGAGCGGAGGTGCCTGGCCTTTGCCGGGTGCAATGTATCCCCCCGTGAGCGGCGGGGTGTGACCGCCCGAGGGATACGGTCCGGGGTGTGATGACGCCGGATACCTCGTGGATGACATTCCGACCGGAGGGGAGACGGCCCGTCGGGGCGAATCATCGTCATCTTTACCTTTTCTGCGTTTCAGGATTATCAGTATGATCACGACCTGTACGAACACCATGAGAATGATGACCAGCCACCACCATTCCGAGAAGAAAGCTCCCACGGCAGTGTTCGCACCCGAAGGACCGTCGGACCCCCCCTCCACCCATACGTCCACCTCCGCGGAGATGTTGTAACCTTTCCCGTCGTTCACATACAGTATGACCGTGAAGACACCCTCTTTGAGAACCACATCCTTCCCATTTCCGGAAACTCCCATCACTACCTTCTCGAGCCTCTTGTCCCTGATCTGCCAGTAGAAGCTCAGGGTGTCACCGTCCGCATCCATAGTGCCCTTGGCGTCGAGCTTGATCGCCCTGCCGGCAGTGTAGTTCTCCGTCCCCACGGGGGATCCGATGAGGGGTACGGGAGGGGAGTTCACCTGAACGTTGATGGGATCCGAATAGGAATAGGCGTTCCCGGCGGCGTCCCTGGCACGCCACATTAGGTAGTTCTCCTTTCCCGGAGGAAATTCGATATCCAGCCTTATGTCCACGGAGGATGCCGCTCCCTCCAGGTTGGCGGAGGTCCAGTTGACGAAGGAATCCGGATCGGCGCTGCCGGGGGATATGGCGTACTCCACCGACCAGCCGTCGACGCCGCTTCCCAGGTCGTCGTCCGCGGTGATGCTGCATAGGACCGAGGGATCCAGAAAGATGGACCCCTCCTTGGGCTTGGGCTTCTTGAAGACCAATGGTGTGGTGTCCACCTGTACCAGCCATTCCCCGCTCGCGGCGGGCCCGTTGCCGGCCCTGTCGGCAGCACGCCATTTCAGGTAATTGCTGCCCTCGCTGAGATATAGCACCTGCGAGACCCTCGCCTTTATGGGGATCTCATCCCGGTCCTTCTCGATTATTGTCTTCTGGATCCCAACGGAGGACCACTTTCCGTAATTCGGATCGTCGGCCTTCCTGTAGCACAGCTCGATGCTGTCCATGTCGAGACCACTGCCGCCCGCCTCCTTTATGGTGCAGCTCACTTCGACCTCCGTGCTGTTCCTCCAGATGGTCCTGTCCGGTGCCATGTCATATATCGATGGAACCTCCGAATCTATGTTCACACGATAATGGGTCACGTTACTCCACTGATCGAATATGTCGCAGGCGGCGATGTGGAAATACCACGTGCCGTCGGAGAGGCCCGAAAACTCGTTCGCACCGGTCAAGCGGAGGTCCGGCTCCGGCCTGAAGGTCATGGGACCGGGGACAGTGGTCGAGGACTGGTCCATCATGTAGGAAAAACCCTTGATCCCGGATACTTCCACGGGGTTCTGCCAGTTGAACTCCGGAGCGCTTGACGAATAGAACCCGTCCTGGTCCGGGTGAGTGGACGAGCTCAACTCCAGATCGAAGGGACCTTTCAGATCGAGGTAGACGAAGGCATTTATCTGCTCCGATATCAGCCCCGCCCCGTCCTTGAGCCTAAGCCCCACCTTCTTGCGGCCGTCCCCCAGGGACAGGGACAAGGAGGCGCTCTCGGTAAAATCCTCCCACGTTCCCTCAAAGCCCCTGTCATCGATTATCTGCATCTCCTCCACGCCGCTTCCGGAATCTTGGACCTCCATATGCAGCTCCACCTGCCTGTCGTTGACCGTGGGCGAGCCGTCCCCTATGGTGAGATTGCCGCGGGGTGCCGTCATATCGACGAGAAGCCGTCTCATAGCGGAACGATTGCTTATCCCGCCATGGTCGTCCTTGGTCCTCACCCTCCAGTAATACCTTCCATCCGCAAGGGCGCCTGTTATGGTGTAACTGGTTGTGGATGATTTGACCCAGCCAGAGTCGTACTCGAGAAGAGAGCCATCCGGATCGGCGTATATCTCAACCTGAAATGCCGACTGATCGTCGCCGGGGTCCGGATCTGTGAAGTTCCAGGAGAGGGTGGGATAGTAATCCGGCTGCCACGAGCTCTCACCCGGTTCGAAGGGCTCCGGGGCGCTAACGAGGTCGCAGCCGATCTCCACGTTGGCGATGTAGGGTATCTGACCCGGATCGTCGGTATGAAGGGTGGCGTTCCACATGAGCCGGGAGCCGGGATGGGCCAGGGAACGCGGTTCCCCCGGTACCACCGTCTCCCAGTGCCATCCATCCGCACTGATCCTGTAGGTTATATCGGTCCCCTCCGGGCTGTGATCCGTGACGTTGAGAAGGACCGCACCGATATCCTCCGGGGTACTGTCCATCACCTTCGACTGCACGTGGGCCGTATCCACGGGAGCCTGGCTGGCGGTACCGGTGTATGCGTTCCCGTTGCTTATCCTGTAACAGTAGATGGTATTGCTGTTGGCGGAAATGCAGTACTCCTCACCGGTGAAGGCCATGTTGTTTATGCTCTGGCTGCAGCGGAAATCGCCCACGTATCCCTCCGTTTCCAGATCGAAGATGCCCACTCTCTGATAATCATTGCCGTAGCCGCCCACGTAGAGATAGCCGTTGGCGCATGCCAGGCCGCCGTAGCAGTAGGTGGACTGGGGAAGGTTGAAGTTCCGAACGTTTTGCCCGTCACTCTTCCGAAGCACCCTTATCTGATTGTGGGACCACCTCAGGCCGTAGACGTAGTTCTCGTCGCAGCACACCCCTCCAGTGGTGGAGCCCATGTGAAAGGACCACTGCTGGGAACTGCCCATATCCGACCATTTGTATACCCTGTCGTTGCCCCAGTTGGCCGTGTAGTAGGTTCCGTCCACGTCGCCCCACACCTGCATCATGCTGCTCGTGCCGGAGTTGAAGCTTCCGATGTAGTTCCGGTTCTTATCGTAGCGGTAGATGGTGGAGCCGGACCACTGGGGATACCAGTACTCGTTATACTTGGGGCTGTAACCCCCGCCGTGAGAGCGAGTATCGATGGACTTGGTCCCGGTATACTCCACCGGGAACACGGGTGTGCTCGCCCAGAGGTAGGCCCGGCCCGAGTCCGTCCTCACCATGGCGGTGGTATTGTCCTGGTCGATTTTGGCCCTGTCATCGAAATCCTCGGTGTACGTCGTGGTGAAACGCGTTCCATGTTGCACCGGGTCCACCTTCGCGGACGAGCCAACGGCGCATTCCGAATCCTTTTCGGAGACGCTGAGGTCCGGAGGGATGCCGGATAGAATGAGAATCAACAGGATCGTGACCGGTCCAATCATCGAGTAAAGGGCCGAAAATCGCCGATGCGAATAACGTTCCATATTCTCACCATTCTCCGATCTGTCTCCCTGATCGAATCGGCACTCACGTGGAGCGATAGAACTTGGACGGTCAATACCACGCCCATCAATACCACGCTCGGTGTCCGTGAATTACAATTTTCCACTTAGGTGAATGTTGTCAATGGTGCAAAGTTCGAATATTCGAAGTTTGCAGCTTGACAATGTGCGCGGAATCGTAGACCCAAAGGGCCGATCCCGCTTCATCTCATAGATATTGCTTTCTTAATTATTTTTCCGTCAATATCCTCGCATTATGACATAACGACCTGGGACGTCCTTCCCGTCATATACCATCCCGCCAGGGGAGTGGAAGACCCGTGGATAAGCGGCCTCGGAGATGGTTCGAAGGGGTGGTAGGGCCCCGTGATTTCTCTTACAGGAATAAATATCGCTCCTTTCCACTGATACCAAAAGAAATATGTAATAAGCAGAGTCCTTTGAATCCGGTTTATATGTCCTTCAGCATAAGCATAGTGGAGAATGCACCCATATCCGAGGATTCGTCCATGGATGATGCACTGAAGATGTTCCTGACGCAGATAGGATATCTCAAGAGGGAGAAGGATACCGATACCGCCATCGAGCTGTTCAAATGTTTCGTCCTGATGCCAAACAGGGAATGGACGGTGGAAGGGCTCATATCCCAGCTGAAGACGACGCGCCCTACCCTTTACAATCACCTGAACAAGCTCAAATCCATGGATCTGATAGAAGGCCATTCCCGGGAGATAGAGGGGTTCCAGAACAAGAAGAAGGTCTATTCTCTCCGGTCCGGCAACCTGGAGCGAGCCTGGCATTTCGTGGAATACCACATCGAGGATTATCTCAAGAATTACCGCAGGACGGTCGAAAGCATATGGAATATCGCCCAGAGGGAGAGGGTGAAGCGGGCTTCCGAAGGAGATGGCGAGTGACCGAACGCAATTTCAAGGTGAGAGGTTGAAGAATCCATGCTTTTTCATTTTTATCGCAGCCGCCCTTCTCGTGCCGGCTCCTTTCATCATAGCCCTGCCTGCGTGCTCGTCATCCGTGGGA
>CAYRFL010000018.1:21069-51237 GCA_964423515.1 uncultured archaeon
GATTCCATCGACTGCGATCCCACCGGATCCAAGACGCCGGACCAGGAGCAGGCCGATATGTTCCTCGACATATGCAAGACCCTCAAGGTACCCGTCTACGTCATTCCGGGCAATCACGAGTACAGCTACCGGGATTCCAACGGAATCAACATCTATTCGACCTCCATCAATCCTCTTCTCGATTACTCCTTCAACTACGGCCCGCATCATTTCATAGGGATGAACTGCGGACAATGGCAGGTGCTGTACGGCTCGGTGCCGCATCCCGACAATAACGTGCAGAGCTTCACCGAGGAGCAGGTGGAATGGCTCACACGGGACCTTACGCTGCACAATGGAGACGAGATGCGCCTTATCTTCCTACACGCACCATTAAAGACCAGCGGGGGCAAGCAGACACCCATGTGGCACAAGGACGACGTTGAGAACCTCATGGTGGAGCACGATGTCAAGGCCTTCATCGCCGGCCATACCCACGACGACGAGATACTGGACGGGAACGGGAACGTCCTTGCGGGAGACTGGCAGCAGCCGACCTATCCCCTGTACATCCAGACCGACACCGCAGGTGCGGAGGATTCCGTGGAAGGGTGCAGCTACCGGGTGTTCATGATCGACAACGACACCTTCGAGTACTACACGTACGATGACGACGGGGACGGGACAAGAAGTGCGGTAAGCTCCACGCCCCTTGGCCTCCTTAAGGCGGAGTTCGCCTGGCCGGGTGGCGAGGACAAGAGCTCCGTCGATGTCACCGTGACCAACGATCAGAACGAGGATCTAATGGACGGGAGAGTGACTCTCAACATGGACCGGCCCCCGCGAGGGATCGATTATTTCGCAGAGGGGGGCAGGGTCGTCAATGTCCTCGACACGCCCGATCGGCAGATAATTCATGTACAGTTCTCCGTTCCAAGGCTTACCCGGAGCACCTTCTCCGTCATGCAGAGAGACCTGACCCCTCCGAGGATAATGGAGATGTATTCCAAGTCCGGAGACGACGTCTCGGGCGTTTACGAGAAGGGGGGCAAGATCGAGATAACCGTGCAGGAGGAAGGGAGAGAAACGGGCCTTATCGGGGCAATGACAATACGGGATCCCCTGGGGCATCCCGGGATCGCCGATGCGGCCATGGCCGACCAGGGAGGAGGGAGATATACCTATCAATGGGACACCAAGAATGTCATTCCGGGAGAGAATTACAGCATCAGTGCGAGATTGACGGATGACGCGGGAAATTCGGATGACGGCAGCATACTCTCCGTTCCCGCCCTTCACATCACCATACGGGACACCACCGCACCAATGGTGATGAGGGTCAGCTCGTCATCCGCGGGGAGCACCTCCGGTATGTACAGCCTTGGCTCCCTCGTGAGGATAATGGTGGAGGAGGCCGACCGGGAGGAGGGACTTGCCGGCTCGCTCCGCATCAATCATTCATCGAACTGGGGACACTACAACGAGACCTTTTCTCTCTCGGAATCGGGCCAGGGCGCATACATACTGGACTGGAACACGGAGGGTCTTCCGGAAGGCAATTACTGGATCGAATCCAGGCTAGTCGACGGAAGCGGGAACGTGGGAGAGGGGCTCAGCTACCGGCCGGAGCTCATCATACAGCTGGTGGACGTGACCCCGCCCGAGGTACGTTACATCGAATGCTTCGTCACGGGGAAGGGGGGCGAGCCGGACCGGGACGGTGAATACGCGCTGGGAGACATCCTGCAATTCATCGTGGAGGAGGCCTCGCTCGAGGGGAACCTCACGGGAGATATACACCTCCGACATGCGGAGAGCGGGGCCACTGTTGCCAGGGTCCCCCTGGCCCACATGGCGGACAGTCCCGGAAAGTACAATGGCAGCTGGTACAGCTTCGGCAATGACATTGGCATATATCACGCGGACGTCACGCTCTCGGACCGCTCGGGAAACTCCGATGAGGACGGGGTGCAGGGGAACCCCGACCTGTCCTTCACCCTGGTCGATACCGTGGAGCCGCAGGTCATGTCCTCGGTGCCCATGGACGGGGACAGCGACGTACCCGTGGACACGGACATCCTCATCAGATTCTCCGAACCGCTGATCCAGAATACCCTGCTCGTTGGCGTGACCCTGCGGGACTCCTACGGGAACGAGATCCCCCTGAGCTTCCAATGGTCCGGGGACAATTGCTCCGCCCTGTTCTCGTCCGACCACATCCTCTCATACAAACGCTCCTACGTGCTGAGCCTATCCTCGATGGTCCGCGACAGGGCGGGGAATCCTCTGACCGAGTTCACCATAACTTTTACCACCCGGGGATACACTCCAATGGAATCCGTGGACACGTCTCACACCGTGTTTCCCCAGCAGGCCAGGGTGGAGCTCGAGGTGGGGGGAGGCCAGAGCTTCGGGATAGTCCTCATCGACGAGGAAACCAAGCTCCTGCCCCTTCATTACTGCTGGTATCTCAACGACAGGGAGCTGATTTCAGGGGGAAGCGAAACGGTTTACAACCTTACCTCGGATAACCTGTCCGTGGATAACTCCTACGAGCTGAAGATAACCGTTACGGGGGAGGATGTTTCCATCTCATATTCATGGATAGTGCTGGTGATCGGATCCGATGGGGACGACGAAGGAGGCGGAGGACTGGAGGGAGTGTCCGGGGATCCGGTTCTGAGATGGGCATATATGATCGGCGGCGCGGTGGTCGTCCTCGGCCTCGCCATCATATCCGGGTACCTTCTCATCAGACGGAGGATCAGGAACTCGGAGGCAAGGAGGGAGCTGGATTTGGTGTTCGTCGGAAATGGACCGGACGACGAAGAAAAAACGGATCGGGGAGATATCGAGGAGGCGACGGTGATGGACCCCGCATCCGTGGAGATCATTCCTCCACCCTCTAAAAACGATGCCAGGGAAGCAGGGGCTACACCACACGATCCGATAGAACGCTGGAGATCGGAGATCATAGACCTGGAACCGCTGCCGACGGGAGATAATGGCAGTGGAAAGGCAAATGAAAGCACCGATAATGAGAAAACCATTGACAACCTTAGGGAGCTTGTGGATGATTTCATCCACGAGACCGGGGAATTATGAATCGACCGGTTCCGTTCGGCTGATTCTTTTAAATGAAACGACAGGAATGGCATTCAGGTGAGCAATATGAGACGATATTACGCCCTTTTCATGATGATCCTGTTCATCTTCGGAAGCATGGCCGTGATCCCCATGGCCGAATTCGAAGGGGACCATCGAAGCACTGCCGTAATGCAACCTCTTGATCGTATGGAGGGAGGCTCTAATGTCGAAGCCCCGAATGCAGACGGAAACACAATAGTAAACGGCCATGTAAATGCGGAAACGCCCCCCACTACGAGAGCTGATCCGGCCAATGCCAGCGGCGGGAGCTGGTTCCAGACCGGGAGGAACGATTTCATACCGTGCCTCAAGAACGGCGTTACCGTGACCGGCTATGGTACGGACGGTCGTGTGAACCTCACCCTTGTGGACGACGAGGGCTGGGGAGAGATCACGCTCAATCATCATCCCGTGGCAATGTACGGACAGAAGATGGTCTATGATTCGGTCAATCGGAAGATGGTCATGTTCGGAGGAAGGACATATACCGGTGCTTCCAGCTCACAGACATGGCTGTACGATACGTCGAGAAATGCATGGACCCGGGTCCAGCCGTCCTCCTCTCCCAATGCCAGATATTATCACGGCATGGCATTCGACAGCTCCGAGAGCAAGGTGGTGATGTTCGGCGGCTATTGGGTCGGGTCCGAGACATGGGTATACGACGTCGGCGGCAACGAATGGACCCAGCGGTATCCGGACGCTCATCCCCGGAGCGTTTACGGGCATGGTATGACGTACGACAGCGATAATGACAAGATAGTCCTCTTCGGAGGTATGATATACAGCGGGGGCTGGAGGAGATGGAACGAAACGTGGATATACGATCTGTCCGCGAACACCTGGACCCGCATGTACCCGCCGGTGACCCCCAGTCCCAGGTACTACCACGACATGGTATACGATCCGGTCATAAAGAAGGTGGTGCTCTTCGGAGGCAACGACGGTCATTACAAAAGAGACACCTGGACCTATGACGTGACCACGAACGTGTGGACCGAGGTGGAGCGCAACTCACCTCCCAACGCCAGGCAGTATCCGGCCATGGTCTTCGACGACGAGGTGGGCAAGGTCATGCTGTACGGGGGCCACCATTACGATTACGACGTATGGCTGTACGACGGCACCGGGCAGACCTGGACGAAAAAGGTCTATCCGGAGAGGCCCTACCGAAGGCACAGCGTCGCCATGGCCCATGACAGCCATAACGGAAAGACCATCATGTTCGGAGGATACCATAACTACATGGAGGACACGTGGGCATACGACCATTACCGGCATACCTCCACGGGAACCCTGACATCCCCGCTCATAAGTCTTCCGGAAGGGATGAAATGGAGCAGGCTGCACGTGGACAAGACCGAGTTGGTCGGAACGTTCATAAACATAACCGTCGTGGATGCCACCACGTCAGCTCCCGTACCGGGTTTCGATAATCTTCCCAACAGTAGAACGGACCTGTCATCCCTCAATGGAAAGGGAATAAACAGCATTCGGTTGGTTGCAAACTTCAAGGGTCCGGGCGACCGCAGCCCGGTGCTGCACTCCTGGGGTCTGGAGTGGAGGACTGCGGATGGATGGCATATGGGATTCTCGGGGGAAGGCGATATAAGACGGACGCCGAGGCACGACAACGGCACCTGCGCTCACTGGAATCTCGACGAGAGCGAGGGACAGCTCGCCCTGGATGCTTCACCCGAGGGCAACCACGGCCGACTGGGGGGAGGTATCAACGAGGAACCCGGCGATCCCGAATGGGTCGAGGGACGCTCCGGAAGCGCTCTCCGGTTCGACGGGAGGGATGATTTCGTCTGGGTGGACAGGACGGACGCGCTCTCGCCCGATGAGGCGCTCACGGTGGAGCTGTGGTTCCTTGCAGATTCCCCCGGGAGAAGAATGACGCTCATTAGCTCGAGAGCCGACGGCGACTATGCCTTGGAGATCCTTCCCAACGGCAGCATAAGGGCGCTCCTGTCGACCATAAACATGGACCCGGACATGTACAACGAGCTCTATTCGAGAACCACGGTGCGTTCTCACCAATGGCATCACGTGGCGCTCACCTTCCGGAGACCCCACATCAGGCTCTACGTGGACGGGCGGGAAGAGGCGGCGCTCGAGGCGGATTTCCAGATCCGGCATTCCATCGTGCCCCTGTTCCTGGGGGCAGACGTAGGCTCGGCGCATTTTCCCTACGAACCCACGAACTTCTTTGCCGGAATAATCGACGACGTTCATATTTCCAGGAGAGCAAGGGGGCCCGATGAGATATCCATGGACTCCGTGGCGGGATTGTCCCTTCACAGGGGCAAGGCCGAGCTCGCCCCGAATTCACCGGCAGCCGGCGCCTCCACCATATTCCACTATCCGTTCAGCGAGGTGAACAGCACTTTCATACGCAATCTCGGACCACTCCGGATCCCGGGCATTCTCTACGGACCCCGGAGGCTCGGGGAGGGACTTCACGGCAACGCTCTCCGCTTCAACGGAACCTCGCCGGTGATAAGGGTAAACGATTGTGCGCAAACACACCCCCAGAACGCCACCTACGAGTTCTGGATCAAGTGCATCTCCCACTCGGGACACAGGGTGCTCTTTGCCGAGGAGCGCGGCGGCGGAACCGGTATGAACGAGGAGGGATTCATCGATTCCGAGGGAAGGCCGCATTATCTCTTCGACGACGGAACCTGGGACATAGTGGCCAGTGATGCACTGCCCCTGGACAGCTGGGTTCACCTGGCCTTCGTACGTTCAGGCAATACGGCCAGCATCTTCGTGGACGGCGAGAAACGTGGAGAGGGGACCTTTTCGGATTTCGAGCCGGCCCTGTCCGAGCCGCTGTACATCGGGGGTTCCGGGATGGCAGGGGGAAGCTTCGAGGGGCTCATGGACGAGGTGCTGCTCACCGGCAGAGCCCTATCGGAGGATGAGATAGGGGAGCGGGCCAAACTGTTCTCCACCGGCACCAGCTTCGTCACCGAGACCGTTGAACTGCCCATCCCGGGCGGGCGACGGGGGGACGGCGCCTTTCCCGACCACACGTGGAGCTCTTTTATAGTGGAAAGCCAAACAGATGATAACAATACGCTCAACATTACCCTCTACGACAATGCCACGGGGGAGCCCATCCTCAACGTGCGTCCCAATTCCACGTTCCTGCGGGAGAACCTCACACATCTCAATTCGCTGGAGCATTCCGGTATTTACGCGGGGATAGAGGTGAGCGGGGACGGATCGGACACGCCCGGGCTGCTCTCCATCGGCCTTCGGTGGGATCCCGTGGAATCCCCACGGCTCACCGAGGAGATCCCGGAGCAGTTCATAATAAGGGAGGACGAGGTCGGCATCAACATAACCAACCTGTCATCTCTTTTCGAGGATGCATATACTCACATCTCCCCTCCCGTCTACAGGATAGAGCGCAATACCGATCCCGGGAACGTCACTCTCGCCTTCAACGGGTCGACGCTGGTTATCGCCGGGATCACCGAGAACTGGACCGGAGGTATAACTGCATCGGTGAACTGCACCAACGTATACGGCAGATCACGTACCAGCAACATATTCACCATCCTCGTTCTGGAGGTGGACGACCGTCCGGTATGGAGAACGAGACCTCCCGTTATCGAGCTGAAGGAGGATACCAATCTCACGCTGGAGGATTACTTCGCCCCCCACGTTTTCGACGTGGAGAACAGCGAGGTGGAATTCTCCGTTCAAAGCGAAGATGAGAATATCTCCGTCATGCTCCTGGAGCCGGACGTACTGTTCATTGAGCCCGGAAAGGACTACTTCGGCTCGTCCAACATAACCGTGACAGTATTCGAACCCATGGAACCTACGCTGTTCTCCAACGTTACCGTGACCGTGGAGGTGGGCCCGGTGAACGATCCTCCGGTGACCACCCTTCTGAGCCCCGCCCACAATTCCATCCTCACCGAGACCACCGTGGATTTCAGGTGGGATGTGACGGATATCGACAGCGAACTCGACGAGATCACCTATGATTTCTACATCTCGAAGGCCGGCAGCACGGTTCCCTTCATGTCGGACCTCTTGGTAAGCCACCTTGAACTGGACGACCTGGAGGACGGGACGACCTATTACTGGAGGGCGATCCCGCGTGACGGGGAATCGAAGGGGACATGCGCCAACGGAACGTGGAGCTTTGCCCTCAATTCCACCGTGAACATACCGGAGGCGATACAGATCTCACCGCTCAACGGCACTGTCACGAACCTCACCACGGTGAACCTTTCCTGGAAGCCCAGGAGCGAGAGCATGTACGGAGTAACGTACAGGCTTTATCTCGGCAGCTCACCGGGAAACCTCACCGAACACGCCAGGACATCGGAAACGTGGATAACCCTCTCGGGCCTCTCCGACGATACCACCTACTACTGGTGGGTATTGCCCTTCCTGAGCGATATCGAAGGTACCAATCCGCGGGGACCGTGGAGCTTCTCCGTGCAGAGCTCCTTCGTGGCCCGGGGAGAGCTGTCCATGGAACTGGAGAAGGAACGCATCAACATGACCCAGGGTGACAACGCCACATTCGGCATAACCCTTGCGAACACGGGAAATATACCCGTATTGGTGGAAATGAAGGTACGGAGTCTCCTGCTCCATTACATCGTCCTCGAGGCCGAGACATATGTCCCTCTGAACGGGACCATCACCATAGAGGGCAGGATTGTCAACACCGATCTGCTGGAGGCCAGGTCGTACAGCGTCAAGGTGGAGGCAATGTTCGAGGGGGGTTCCAGTTCAAGGGAGATGACCGTCAATATAATCCCGGACAGGGCCGAGACCCCGGAGGAAAAGGAGAACGTCGAGAATAAATTGGACTGGTGGGTCGTTTGGGTGTTCGGGGCGGGTTTTCTCCTGGTGATCCTGGTGTTCCTCATATTCATCATGCGGATGAGAAGGAGATACAGGAAGGAACTGGAAAAGCGGGATGTGAAGGAGGAACTAGAGCTGCTGGATGCGGAGATAGTGACCCCCGCCACACTTCCGTCGTCACCGCCTCCGCAGCTACCGGGAATGGAATCCAGACAGGCATTGCCCCAGTTCTCGGGGCCGGCAACCCAGGTGCGGATGAGGGAGACGGCACAGAAGCTGCCGCAGAGACACTTCACCGGGACCGTTGATGCGGCCCCGCCCCCGCAGCTTCCGGAGAGGGGGGGGATGTATGCCCAACCTCCTGCCGGGGCAGAGCCGCCAGTACCTCCCCCCCCGGTTCACGGAGGGCCCGCTCCCGTACCTCGCCCCTCCCCCGTCCCTGCGCCATCCGTTGTGGTACCGGATATGGGTGTGGAAAAGGCGCCGGACCAGGAACTGAAGAAGCTGCCGCCGGCGCCTCCGTCCGGCATCGAGGTTCCCCGGATCCACGTTCCGGTACGGGGGAGAAAGGGGGCGGAGCGGCCGCAGCAAAGGGGGCCTGAAAAGCCCCGGATGCCGCCCTCCGCGCCAGAACCCGCAACGCCGCCCCAGGTCGAGAGCGCATCCGATTACATTCCTCCCGGCTCATCCGAACAGCCGAAAGTGCCGGAACCGGAGACAGAACCGCCAGCAAGTCCCCAAGTACCCGCCGTCCACAAGCCGGAGACCCCGGTGGTGATAGAGACGGATGAACCCTCGGAGGCCTCCGTCCTGGACAGTCTGTCGGCGCTGCTCCAGAACATGCCGGAGAACCTGGAAGGGAAGGAGAAATAGGACGATGGAATGACACGCTCCTTCATCGATAACAATCTATCACAGGTACCAAACTTTTTCATAGCATTTAAATAGGTGACACCAATTCGTTCACCGGTTGATATTCTCACCGCTCGTGAGATGACATATCTTAGATAGGGGGTACCTCGTGAATAGAATCGTGCAGAGCCTGTTTCTGATCATCACGTTGCTATCCTTATCTCTGGGTCCGTTCAGTTACATCAGCGGAAGCCGTCATTCTCAAAACGAGCACTCGAGTCCCGATCCACCCGTGTCCGTAACTTACCTGCCCGAGGCCACCGTCGACCCGGCAGGGGAAGATCGGGAAGCAGAAGGAACGATTACTGAAGTGAGGGGAGGAGGAATTCAAGGAGAGCTCACCCGCGGGGAGGCGGGAGGGAGCTTCTTTCAGAGCAGCGAAAGGGAGTTCGACGACTGCACTCCGAACGGTGTGTCGATATCGGGTCACGGCGAAGATGCCAGGGTCAACCTTTCGAGCAGGAACGTGGAGGGTTGGATGGAGATGGACCCGGATGATAGCCCTCTGGGGATGTACGGTCACAAGATGGTCTATGACTCCAAGAACGAGAAGGTGGTCATGTTCGGAGGACGGACGGTGGAGGGACAGAGCAGCTCGAAGACGTGGACCTTCGATACCAGGGACGGGGAGTGGACCGAGATGGATCCCGCGAGGTCACCCGCGGCCAGATACTATCATGCAATGGCATATGACAGCGCGAACGACAAGGTGGTCATGTTCGCGGGTTACTGGACCAATGCGGAAACGTGGACATACGACATGGACGAGAATTCCTGGACCCTTCGATCCTCCCAGGACCATCCTCCCCGGCTCTATGCACATGCAATGGCATATGACAGCATCAACAACAAGGTGGTCATGTTCGGGGGCAGGACGTACTCCGGAGGATGGAGGTTGTTCGGGGAGACATGGACATACGACGTGGCCGGCAACGTCTGGGAGAAGAAGGATCCATACAACTCCCCGTCTCCCAGGTACAGCCATGCCATGACGTTCGACCCCGTGAGCGGCAACATCGTGCTCTTCGGGGGATACAACGGCTCGAACTGTGGGGACACCTGGACATACGACGTATCGAAGGATAACTGGACCCTGCTTCATCCCGAATCCAACCCTCCCGCGCGGTACCAGCACGAGATGGTCTACGACAGCGAGGTCCACCGCATAATGCTGTACGGCGGTTATCCATACGATAGCGACTGCTGGCTGTTCGACCCTGCTGCGAACGTATGGACGACGCGCACATACAACGATCGCCCCTCCAGCCGGTACGCCCTCGGCCTCGCCTACGACACGACCTATGGCAAGGCCGTGCTCTTCGGGGGATACCCAAACTATCCCGATGAGACCTGGAACCACGATTTCTTCAGGTATTCTCCCTCGGGAACCCTGACCTCGCCGGTCATATCACTGCCCGACGGGCACGGATGGGACCTGCTGTCCGTGGAGAAGACGGAGAGACCGGGCACCTACATCAACCTCACCATCATCGATGCCATCACCAGCCAGGCGGTACAGGGCTTCACGAACATGCCGAGCTCTCATGTCGATCTGGGCGAGCTGAACGGATTGGGATTGACCACCATACGTCTCAGGGCCGTGTTCACCGGTACCGTGGACATCACACCCGTGCTGTACTCCTGGGGCATCCAGTGGAACAGGGCTGACATGCTCTACGACGGATTCGTGGGGGACGGCAACCTCCGGTTCTCCATTGACCCGGATGAACACACCTCCGGCCTGTGGAGGTTCCGGGAGGGAGCAGGACAGACTCTGGTAGATTCGTCCACCAACGGTAACGACGGCTTTCTCGGAGGCGGAGATAACATCGAACCCAGCGATCCGATCTGGATAGATAGCAGGTTCGACGGAGGTCTGAGATTCGACGGAGTGGACGATTTCGTATGGGTGGACAAGGATCAATCGATGAAATCCGACGAGGCACTGACCGTGGAAACATGGTTCAAACTGGACAGATGCGGAAAGGATACCATGTCGGTTCTGGGCGGGAGGTCACAGGGCGATTACGCGATACAGATATTGAGGAACGGCACCATCAGAGCCCTTCTCTCAACCATCGATCTCGAGCTGGACGAATACAATGAGCTCTATTCCAGGACAATGGTCGACGCCGACAGGTGGTATCACGTGGCCCTCGTATTCGATAGGCCGCATATCATCCTATACGTCAACGGCATGGAGGAGGCCAGGAGGAACGTGGATTTCGTTCTCCGGCATTCAAGCGTCCCGCTCTTTATCGGCGCCGAGGTCGGATCATCCCACTTTCCATATCATCCCACGAACTTCTTCCACGGTATAATCGAAGAACTTCGTATCACCAACGACTCCACCACGCCGGATGTCCTACTATGCAACGCACGGGGGGGACTTGCTCTCGAAGGCGGCTCCGCCATGATAGGGAAGAACGTACCGTCCCTTTCCACGAACACAGTGATACATTACGATTTCGAGAGAGCAAGGGGCGGGGTGATAGAGGATTCGAGCCTGAACAGGATATACGGCTATCTGTACGGGGACGGAGCCATCACCGACGGATTGTTCGGAGGGGCCCTGAGGCTCGATGGCACGGACGATCGTGTATCCATAAGCGATTCCTCCCCCCTGCATCTACCCAGCGCCACATACGAACTGTGGATCAGATACGAAGACGATGGTCTGGAAAATATCCTCTTTTTCGAGGAGAAGTCGGGTTCG
The DNA here is from genome assembly GCA_964423515.1 of uncultured archaeon. Lineage (GTDB taxonomy): Archaea > Thermoplasmatota > Penumbrarchaeia > JASLWR01 > JASLWR01 > CAYRFL01. The sequence goes on from CAYRFL010000018.1 coordinate 32,666, forward strand.
TCGGAGCCCAACGAGGTGGGAATGATAGACGATGAGGGGCACGTTCATTACATGTTCGACAACGGCACCTACGATATCGTGACAGACGAGGTCATCGCTCCGGGAGAGTGGACACACCTCGTCCTTTCGAGATCTTCCGGTACGGCGAGAATATTTATCGACGGCGAGGAGTGCGCCAACGGCAGCTATGCGGGATTCGAACACGATAGCTGGAAGCGGTTCCACATAGGGGGAAGACCGTACAGCCCCGACAGTTTCAATGGCCTTCTGGATGAGATGTTCATATATAACGTGCCTTTACCTCCATCCACCATAGGGGACAGGGGAACCTTTTTTCTCAGCAAGGCCGGCTTCAGGACAAAGGGGCTGAACCTTCCAGGATGGGATCCCCGGGAACCCGAGAATATCTGGAACACGTTCCGGGTCGAATTCGCGTCGGATCAGAATCCGGGCCTGAACATCAGCATACACGACAATGCGACCGAAGAGGCTCTCATTGAGGTTCCCATCAACGGGAGCATCGCATCGGTGAACCTTACAAAGCTCAATTCCATCGAGCATCCTTCAATTTTCATCCAGGTCATTATGACCTCCGACGGGAAGACGTCTCCAAAGATATCCAACTGGATGGTTAACTGGAGCCATGTGGAATCGCCCGCCCTTAAACGGCATGTCCTGGATGAGATAGTCATCCTCGAGGATACTCCCACGTGGGATGTCCTCAACATGACGGACTATTTCAGGGACCCGTATGCGGAGATCGTGAATTCCGTTTTCGATATCGAATGGCATTCTGAGAGCGAAAGCGTCGGGCTCGAGCTGAACGGCTCCACCCTGGATGTGACGTATCTCCAGGAGAACTGGACCGGGCTCGTCGAGGTCATCGTCAACTGTACGAACATGTACGGCCGGAGCAGGACCAGCAACCAGTTCGCCATGACGGTGGAGAACGTGGATGACGCTCCCAGCTGGCGCACCTCTCCGTCCCCCATCGTTCTGAACGAGGACGGGAACCTGACCCTTCCGGATTACCTGTCCGGGCATGCATACGACGTGGAGAACAACTCGCTCCTGTTCTCGGTGGAGAGCGATAACGAGAACATACTGGCGGAGCTTACGGAGGGGGACACGCTGTGGATATCGGGAAAGGAGGATTATTTCGGCCGCGGGAATATAACCGCCACGGCATATCAGAAATACGACCCGGAACTGAGGGCGGAGCTGACCATCCCCGTGACCATTACCGCCGTGAACGATCCCCCGAACGTCATTCTGACCTCCCCGAAGAAACATTCCATCCAGCTTTCGACCACGGTCAGCTTCTCCTGGGAGGTGCTGGACGTGGATTCGGTAATGGAGAACGTGTCCTTCAGCTTCTATCTCAGCAAGACCTTCCCTCCGCTCATGTATCTTTCCGACCTATACGATACCTCGGTCGTCATAGACGAGCTGGACGACGACGCGACATATTTCTGGAAGGTTATCCCCTCCGACGACAAGTCCGAGGGACTCTGTCTGAACGGGACCTGGAGCTTCAACGTCAATACCAATGTACTCTATCCCGAGACCACGCATCTCGCACCTCTCAACGGGACCATCATCACCGAGAGAGCGGCAAACCTCACGTGGGAATGCTTCAATCCGACCATGAAGGACATAATCTACCGGGTGCTGTTCGGGATGGAGAGGGACAATCTCTCGGTGGTGGGCCTCACCAATGATACGTGGCTGATGCTCGACGGATTGGATGACAATACGACGTACTACTGGAGGATAGTGCCCGTGGCAGAGCTGGTGGAAGGGAAATGTCTCAGCGGCATCTGGTCCTTCCGGATCAATATAACATTCGTTCCCACATACGATATTCTCGTGGAGGCGAGTCAGGGGCACGTCAATATAACCCAGGGCGAGAACGCAACGTTCAATTTCACCCTCACAAATCTCGGTAACACGCCAATAATAGCGCTGCTGGCCGTCAAGGGTCATCTGGCAAGATACGCGGTCCTCAAGGGAGAGATGCTGGTACCGGCCGGAACCACGGTAAAGGTGAACATGACGATAACCGATACCGACATTCTCGCACCGAACATATACGAACTGACGCTGGAGGTGACCTATCCCAAGGGGGTAAAGGAGCATCGCGTCACGCTGACCATATCATCCGAATCCGGGGGCGACGACGGAAAGGACACCTCCGCCATCATGGAGCCCACCACGGGTATCCTTCTGGCCGCCCTTCTCCTGATAATGATCATATTCGCAGTATATATTATCAGGAAGAAGAAGGAGAGGAAGGAGATCAAGGAAGAGATGGAACTGCTGGAGGCGGAGATAGTGGAGCCGAAACCGGTGCGGGCCCCGCCGCCCCCGCTGCCGCCCATGGATGACAGGGTGGCTCTTCCCCAGTATGCGGGCACCGCAGCATACGCCCAGTGGAGGGAGAACGTGCTCAGCCTGGCCCGCCAGTCCTACGGCCCGGCCCCCAACGGGGGGCAGTTCCCGCAGCTGCCTCAGGGCGGGGGTCAACCGCCGGTACCGCCACCACCCGACGAGCAGACGTACATCCCTCCACCCTCGGTCATGCTTCCCGACTTCAAGACGGAGGGACCCGCTACACCAGCGTTCAAGATGCTTCCGCCGGCGCCGCCATCGGGGATGAACGTCCCGCGGATACACGCACCCTTCCGGGATCCGAGATATGCCGGAACAGTCCCCAGGACGGACGCCGCCGGACCACCTCCCGTCCAGCACGCTTCCCCGGGTATGACACCCGGAGCTGCTGAGCCTACCTCCGCATCCTCCGCCGTTCCAGCTCCCGGCACGGTCCCCGAACCCTCGTCATCTCCCACTCCGACTCCCACCGCTGCTCCTACCCACGAACCGGCTCCTTCATCTCCACCATCATCCTCGCCGTCATCCCCTTCAGCATCCGCCCCCACTCCTTCACCCTCCCGGGGGCAGACGAGCAGAGCAGAGCAGCCTTCCCCCGCTCCGGATGAAGGACCCAAGGAAGCCAGTGCCAGCGAGACCCTTGACGCACTGAGCAAGCTGATACAGGAGATGCCCTCCTCGCTGAACGGCAAACGACCCGGGACCGGACAGCCGCCGGAACCCCCGGGCCCGCCGGGTTGATTCCATGGGATGGAGGACTTTAGGCGTAACAGGATACGTTACGGGAAATGAAGCTAGTAATAAGAGGGCGTGTCGCGTAAGCCACACACGCCCTCGCTAGAACCCTACCAGATAAATATTGATGTGGAAAATATGGGTTGGCGTTCCGCCAACCATGCGGCCACAGGCCGCTCTTTATTCTGTGAATATTTTTTAGTTGCGTGCGTGCGTTTCTTACGTCGCACGCCCGCGCTAACCATTTCGGCATTGTATTAACGTTTGTAAAGCCCATCCAGCATACCATCAATGCACCTTGCAGCCGCCTCGACATCGACTTTCATAGGTATGTGCAGGAAGGCGTACCCGATGTCCCTGGGAACACACCAACGGGTAAAAACATACATGGAATAATTGCACACGTAGTCCCCGGCGTCGTAGGTCACCCGGGTCCCCGGCACCTGTGGCAGCTTCAGGTTGAGGAAGACCTTTTCCGGGCCTTCCTTCTCAATGGGACGGGGCTCCTCCTCCCGGGAATCCCTCATCCGGTTTCGAGCCTTCCTCTCGATGCGTATCCTGCGGGCCCTGGGATGCTGGCCCGTGCCGATGACAACGTCCGGCCGAAGCTCCCTTGCCACGGAAAGGAACATGTCCTCGTCGAAGCGGACGTCGAATATCTTCCTGTACAGACCCTTGCGGTCCCTCAGACGGTCCAGGACCTTCACGGTGACGTTGTCCTGCCAGTTCTTGTAGGGACCGAAGCCGTGGACCAATATATTCATATCGAAGGGAATCCTTTCCTTGATAGTTATATCTTTTCCCGGAGCCGGTTCGGAAGGCCCATCACCGGTAGGACCGGCTTCAAGGTTCGAGAACAGGAAGGCGTTATCATGGTACAGGACGCACATCTGAACACATACCTGATGGACTGGAAGGATAACCGCAAGAGGAAGAGGTTCAAGATCCTGTGGACGTCCATCCTGATCGCCGAGATCGTCATCGCCGTCGTGGTGCTGTCCGTTTACGCGGTCACCGGTGCCATGAACGATATCATGATTACAATGCTGGGGCTTGCAGCGTTCCCTCCCCTTCTGGTTCTGGCGGGTTTCATTTCCCTGAGGTCGATCCCCGTAAGGGCGGGTGTATCATCGGAGGGGATCGCGGTGGAATACACCAAGGCCATGCCGGACCTCATCCTCACCGGCGAGAGATGGGGGAACATCGAGTACCTGAGCCCGGAAACGTACATGGGCAGCGAGCTTCGTAGCAAGAAGGTCATAAAGGTGCGACTCAGGAACGGCCAGACGCGCCTTATAACCAATATCGGCCCGGAGCTGGACCGCTTCATTCTGGAGGGGTACTTGAAACACGGGAAGAAGTGGGCCGACGGGGGAGGGGGGATGAGGACGGGGACTACGCTCATCGAGGGCGTACGGTGAGAAGGAAAATTATGAATTATTCTTTATGACAGAAGACAATTGATTTGAAAAAGAAAAGGGAGGGGACCCAGGGGGTCCCTCCCGTACCAATAAAACCCGCCTACATCCCCATTCCGCCCATTCCACCCATGCCGCCCATTCCGCCCATGCCGCCGCCCATTGGCGGGGCATCCTTCTCCGGCTTCTCCACGATGGCCACCTCGCTGGTGAGCAGCATGCCCGCCGCAGAAATGGCGTTCTCCACCGCCAGGCGCACGACCTTGGTGGGATCGATAACGCCGTCGGCAACGAGATCGCTGTACTCCATGATTGCCGCGTTGAATCCGAAATTGCCGCTCTCCTCTAGCACCTTCTCCACCACGATATCGCCGTTTACACCCGCATTGTTGGCTATCCACTTCGTGGGAGCCCTCAGAGCCCGGGCGATTATATCGGCGCCCTGCTTCTCCTCCCCGGTATAATCGAGAGCGTCTATTGCCGCTATGCACCGCAGGAGCGCAACCCCGCCTCCCGGTACGACGCCCTCCTCGGCCGCCGCCCTGGTGGCGTTCAATGCATCCTCCACCCGATCCTTCTTCTCCTTCATCTCGGTCTCGGTTGCTGCGCCCACCTTGATGACGCCCACTCCGCCGGACAGCTTCGCCAGCCTCTCCTTGAGCTTCTTGGCATCGTAATCGGACTTCGTGGCCTCGATCTGGATCTGGATCTGGTTTATCCTGGCATCGATCTTCACCTTGTCCCCCGAACCCCCGACGATGGTGGTGTTGTCCTTGGTGACCACGACCCGTTTCGCCTTGCCGAGGTCGGACATCTCCGCGCCCTCCAGCTTGCGTCCCGTCTCCTCGCTTATCACGGTACCGCCGGTGAGTATCGCTATGTCCTGCAGCATGGCCTTTCTGTTGTCACCGAATGCCGGAGCCTTGACGGCGCATGTATTGAGAGAGCCTCGCAGCCTGTTGAGCACAAGGGTCGCCATGGCGTCCCCCTCGAGATCCTCGGCGATTATGAGGAAGGGCTTTCCGATCTGTGCGAGCTTCTCCAGAAGCGGCAGAAAATCCTTCATGGCGGATATCTTCTTGTCGTGTATGAGTATGTAGGGGTCTTCCAGCTCGGCTATGAGCTTCTCCTGGTCCGTGGCGAAATACGGGGATATATAGCCCTTGTCGAACTGCATGCCCTCCACAACGTCCACCTCGGTCTGGAGGGTCTTTCCCTCCTCGATGGTGACCACGCCGTGCTCGCCAACCTTCTCCAGCGCCTCTGCCAGCTGCTTGCCTATCTCGGCATCGCCGTTAGAGGCTATGGTGCCCACCTTCTCCATGTCCTCCCTGCCCTTGATCTCCATGCTGATGTCCTTCAATACATCCTTTATCTTTCCCAGGGCGCCCTCCATCCCCCTGTAGAGGTGGATGGGGCTGGACCCGGCAGCTATGTGCTTTGCACCCTCGTGTATGATGCTCTGGGCCAGGACGCATGCCGTGGTGGTCCCGTCGCCGGCGGTCTTTCCGCTCTTCTCGGCGGCCGCCTTCACCATCTTGGCCCCCAGATCCTCCACCGCGTCCTCGAGTTCAACCTCCTTGGCCACCGTTACACCATCCTTGGTGACCTTGGGGGAACCCCATTTTCTGCCGATTATGACGTTGCGCCCCTTTGGTCCCAGGGTCGTCTTGACGGCGTTCGCTATCTTGTCCGCACCCGCAAAGAGGGGTGTTCTTGCCTTCTCATGAAAGAAAAGTTCCTTTGCAGCCATTCCATGTCCCTCCTTCACTCTATTATTCCGTATATGTCATCTTCCTTGAGGAGAAGGTACTCCTTCCCATCCATCTTGATCTCGTTCCCACCCCATTTACCAAATACAATCTCATCGCCCACCTTGATCTCCATGGGAATCCGGTTCCCATCCTTGTCGCGCTTTCCTGGCCCTACGGCCACTACCCTGCCCTTGGTGGGCTTTTCCTTAGCGGTATCCGGGATTATTATACCTCCCGGGGATACCTTTTCCTCCTGATCGATCCTTTCTACCAACACTCTGTCACCCAATGGTTTCAATTGCGGATTCATATCTTCAATCCTCCTTTTCTCTATTGTCAAATGCAATAATTCCATACAGACATAAAGGGTTTTGCGGGGCTAATATAATAGAACTTCTATAAAAGCGTTTCCCCATTCGAATAACACGTATATAATGAGGGATTACTGGTTTGCCGGGGGACGGAGAATTACGGGGAAATCCTATTATAGAATAACCATCTCTGAGGGGAAGGAAAAATCCGCATTTGCCAATGGCGATTACTAAATAGCCACCGTGGGTGTAGAACAAATGACCACAGTAAAGGATATTCCGGCCAACCTCATGATTGAGAGGATCAAGGACAGCTTGAAGGAGAACGATGCGGTGGTGCAACCAGACTGGAGCCTATTCGTCAAGACGGGGGTCCACAAGGAGAAACCTCCGACCCAGGAGGACTGGTGGTACACCAGGGTTGCCGCAGTACTGCGTACCATATACATCAAAGGGCCGGTGGGCGTATCCAGGCTCAGGGGAAAATACGGCGGGAAGAAGAACCGGGGTGCCAAACCGAACAAGGCTAGAAAGGGGGGTGGAAAGATCATCCGCGTGGTCCTTCAGCAGCTTGAGGAAGCCGATCTGGTGGTTAAGAACGGAAACCGTGGAAGAGCGGTCTCCTCCAAGGGAAGGAGCTACCTGGACAACCTCGCCCACGAGGTATTGCGGGAGCTCGTGAAAGAGGACGCCCAGCTTGGCAAGTTCTGAAATATGGCCGGACGTCACCCAGGGTGAATCGGGAATGGCTGATGAAGAGGAACTGGAAGCTATCCGAAGGAGAAAATTGCAGCATATCCAGCAGCAGATGACCATGGAGGGAATGGAAGAGAAGACGAGGGAGGAAGAGCTCAGAGAGGCCCAGAAGAAACTGCTGCTGCGGCGCATACTGACACCGGATGCCCGGGAACGCCTGGGAAGGGTCCGGATGGCCAGACCGGAATATGCCGACGCCGTTGAGGAGCAGCTGTTGATGCTGTCCAAGAGAATGGCAAGGGACGAACGCATCGATGACGATACATTCAAGAACATACTCCAAAGAATAATGCCGAAAAAGAGGGAGATAAGGATAGAGAGGAGATAGAATGGCATCCCACAAGACTTATGCAAAGAAGAAGAGGCTCCTCAAGGCGGGGAAGAGCAACAGGCGCGTGCCCGCGTGGGTGATGCAGAGGACGGCGAGGAAGTTCCTGCGTCATCCGAAGAGACGGAACTGGAGACGGGGAAGGCTCAAGAAATGAGATTGTTTCGATATAACATATCATGTCTTAATTTTATCAATTATGAGGTGCGGTAATGGCAGAAGAGCCCATGGAGAGGATATACCAGGTGCCCTTGAGCAAGGTATACGAGAGGCCCAGGAACAAGAGAGCGACACTGGCCATCAGGGCGATCAGGAAGTTCATAGCCAGGCATATGAATGCTGAGATCGACAAGGTATGGATCGATCGCTCGGTGAACGAACTGGTCTGGGCCAGGGGCATACAGAAGCCACCTAGAAGGATAAGGGTCAAGGCGGTCAAGTTCCCGGAGGACGAGCTTGTAGAGGTGTCCCTTCCAGAAGAGTAGTCTATTTTTTTTTCCCCACACCGTCGCCGGAGCCGATTATCTTCACCGTTCCAGCCTCGCTGTTCACCGCGGCGGTCATTCCGTTCTCGAGGACCTCCGTGACATCGACCTCGAACATGTGAACGTGCGGTATCTCCGCCACGCAGCATCCCAGAAGTATCACCGAGTCGGAGCTGTTCACGATTATCGCCCCGGGAGCCACCCCGTTCAATGCCATGTTTACAAGCGAATAGCTGCCCACGGTAGACCCGGCCCCCGACGGGAACACCAGTATCTTTCCTGCCACCTTCCCGTTCATGATATCCAGCTCCGGGTTTATACAAATGCCCGTCGATATGTCGAAATCCCCGAAGAAGGAGACCGGCTGCCTGCACATCATGACCTCGCCTCGCGCCACAGGTTCGGAAAGGCCCTTGATGCCGCGGCCCTCCATGGTCACCATCTCCTCCGCTTCACATGACGACGCGGTTGGCGTCCTCGCCGAGGTTCCCGCATCTCGCTCATCTCCGGTCATATGTCCCCCTCCCCTGCCGCTCGAAGCATCTCTTCGAGGGGCATGAACGCCGCCGACACGCCGCCCATCCTTGGAAGATAATGTAGCGCCTTTCCCGAATTGGTTGCCACCAGATCGAAATCCATCAGCTCCAGGGGGCTTACCACCATGCAAGTATCGGAGAATACCTCCACACCCTTGCTTTCCAGCTTCTCGAGAAGACCCATGCGGGAGGCCAGCATCCTCGTCTGGTAGGAGGTAAATGCCCATAGCCTGGTGTTCCTCACCGGGGTACCGAGCAGTCGGTCTATTCTCACCAGCTCCTCTATCCCTGCATGAGGACAGCCTATCACCATGAGCTGGGGCATCTTCCGGGGCATCGATTCGCGGAGTTTCTCCTGCATCATGTCCCCGGTGATGCGAAGACCGGGCATGTCTCCCGATCCTGCCTTGGCCATGGTCCTCTTCTTGGCCCATTCCCATTCGGGGGTCTCACCCTCCACATGATACAGGGAGACGTTCCCGCTGGCGGCCATTGCTGCACCCAGACCCTTGTACTGCTCCACCCCCTCCGGTCTTATTCCCCTCATGTAGGGGATGCTGTCGGCCTTCGCCCTTCCCACGATCAGACCCAATATATACAGATAATCCCCCGTTACTTCCAGATCCTTCTCCAGCTCCACCTGTAGCGTGGGTACCCTGCCCTCGGTTACGTGCAGGCCGTAATAGGGCGTCCTTCCCAGCATGGCTGCCGCAAGGGCCGAAAGGCCGCTCTCGCGGTTAGTCCGGGCCCCGATATAGGAATTGGCAAAGCTAACGGCTGACGATTCGGCCCAGGCCACTATATCGCCCGTCTTCGGGGCCAGGCCGCCCAGGTAAGGCGTGCAGCTCAGCGTGGGAATGACCCCGAGGCTGACGAAGCGGGAGATGATGGACTGCTGTCTCTCGTAGAAATCATCAGGTATGCTCATGGCCCGGTAGCGTTCCAGGTCGAAGCCCGCCGGATTGAGAAATGCGGGAACCCTTACGTGCTGGTCGCTCTCGATCAGGACGTCCAGAATGTTCTCGAGGGCCCTCCCTCCCGTCTTGACGGACACGCCCGATATCTGGGCGGAACCGATCTCCACCGTGTAGGGGGCCTCGAAGAATTCCCCGAGGTTGACGATTATCCTGGCTGCCAGAGCCAGACCCGGCCCGTATCTGCCGGCAAGCGCCTTCTCCTCGAATCCCGTGAGCTCCATTCCTGTCCGTCTCCTCGATACCATATCGGGCCATTCATCATCGTATTGTGACTGCTGATCCAAGGGCCTCTAATAGATGGGGAGCTGGTTGAACCGGATGACCCTGATCTTCTCGCGAACCAGCTCGATAAGGAGGGAGGCCCATATCAGCTTTCTGGACTTCAGCGAGCGTTGGTGGGCATTCGCCCCGGGCTTCTCGCCCACCGTGTTGAAGTCGAATCCGACCAGGGTGACCGAGGAGGCGCCAAGCTCCTGTGCCGCGAAGACCGCTCTATCGCCGTCCGTAAAACCCCCGAAGTTGACCACATCCCCCCGTGGAGCGCATTGGCAGGTGGGCAGGACCATTCCCGTCATCTCGGGAAGCCATCTCTCCAGGGCCTCCGTATTGTCCCCGTGGGCGTGCACGAGGAGTATGGCACCGTTTCGTGCCGCCTCCAGCTGCAGCTCGGCTCCGCCGTCGAGGTCGGTCACTATTATACCGGGTGAAATTTGAGCATCCACCACCGGTCCCGTAGCGCTGTCGGCCGTCACCACCACCATGCTCTTCTTCCAGCTTCGCGGCCCGAGCTTTAGCGTGAAGTCCGCCTCCGGGACGTACTCGGTCCAGGGTGTCTCGTCGAACAGGTTCATCGCCCGGATGCGCCCCAGCTCCTCCGGGAGATTGGGACCTGCGCCGAAGACGTAGACCACCTTCCCGGCCAGAAGCTCCCGCAGCCTCGACAGCGTTGTTCCGATACTTTCGATGCGCCCCTCCGCGATACCGGCGGAGACCAGATCCTGGAGCCTTCCGGCGGCCCGGGAATCATCCTCCTCGCTGTAGCCGAAATCGTCCACTATCTCGGCGTAGAACGGAGCCCACGCATCGTAGTCCATGGTCATTTGAAACGTGTAGTCATATAAATAACTACTTTTTCTTTTACCCGGCCGAAACTGACCCTTGGTTCCGACTGGGTGAAGGCCTGGCACCGGGGCTTCGAGAAGCAGCTGGACGAACTAGGGAACAAATAGGTATGCCTGACAAGTCACTACTTGTCCAGTGTGACACTAGGTCGGGAGTGTCTTTACTTGACGAGGTCCATTCACTGAAACCAAAACGTTTATCTAATGATTCTGCCTTTCCCTGCCCCGATGGCAGACGAAGCGAAGAAAGCGGAGAGATGCTCCTCGTGCGGGATAATACTGGAAGGAACGGTCTATACCTCCTTCAATTGCCCTCAGTGCGGAGAGATGCCCCTGGCAAGATGCTGGAACTGTAAGAACCAGTCCATTGAGTACGAGTGCCCTGAATGCGGTTTCCAGGGCCCGTGATATCGCGAATTCTCTCTTTTTCGGTACCGTTCTCAGCGGAGGGATACTATGGGAAACGTTGGTATAATATACAAGCTCATGCCGGAGGAGTTGGAGACCGACCTCGACGGCATTATGAAGAAGATACGCTCGGACATACCGGAAGGAGTCACCATAAACAGCATTTCCAAAAAGCCGGTTGCCTTCGGCCTGTTCTCACTGGAACTTCAGGCCATTCTCGATGACAAGAAGGGCGGGGGAGACCAGCTGGAGAACTTTCTCGAGGGGCTAGAAGGCGTAAGCTCGGTCACCGTGCTCTCCCAGACGCTCATCGACTGAATTCGATACCGTTTTCCACATTCGGAGTTCTGCCCAGCGATGCTCCCCTGACCGGGAGTACGGGCTCTTGCGTAATATTCGATGCCGATAGCCGGGCTCCTACCATCCTTTTCAGAATCGATCAGGGTCCCGTGCGATACTATCGGGAGTGATCCCGGATGACGGAACTGGCCGATACGAAAACGAAGAGGGACGAGCCGGAAGCCCGGCCCGTATTCGGCAAGCCCGCCCTTGTCATTCACAGCGATACCGATCGCATCCTTGCCCTTGCGGACCTTCACATCGGATACGAGTACAGCCTTCTCGATAAGGGCATAACCCTTCCTTGCCATTTCGAAAAGGTCCTCTCCGATATAGTGGGTCTCCTCGATGCCGTCCAACCCTCCCATGTGGTCATCGTCGGGGACCTGAAGGACAGCCTTTTCGTACCCGGACCCGGTACCATGCGCCAGATGTCCGGGCTATTTGACGTCCTGGGCCAGCTCTCCAGGACCATGATAGTTGTCAAGGGGAATCACGACGGAAGGATCGAGGACTTTATCCCACACGGGATCGGACTCCTGGGGGCAAAGGGAGGCATCGTGGGGAACGTGGGCTTCTTCCACGGTCACTCCTGGCCGGACGGGGAAGTACTGGAAGCTTCCCTGGTGATAACCGCGCACAATCATCAGACCTTCGGGTCGGTCATTGCGGGTAAGAGGGATTTCCATCACCCCTGCTGGATACGCGGCAGATGGAATGCAGAAAAGGTAATGGAGCATTATCCCGATTCTGACCGGAAAGCGCTCGAGGGCGGAGAGGTTATCGTACTGCCTTCGTTCGTCCAGACCGGAAAGGGCGTCGTGGTGAACCGACGGCCGGAATTCCTGGGTCCCGTTCTCGGAAACGGTCTCCTGGACTGGAATAGGACCAAGGTCTATCTTCTGGACGGGACCGAGCTTGGATTTGTAAGTGATCTCCGGGACGGCGATTCATAGTCCGATCTGTCTTATGGGTCCTATGGATTGAGGGAAATACCTCTCTATTTCTCTTCCACCCATTCCTCCATGTTCCATTCCTCCACATACTCATCCGCCGTCCACTCCTCGACCTCCGTTATTTCGAACCATTCCGCTCCATCATCTTCCACCCATTCTTCTTCCCAATCTTCGAGCCATTCATCCCCATCATATCCTTCATCTTTGTTCACATCCTCCCCCTCGCCCTCTTCAGGATCCCATTCTTCCTCGCACTCGTCTCCCGAATCCAACCATTCATCTTCTCCACCATATTCGTCTCCCGCATCCAACCATTCATCTTCTTCGTAATCGTCTCCGGCATCGATCCATTCATGTTCTTCTCGACTTTCATCCTCATCCCCCTCCTCATCCTTATCCTCATCCCCATCCTCAAGCCAATCATCTTTATCATCGGCCTCGACCCACACCCCGGGCAATTCATGTTCGTCCTCGTCCTCGATCCATCCTTCCGCTACTTTTGTCTCCACTCGCCCTTCTACCTCTGTCTCGGTCTCTGCCTCCACCTTAAATTTATCGTGCATCTCCTTTTTCTTCCGGCGTCTCTCCCCGACTCCGGCAACCATCGGCCCGTCAGAGGAGATTTTCGGGGCCCGCCGGCCCTCCCGTTTTCTGTTGTAATGGAACAACATAATGCCAACGACGAGGAGAGCCGCCACAGCCGTTATGAAGATTATGAGGTACCAGGTGGATGCCCCGATACCTTTCTCACGGGTACCGACATCGGCAGATGAATTCATCTCCACCACCGTAATGACCACTTGATTCGTATCCGACCCGCCATCGTCGTCGATGACCGTCAACATTACGGGATAGGTCCCCTTCTTCGAAAAACGCTGCTCGATCCTTCGCCCGTAACCCAGATGGCTGCCAAGGGAAGTCCACGTGTAATTGAGCGATTCCATATCGGATCTGGTGTCGGTTGTGTTCCCGGCATCCAATAAAACGCTCTCGCCCTCGGCGATCTCGAGAGCGGAGACTGTGAACACGGCTTTGGGGAGGGCATTTTGAATGTGAAGTGGATGCGAGCTGTTGGAGAAAGCTTCGTCATCGTCCGTTATATTGAGAGATAATAGATAGAGGCCGGACCTCGCCACCGTGAACGATACGTTCCCTCCGAAACCGATCGGGGCTCCATCGGCGAGCCAGGTCAGGTTCAGCGAGGGCAGGTCCGAGGGGGTATCACGGACATCCACGGCCTCCATAACTATTTCCTCGTCCTCCCAGTACCAGGAGTTCCCCGGTGTGAAGCTGCCCGAGGGGGGTACGTTCTCAACTAAAATATCGATGCTCGCTTCCACGGTGGAATTGTCGTTGTCCCTTACCCGGAGACGGGCCCTGTACTGACCGCTGCGGGAATAGCTGTGGTTGCCGTCCCCGTCGGTTTTCCACGAGGATACGTTCCCGTCGCCGAAATCCCAACGATATCTCAGGGAATGGAGGTCCGAAGGGGAATCGTCGCCGGTGCCGGAGAACCTCATGATCTCATCCTCCAACAGAATGGATTTGTTCAGTCGCGGTTCTATGGTCACTCCGGGGGGATGGTTAATTATGGTGACGTTCACCGTATCGGAATCCTGAAGTCCCCCATCATCAATCACCGTCAGGGTAGCCCCGTACGCTCCCTGCTGCGCATAGTTATGGCCGGCCATGGCATTTTCCTGCCAGGACGTGTAATTCCCGTCGCCGAAATCCCATCTGTAGAGGAGGCCGTATCGGTCCGACGGTGTGTCATTGCCGTGACCTGAGAAAAGAAGATACCGATCCTCGTAATCCTCCACATCCTCCATGGCAAGGCATACCGGCGGAGCATTCCTTACCGTTATGTTCTTCTCTATCGATATGGCGGTGCCCCCGTCATCCCTTACCCGGAGAGTTACAGTGTGATTTCCATGGTCCGCATATCTGTGAGTGGCGTTCCTGTCATGGGTCTGCCCACTACCGTCCCCAAAGTCCCATGTCCAGTTATCGACGTGACCGTCGTCATCCGAAAAGAACGACGTGAAAGATACGAGCTCATCCACATCGGGTGACGCCGGTCCGTACGTGAAGTCCGCTTCGGGAGGAAGGTTGTCCCTCCACGTCAGAACTGTGATGGAATGGGGCGGCAGCGTTAGGGTGGTATTGTGAGAGAAATCATCAAGGACGTCCCCGGTAATTGTAACGTTCTCGTTCGTGCCCTCGTTGTGATCGTATATGTCGGAAGATGCCAGCACATATCTCTCAGCACGGGAGCCCGGGTTGATCTCGATGTCGAGCCGGACCTCCTGCCCGTAGGTCCTGTGAAGGTTGTAAAGGATGATAGACCCGTTACCGTCCTCCCTGAAGGAAAATGACTGAACGTACGATACGCTCATCTGTTCCGATATGCCGTTTACGGGCTGCTGCACCCATCGGGGCTCGTCATCCGAATGCACAGTCCGGACCATATCTCCGAACATGGCCTTGTTCGCCACCTCCACCGAGAGCCACGTAGGCCGCCTGTTCCTGGTCCTGTCGAGGTCCCGAAGCATTCCCCACAGTTTGACGTACTCGCTTGGATCCGTACTGTACCTGTAGGAATACTGCCAGCTTGAGAATGCCGCCTGATCCCTTATACCCAGATGTTTCAGGTAGGTGAGCATGGTGTAGGAAAGTGATATGCCGCCCCCCTGGCCTGCCACCACGTCGTTTCGCGTCC
Organism: uncultured archaeon; assembly: GCA_964423515.1. GTDB lineage: Archaea > Thermoplasmatota > Penumbrarchaeia > JASLWR01 > JASLWR01 > CAYRFL01. The sequence continues at coordinate 47,900 of CAYRFL010000018.1, forward strand.
TCTCCGGTGGGTCCGTTCCATGCGTGGTGTGAAAATTGATCTCGTATATCGCCGGTTCGGTATCGTGGCCGCCCGAAACGATGTTGTCCACCCCCTCCCTGAAGGCACCCCTGGCAGCGTATTCCGTTGGAAGAGCATAGAGAGCCCCGAATATCTCCTCGGTGCTCGTGTGGTTTGGTATGCTCCCGTAATAATACGGGGCCAGGGCCGTGCAGTCGTGTGCCTCGCTCGATGCCTCTATCTCCGCCTGTCTTCCCGAATAACCGGACTGCCCCCCGATGACCAATTTTATCCTGTCGGGATCGAAGTGTGGGTTCTGGCGCATCAGGGCGAACCTGTCGCCGGCGATGCTTCCCAGCCGCACACCGCCGTTCAGGGAGGCCCCGCCGAAGGGATCTGAGCTCGTTCCCGCTCCCCACAGCTCGTTCCCGAATTCCAGCCGGACCATGTCGAACACATCGGTCCAGGGCTCATGCTGTCCCAGGGCAGCCCTCTTCGCACCGTACTGCGTCGATACGGGTCCGGCAATATAATCGATGATATCGGAAAGCTCCTCCGGGGAAAGTATGGGTGGAAGTACGAGCCATACGGATGAGTTCACCTCTCTGGCGAGCTCGAAGAACTCGTGCATGGAATACGATAGAGGACCCGCCTTCCTGCTTCCTATCCGGTATCCCTGGTTCCGCCTTCCGGCCGACGGGTCTGTGAACTCCTCGAGGCTGATTCCCAGCTGACCGTACCATCCTCTCAATATCCCGGGATCCAGTTGGCGAAGGCGGCTCACCACCACATCGCTGAAAATCGTGGGATTGGTGTGGTTCCTCCGCCCGAAGTGGGCGTCATCCAGCCATATGCGGCCTCCGTTCCCCCGGTTCCGGCTCTCCACGATGAGGTCCAGCGCGCCCCTGAAATCCCCCTGGGTGTAGTCCTTGTCCGGATCCAGACCTTCCGGAACGGTGAAATTGACCGTGTATCTCCGCCAGTCGGTACTCAGCGTGAACGTCCGGGATGCAAAGGGAGGCCATACGCCCTCCCTGAACAGCTCCACGTGAACCCGGTCCCCCGGATCCTCCGCCCTGGCCCAGAGGGATATGTTCCAGTCCCCCTTGACTATCACACCCTTTCCGCAGGTAACGTCGCCATCGCGGTAGTATGTGTCCATGTAGTATGCCAGGCGCGTATCCCTGCCAATCCTCATCGACTGCTCGCCGGGGGTGCCGGGGCGGTTCTCGCTCTCGTCGAAATATATATCCCCGTCCCCTCCAACGCTCCAGGGTCCGGCCGGACTGGCATTGATCGACAGCAGATAGTTGCTGTCGAACTTCTTTCTGACGATCATGACGTCGTGGTCGGCCACGGCAGGTACGGGGTGGTCGAGCTTGAAGGTGGGTCTGGACGTCCCCGGTCCATCCTCGGTATAGTTGAAATCGACGATGGTGCCGTTATGACCCTTTGCCCCGCCGTATACGAACTCGTATTCCCCGTCATTCCAGAAACCATCCGGCTGCCCGGTCCCTCCGGCGTCGTCGTTCCAGCTCTCCTCCCAGAAATCCTGCATTACGGCTGTTGAATTGCTGCCGTCGCTTCGGAGAAGAATGTTGGACGAAAAATAGGAAGGCTCGAACCCAGGATTCGACAGCAGGTTCTTCAGGGCGGTAAGCGATTCACCCCACCTGGAGCGCCCGGCGATGTTGATGCCCAGCCGGTTCACGTCCCCGCGTATGATCTCATCGGTGACGGTTATCGTCGTTACCGGCGCCCTGCCCAGGGGTTTTTCGTCAATGAAGGTGGAAGCATCCCTGCGTGAATGTGCCTCTATTGGAATGAGAATGACTGTGATCAATGATAATGTGATCATGATATTCCGGAAATGTCGGAGATGTTCGTTCGTCATATTACCGACACCGTCGTTCTCTCATCTTCCTCATCATTCACTCTTATCGGATCGCAATGCATCAGGTCCCATGAGCCCGATCGTGTTGCATAATGGGTTGCATAACATCGGGTCATATCCAGTCCGATCACAACGCCCTGAAATATTCCGGTTTGTACGTTCCTTCCCTGAGAGCGACGTCGATTTCGGACAGTATCTTTCTCTTATCCCCGGGCAGTCTCCCCCCGATGGGTGAGTAATTGGATGCATGATTGACACGAAAGACCGTATCGGAAACCTCTATCCCCTCCACCATCGTTCTGAGCTCTAGAAGCACTTCCCCGGGCTCAAGGAGAGTGATCCGCCCGGATTCTATATCGTCGGCAATGGCCGATCCGGGGGTTATCATGAGGGTCAGAGCGGCGGCGTATTCGGGGTCCTGCTCGCTTACCACCCTAGCGGTCTCCCTTGCGTGCTCCTCAGACAGCTCCCTTCCGCCCAGCCCAAGAATGAATATCGCGGACAATCTCAATCCCGCCTTCCTCACCCTTCGCCCGGCCTCCACCATGTCGGCTGCAGTGGCTCCCTTCCTGACCTGCTTCAGAACCCTGTCGCTACCGCTCTCGAGGCCGAAGTATACGAGATGCAGGCCCGCATCCCGGAGCCGTGCGAGCTCCTCGTCCGTCTTTCTCTTCACGTCCAGGGGGCCGCCGTAGATGGACACCCTTTCGAGGGCGGGGAAACTCCCGTACAGGCGGGAAAGGACCGCCACGAGGTCATCGGTGGGCATGCAAAGGGCATTGCCGTCGGCGAGAAATATCCTGCGGGTGTCCGGGTAGTACGGCAGGACGGCATCCACGTTCCCTCCGAACTCCTCCGGGCTCTTTATCCGGAATTCCCTGTCGCGAAAGGCGGTGCAGAAGGTGCACCTGTTCCAGGAGCACCCGACGGTGGGCTGGAGTATGAGGCTGTAGGCTTCCGAGGGCGGTCTCCAGATGGATCCCTCGTATATGTCGTGGAACATGCGGAGAGAAGATATGGGCTGCTCCTATAAAATCCTTTTTGGAATGGAGAAGAATTGAGGCCGGTACGACCATTCGAAAACTAATTTAGCGGACCCGGTAGCCGGGGCATCGGGGCGGGGTGGACTAGGCGCATACGGGGCCGCCACAAAAAGGTATGAGTGATGATCACCGGAGGAAAGGACGAGGGCGTGCCCTCGTGGTCGGCGTGTGCCGACCTTGCGGCCAACGGCCGCTTCTTATCGTGTATTTTTTGAATTTGTAAAAGGCCCCGTATGCGCGTTCACCACCACTTTTCCCCTCCCCCGCTACCGGGTCCTTTTACTATTAAGAGAGTCGATCCACCGATAATAACGAGCCTTTGATATATGTCGTCTGCTCACCATGAAACTCCACTCCCCCTTTTAACCCAACCACCAAATGTACTAAAACTATTTATATGC